>CAYZSR010000155.1:0-1505 GCA_964479715.1 uncultured Oscillospiraceae bacterium | reverse complement strand
AAGACAGAGTCTAGTGGTAGAAGGTGGGAACGGCCTTGCCGTTCTATTTGTTGCGGCGTATAATACAAGCGTTCGCAGCCATCACAGTAGATGAACGGAGAGGCTTATGGCAACACTTATAGAAATAGGTTTATCAAAAGCAAAGAAGGCGCCGCGCCAGATGGTGGAAAGTGCTACGTTGCAGACGGGCGGCGGCCTTTCAGGTGATTATTACGCAGACGCCACCAGCCGTGCTTTGTCTTTTATGGCGGACGAGATAGCCGCTGAAATAGAGGCGAAAGGGCTGGCCGGTTTTTGCACCAGCAAATTTACCGCCAACCTTAAAACCAAAGGTTTGGATTACAGCGCTTTGCGTGCGGGCGACCGATTGCTGATAGGGGACACGGTGGTGGTTATAGAGCAAGCCGGCAAAGAATGCTTTTTAGATTGCCCCATTGAGGACAGAGCTGCCTGCCCCATGCGCACGCAGTGCGCTTTCGGCTTTGCTGAAAAAGGCGGCGCCATTCAAAAGGGCGACAGCGTTACAATACGCCCTGCCGAGTAGGCGCTCACTAAGGAGCAAAAAGTACTCAACCGATTGGTGCTCTTTTGTTTTTAGCAATATCTATTTGTTGCGTCGGCGTTTTTCCATGGCGGCAAGTTCTTTTGTTTTTTCCGTTTCAATTAGCTGGGGGCTAACGCCAAGCGTTGCAACGCTGTGTACCGCTAGTTCTTTAGAAAGCTGTGCCGCTACCCTTTCGTCGCAATTGTTGTAACTTTCAACAAAGGCAATAAGGCGCCCAATATCCGCTTCGCGAGTGCCGTGGCAGCGTTCTTCAAAATCGACACCCCAGACGATGTCGCCGTCAATCAAAAAGTTGCGCCCGTTGACGTCGCCGCGGTGTTCACCCGTCTGTGGGTGGTTTACCGCCCTGTAGAAAGCCTTTAACCAGCCCACAAGATGGCGGGCGGTGGCGGTTATGTCGGGCGCTGTCGGTGTGTTGCAAAGCCAGTCAGGCAGGGGCTGCCCCGGTAGCTGGCGCATAACCACAACACGCCCCACACAGTGGCGCACCACCGGCACAGGTACGTTGCTCGCCGCTAAATGCCGCAGAAAGTGCGCTTCATTTTTAGCGGCGGTGGGCTGTGTGTGGCATTTATAAACATATTGTTCGCCCGGCTTTTTAAAAACAAAATTGCGCTTAGAGGTAAATACCTCTAAGCGTTTTTTTTGGCCGTTATAATTCACGGTGTTATTCATTTTTAAGCCAGCTCAATAGCGGCGAGGTATTTTGTGTAGTTTGCGTTAATCAGCATAGAACAAGGGGCAAAATAGGGGGCGTCGTCGCTGTTGCCATCACGCGAAAGCGCCAGCATGGTGTTGTCGTCAATGTTCTTTGTGTCAAAAGACTGGCTGAAGCCATCCTCAGCATTGAGGCGAATGCTTTCAGGCAGTTCAATACCCAGGGCGTCACACACATCGGTAAAGCGGTAGCCCACCCACACGGCGTCGTGCCCTTCCACCT
>CAYZSR010000154.1:0-1557 GCA_964479715.1 uncultured Oscillospiraceae bacterium | reverse complement strand
CCGCTGCCCACTTTTCCAACCGCCAAAAAACTCACGGTATAGCCAATGGTTTTTGGTTATCGGGTTAAAACTCAGCGTCACCCGCTTTTCGGTTTTCTCTTTGGTAAAGCCGCGCAGCCGCTTGGTCAGCTGGCGGTAGGCACCCTCGGTGGTTTCGGTGGCTTCCTCCAGCCACAAATCGGTGATAACCCCTTTCTCCGGCGTAATGGATTTCACCTTTTCAACGTCATCCAACCCGGTAAAAAGGCACTGGGCGCCGTTTTCCGCACAGGTTATCAGCGGCTGCGCCTTGTGGATGTGAAATTTACCGCGCAGCCCCATGTCGTCAACGGCTTTTACAATCTGGTTAAACACGCTGGTGTGCACCGTTTGCGCCACGTTGCGGGCCACCAAATAGTTGCGCCCCGCCAGCAAATCGGCAACCAACCGCTGCGCCAAAAAGTACGATTTACCCGACGCCGCCCCGCCAAAAAACAGCTGCGTTCGCGCGCCCGCCTGCAAAAACGGATAATAGGCGGCGTTCACCGCCCAGCCCATGTCGTGGCGGTACGCCTCGGCACCCGCATCGGGCTCGGTTTGCACAAACCGCGCGTAGTCATACCGCTCGCCGCCACCGTCCTGCGGCGCCTTTAAAAGCAGGTTTGCCGCCTTCATTTTATCGTAAAATTTCACGCTGATGCCATGGGTATTTTGCCGCATTTCAGCCACCAGGTCGCCGTCAAAATCAGCGGTGTTTTTCAGGCGCAAATAGGGCTGCGTCTGCTTTAAAACACGCCCGTCATCGGGCATCGTCACCGGCTTGCCGCCGTAAAGTACCGGCTTTTCTTCGCTGCCCCACTCTAAAAAATCCCGCACATCCACTTCCACCACACGGCGCAGCCACTCGTTCATTGTCGATGTATCGCTTTTTTCTCGGTCCATTTTGCCATCACCCCGCTGTTTTTTCAGTGCCGCTACCCCCACAAATACACTGTAACACAGCGGCGGCGAACAAAAAGAACCCCTTTGTTTTGGTACAGTAAAACCCCCGCCCCAAATACTGATTTTGCCTACCGCTTTCAGCCGCCTAGCGTGGTTTTCAACGCTCTTACCACCACCGCAACACCTCGTTTTTCAGGGTAACTATGGTGTAATTGCACAGCCGTCCTAATTAATGCCTCGCCGCTTAAAAGGTGGCACATTCTCTGGCACACCGCCGCTTATTTTACATCACGTCACGCCGCAGGCATTTTTTGCACGGCAAGCGTCGGCCGCAAACCACCCCACCGTCACTTTTTTAGTCGGCGCCAATTATTCCTTCCTTTTCTCTGCGGGCAAAACAGCCGTTCTACAAAGAATTTTGTACAGCTGTACAAATAATTTTCTAATCGTCCCTTTCGCCCATTTTTTGTGTTATTGCCTTTCTAAAAAGCGTTTGTACTGCATGCGCACCCCGTCTTCGGTGTTGCCGCCGCCAATGTGGAAAGCCACCTGCCGCCAGCTTAACCCGTTGATGTGCCGGTAGCTTATAATTTGCCGCATCAAATAAAGAAAGAGCAAGATCTAAATCGGCATAAA
>CAYZSR010000153.1:240-1557 GCA_964479715.1 uncultured Oscillospiraceae bacterium | reverse complement strand
ACACCGTTGTTTTTATGCTAAAAGATGAATTTAACGATGGTTTTACCTGTTTAATGCAATAAAGTGTTAATATTATTAAGTGAAAAAAGACTTACCAACGACATAAAATGATTTTACCTGTCTTTACCAGCCGCGGGTATACTCACTATAGCAGCTGAGGCAAACAGGTTTGCCGTCTTGCAAACGTGCCATGGACTCTGCCGCGCGTTCATCACAAATGGAGCAGGTTATCGAATTAAAGAGCCGCGCCCGCTCGGGTGGGTCAAAATCCACCTTTTTGTAGCTAAAAAGCTCACTCGCAGGCGTTTCCAGCAGGTAGTGCATATAATCTTGCCGCTCCAGCCCCTTGGGGTTGGTGTCTTTAAAATAAAAGCGCATGGCTTCTTCTTTGTCTCGGTTATAAAAAGTATAGACCGATTTGCCGGTTAAATCCAGCAGTAGGTTGCCTTTGCCGATGGTGCAGCTCATAAGAAACTGGATGGCGTCGACGCCGCAAGCGTCGTTTTCAGAGACGCAGACGATTTCTTCGTCGTAGGCGGGGCTTAGCCCCATTTGCTCTTGCGCTGCCTCGCACGCTTTGAAACCGATGGCGAGACCGGGGCATTGGTGCCCGTGAAAGGCGGCCGTTTGCTCCCAAAGTTTAGTGTTCATGACGTGAGTTCCTTTCGTGGCGATTTATCTTGATTATATGTATGATATCATGAGAAACCCAGGCGGCACAAGCCCCCGTGGGGGTCTTAAAAGCGGTATATTTGTAAACAATGTATAAATAAACCGCTTTTTTGCTTGTTTAATAGGGTGTGTGCGGGCTGAAGCGGTGCCTATGCGCGTTATATAATAGCGCCGTTTGGTGCCGTGCTTTTTGCAGTGCGTGCGGGCAGATGTTGCTGTTGCGCGGCGGGTGGCGGTGATGAGGATTTGCCGCAAGGGTGTCGTTATTTAGGCGGGGCGGCGGGGTTGTGGATTGGTTTGAGCCGACGCCGACAAGGGAATGGTTTGCAATGGGGTGGCTGCCATGATGGTTGAGATGTGGCGAAAAAGGCGGTGCAGTATTGTTTTCTTTAGAGTAACCGTCAGCGGTGGTGTGAGGAGGGTGCGATGGAGCTGTGCCGTCCGTGCGGTTGGCGCAATCTGCGGCGCTTAAAGGACTTTTGGCGGAAAGGGACGAAGCGTTTTTTGAGTGAGCCGGCGGCAACCTGTTGTTAGGGTGGGTGACCGAAGGTAACACGGACGAGTGCTCCGCCGAGCGGTTAAATGATGCGGCAAGCGGAGGGCGGACAGCGGCACGACGAAAAGGAGGTGTTAAATAAACGGGCT
>CAYZSR010000153.1:0-230 GCA_964479715.1 uncultured Oscillospiraceae bacterium | reverse complement strand
CCCCTTTGGGCGGCAACGGTAAGGCTATGCAGCAAAATACCGGCCAGCTGATTATAGCGGTGGTGGGCGGCGGTGCCGGGTGGCGCGGAATTTTGCAGAAAAAAAACCTCCAGCACGGCGCGGCAGTAGAGCTGCTGTTGGTGCCGTGCCGTGAAACGGCTATTGATGTAAATGCAGACGCCTTTTTCCTTTGTGGCGGCAACGGCACCATCCACCGACGAAGGAAAGTG
>CAYZSR010000152.1:0-1644 GCA_964479715.1 uncultured Oscillospiraceae bacterium | reverse complement strand
ATATAAATGCGCACCTCGTCTTTATGCAACGGTACAAATTCTTCTTTTTCACGCGTCATGGTGTTATATATTTTCATACTATCTCTCCCTCGGTTTTACATAAAGCGGTTGTTATTTTGCCGTGTTGATGTACTGGCGGTATTGCCACAGATACAGCAGCCCCGAAAAGGCGGTGATGGCGGCAACCACCCAGCACAAGGTGTGGGTGACGATATAAATAGGGGCGCCGATGTCCACCGGCAGCCACCCCGTTTGTTGAACGCCCGTAAAGAAGTAATACATGATGATGGACACCATTTGCACCACTGTTTTTGCTTTGCCCCAGTTGTTGGCGGCAATAACCTCGCCCTCTTCGTTGCCGGCGGCCACCATACGGACGCCGGACACGGCAAACTCCCGCGTTAAAATGATGATAAGAACCACGGGGCTGCAAACGCCGTCTACCAACATATAGATAAAGGCGGTAGTGGTAAGCAGTTTGTCTGCCAGCGGGTCGGCAAATTTGCCAAAATCGGTAATTTGGTTTTGTTCCCGCGCTATCTTGCCGTCAAAAAAATCGGTGATGGCGGCGGCGGTGAAAACCAAAAAAGCAATAAGGTACGAGTACGGTATGGCGGTGAATTGGGCAAACACCATAAACAGCGGAACGAGCAACACACGCAGCGTTGTCAACTTGTTGGGCAGGTTCATATCTTCCTCCGATATTGTGGGTAGCGGCTAGCGGTTTAAAGTACCATATAAATCAATGCCGTCGGTGTCGGTTATCGATACCTCGGCAAGCTCTCCTTGCGCTAAATCGATCTTTGGCTCCAGCAACACATAAGTGTCTATCTCAGGTGCGTCACGACGGGTGCGCCCGATAACTTTCTCGTAAAAATCATCGTATCCGTCGCACAGCACCATTTGGGTGGTGCCCACCAGCGCCAGCTGTTTTGCCGCCATAATGTCGGTTTGGGTGCTCATAATAATATCGACACGGTCTTGCTTTATCTCTTCCGGCAGCTGCCCCGCCATGGCGGCGGCGCGGGTGCCCTCCTCGGCGGAGTAGGCAAAACAGCCGAGACGGTCGAACTGTGTTTCTTCAATAAATAAGCACAGCTCTTCAAATTGCGCCTCGGTTTCACCGGGGTAGCCGGCAATCAGCGTGGTGCGCAGCGTCGCTTGCGGCAGCGCGGTGCGGATGTTTTGTATCACCCGGCGTATGGTGGCGCTGTCGCCTTGGCGCCCCATCGAGCGCAGAATGTCGTCGTTGATGTGTTGTATCGGCAAATCAAAGTACGGCAGCAGTTTGTCGCTTTGCTGCATCGTTTGTAAAAGCGCCTTGGTAATGCGCTCCGGGTACAGATAAAGCAGCCGTATCCAAACAATGCCGTCAATTTTTTCAAGGCGGCGCAGCAGTTCCGGCAGGCGGGCTTCGCCTTGGTCTTGCCCGTAGGCGGAAACGTCTTGCGCCACTAAAATAAGCTCTTTAACGCCTTGCTCTGCCAGCCAGCGTGCCTCGTCAACACAGCTGTCTATCGAGCGGCTGCGCATGCCGCCCCGTATGCTGGGGATGGCGCAGTAGGAACAGGCGTTGGAGCACCCTTCGGATATTTTCAGGTAAGCGTAGTGCCACGGCGTGCCGATAACCCGCCCGCCTTCCAG
>CAYZSR010000151.1:756-1693 GCA_964479715.1 uncultured Oscillospiraceae bacterium | reverse complement strand
ACCAAAAGGCCATCGACATTCTCAAGGAAGACATGGACAAGTTGCATGAATTGGCAGACTTTTTGATTGAAAAGGAAACCATCGACGGCGACCAGTTTATGGCGATACTTGACGGCGATGACGACGGCCCCGAAGAAACCGATGCGGCAAGCCTTTCCGCCTCGTCGGAATATTAAACACACAAAAACCGACGCGGTGCGTCGGTTTTTTCTTTGCCAAAAATGCGGCGTGCTGCAAGGCATCATTCGGTTTTACTTGTTTTTACGTTAAAAGCCCAATGTCCAAACAATGCACCGTGCCGCTGTGTGCCGCCCCTTCGTCGGTGAAATGGCATGGCTTGTAAGCGCCATAGGTGTAGGTGATGTCGGCGTTAAAAGTGGCGGGCGAGGCGGTGCCGTCGTCGCAGTGTAGCCCGCTGGCGATATCCAGCGCCACCCGTTTGCAGCTGTTGCGCGGTGGCGCTACCGGCATTTTCCATCAGCGTTTCATAGCTGGTGCCGGCTTTATCTGCCGCTGCCTCGGCGTTTTGCATTTGTCGGCGGTTTAAAATAAGCATGGGTTACCTCGGCGGTTTTTATTAAAACGGGTTAACGGCAATGCCGTTTTTTATGTTCCGTCATTTCTTGCCGCTCTTTCTTTTGCCGGGCACACGCCGGTGAAAGGCGGCCGTATAAATCGGTTTGCTCTTTCATGCGCAGCGCCAAGCGGTGGGTCAGCTGGTTTGGCACCAGCCGCCAGCGCCAGTTGCTGCCACCCAGCGTTGAAGGCGTGTTAATGCGGGCTTTGTCACCAAGGTGCAGCCAATCTTGCAGTGGGATAATGGCGGTGTCACAAACGCTGGCAAGGGCGGTACGCACCAGCGGGTCGGTCAATGGGTCGGTTCGTTGCAGCCCCAAATAGCGCCGTGCAAAGACGGCTTCATCTTGCGGCATGGTGC
>CAYZSR010000151.1:0-746 GCA_964479715.1 uncultured Oscillospiraceae bacterium | reverse complement strand
TTATCGTGCGTGCCGGTGTAAACCACCGCGTTTTGTTTGTATAAATGCGGCAGATAGCTGCTTTCACCGCCGGTATCAAAGGCAAAATGCAGCACGTTCATGCCGGGCCAGCCGCTATAAGCCAGCAGCTCGTGCACGTCGTCGGTTAAATGGCCTAAATCCTCCGCCACGATAGACAGGGCAGGCAGCGCCGTTTGCACCGCATCGATAAAATCCGTTCCGGGGCCGTCGTGCCATTTGCCGCGGCGCGCTGTTTTATCGCCGGCGCCGACGGCGTAAAAGCCGGCAAAACCTCTAAAATGGTCAATGCGGGTAATGTCATAAAGGCGGTCTGCCTGCGCCAAGCGGGCAAGCCACCAGCGGTAGTCGGTTTCTTTGTGGAGCGGCCAGTCATACAGCGGGTTGCCCCACAGCTGCCCGTCTTTGGCGTAACCATCGGGCGGCACACCTGCCACCACCACAGGGCGGCCGCGCTTATCGGTTATAAAAAGATCGGGATGCGCCCACAAATCGCTGGAATCGGGCGAAGCGTAGATAGGTAAATCACCAAAAAGAGCGATGCCTTTTTGGTTGGCGTATTTTTTTAAGGTGTTCCACTGCGCAAAAAAGAGGTATTGCACCCGCTGCCAGAAAGCAATGCGGGGCGCTAATTTTTCCCGTGCCTGTTGCAATGCTGCCCCGTTTCGCTGCCGCAATTTTTTAGGCCAGCGGCGGTGGTGTTTGTGGCCGTATTGTTCTTTCAACGC
>CAYZSR010000150.1:0-1708 GCA_964479715.1 uncultured Oscillospiraceae bacterium | reverse complement strand
ACTTTTTCAGCGCGCAACTCGCCGATTGCTGAATTCTTAAGTTCAGGCACTACATCGTAAACCATCGACTCATAGTCACTGTCTTTGAAAGATGAAATTAATACCAAACCGGCGCAACCCACTTTATTTAATGAATACTCAAGTTCGGTACGGCGGTATGACGGGTTCATGGTGACCAGAATAATTCCGGCTTTAGCTGTAGCGTATTGAATCACCGCCCACTCAGCACAGTTAGTTGCCCACAAACCCAAACGGTCGCCCTTGCGAAAGCCAAGACGACGCAGACTACAAGCCACACGATCTACTTGATCACGCAATTCACGGTAGTTATAACGAATATCCTGATGGCGCGAAACCAAGGCTAAATCATCACCGTATTTCTCCGTTGCCATGTCAAAATTCTGCCCAATTGTCTGGCCTAATAATGGCGTATCAACTGCACCGTGTACATAGCTTAGTAAAGTCATGTGTCTCCCCGAAATGAATTCTTTGTAAGTTTCAAACATGTAACAATATTGAGTCTGACAATATTGTTGCCGCTATCATAATCGATAATCAAGTCTTGTATAAGACCAGAAGTGACAATCTGGCTCAAAAATGGACTAAAAGATGAGCTAAAACAAAGAATTACGACTATTAAGCAACGATTTTCCAGCTTGACGTAACGTCAAGTTTTGAAAAAAGCAACCTCAAAAGAAGGATCTTCAATGTCATTCAATACGTGCTAGGATTAAATTAAGTGGGTTAAATCCCGACTTCCGGATTCAAATTACGCACAAACCATTTATCCAAAGAGTTAATTATGAGCAAAATCACTATTTACCATAATCCCCGTTGCGGCACTTCTCGCAACACCCTGGAATTAATCAAAAACACAGGTCAAGATTTTGAGGTTATCGAATACCTCAAAACTCCGCCCAGCAAAGAGACACTGCAACAACTAGTTAAAGATTCCGGTCTGGCAATCCGTGACTTTATGCGCCAAAAAGAAAGCATTTATCAGGAAAACGATTTAAACAATCCTAAATGGACTGATGACGAGTTAATTGACTGGATGCTCAAAGAGCCTATCTTAATAGAACGTCCAGTGGTTGTAACGGCTCATGGCACGCGCCTTTGCCGCCCTAAAGAGGTGTTATTTGAGATTTTGCCTGAAGCTCAACCTGACTAACTGGAGCAACCGGTGCAAGATGTGAGCCTAGTTTAAAAAGTGGCTGCACCACGGGCTCTTGGTTGCCACTTTTCCGACGCACCCAGAACCAGCGTTGCACAATCATAGGCATTTTGCAAAAAACTTCTACGCTTGGCTTCAGTTACACCGGTTTGCATCATCAAGGTTTCTCGAAGCGGATGGTGGCTCGTAATTAAATACTCATTACGACGGTGCAAACGTTCCAGGAGCGGTATCGCAGGTAAACGATCAAACTTACCCGCCACACCTCGGTTGCAATCTGGGCAAGCTAAAACCAAATTAGCCACACCATTAATTGGCTTTTGATTATCACACTCACGCAGTTTGTGCGGAAAGAAGTGATCCACATCCGCAGTGTGCTCAAGCATTTGTTCAATCGTTATAGGCTTAAAGCAATAAAAACAAATCTCATGATACGAATAGAGAAGCCAAATGAGTAGTTTGGTATGGCAAATGAACCAATTCCTGTTACCGCGACAATAATGATGAGTATAGGGCTGACAATATTGGCAGCGA
>CAYZSR010000149.1:0-1724 GCA_964479715.1 uncultured Oscillospiraceae bacterium | reverse complement strand
CCATTTATCACGGTTGACAGGTAACGGCGGCGCAGCAACCCGCAAGTAAGCGCTGTTTATCGCAACAAAAAAGATACCGTTCGCTTTTATGGTGCGGACGGTATCTTAAATAAATATTTCCACATTATGTGGTGCTATGGTTCTTGTATTAAGTATTTTATTACGCTTCAAACAAGATGTTAATTTCAACAATTTCTCGGCGGCTGCCAAGGCGGGATGGTATGCCCCAGTTGCCACAGCCGGAGGTAACAACAACCTCCACCCCATCCACTTGGTGCTGCCAATACATATAGCTTTTGGTAAATTTAGGCACTATAAAATCAACTATTTGCACAGGGAAAAATTGCCCGCTATGGGTGTGCCCTGAAAGCTGCATATCAACCGCTTGAAATTGAGATGCCTCTTTGGCGCTTGGGCGGTGGTCCAGCAAAATAAGCGGCAAGGTGTCGTCTTGCTTTTGCAGCAGCTGTTGTAGCGGCATTGGGTGGCCTTTTTTGTCTTTGCGCCCCGCTATGCACACCTTTTCGTCAAGGCGAAAAACCTCGTCTTGCAGCACCGTTATACCGGCGTTTTCAAAATAGCTCATTTGGTGGTCAATATCACTGTCGCCACTTTTGTATTCATGGTTGCCTTCAACGCAAAAAATACCATAGCGGCTTTGCATGCCCGCCAGCGCACCGGCGCAGACCTCTTTTTCCTTTTCAGTGGTGCCTTCGTCAAACATATCGCCGCCTATTAAAATAACGTCCGGCTCAAGGCGGTTAACGGCGTGCACAATGGCGTCAATATTTTTATCAGTAACGGTGGTGCCGATGTGCGCGTCGGCCAGATAAACAACGCTTAACGACTCAAGTTCTGATTGTTTCTTCGCCAGCGTTACGTCGTAGCTTTGTGTTTTAATGCGCCCTGCGTTAAACAGGCTAAACCCCGCCAGTGCCGCTGATATAGCAAAAATTACAAACCCGCCAAAAAATAGCTTGGTGCCAAAAGAACGAAATTTTTCAGGGTAGCGAATCACTTTGGCGGAAAGGGTAATAAGGTCGTGCACTAGATACATCAGCACCGCGTAGTGCAAAAAGGTAAGGTAAAACCCCGCGATGTAAGAAAGCAGGTGCGACGCCATAGACGCTGTTCTACCGCTGAAATACAGGTAAAAATAAAAGACGCTAACACCGCCCAGCAGCAAGTGCACCACAAGGTAGCTTGCCGTTTTAAGCCGCCTGTTTATTTTGAAGGGAATTCTCCAGTAGCAGTACCAAATATAAACGTTCATAAGCAAAACATAGATAAAAACGCTAATCCAGCCCGCTGTTAGTACCTTCACTTGAGCCCTCCTGTTCTATGTGTAGTTAATCAATGGAGCGCGGCAAGCCGCCGAGCAAAAACGGTGAAAATAGGCTTCGCCTTGTAACCAGCCGATAAGGCAGTTCGCATTGGCGGCGCTTTTTATCTTGTTTGCCGTGCCGCTCGGCTTTTAGAATAACACACATCGTTTATAGATTGTGTCGAAGTGAGTTCTGCGCCATGTTTTATCGCCACCATAACAACCCACCGCTAAAAAAGCAACCGTTTATTTAGGGGTAAAGGCAACGCTACAAATAAAGACGCCTAGCAAAAACCGTCGCAAGGGGTATAAAACCCTTTGCCGTCAGCAAAGGGCGCTGATAATCAGCGCCCTTTGAATGCATACAGCCGCTTTGGTGGCTACTTATCACTTTTTCTAC
>CAYZSR010000148.1:1295-1736 GCA_964479715.1 uncultured Oscillospiraceae bacterium | reverse complement strand
CGCCAATACAATGAAAACAAAGAGTAACTGCGTCAGCTGATATACAGCGGCAAATACGCCAAAGGTAACCAGCGCGAGCAAAAGGGTAATGGTTACCGCCGCAATGGTAGAGCGGCTTTGTGTGGCGCTTTGCAACGCTATCTCTTGGTGCGTCCAGGTTTCACCATACAACAGGTGCAGGCTTTTTGCCTCGCTCATTGCAAAGGAGTTGCAAAACTGCGAGTAGATAAGCACAAAGAAAACAGCGGCTAAGAACCCGTTTCCAATCGATAATTTAAAGGCAATAAACAGCGTGTATAAAAGCAACGTAACCGCCAGCGACGAGAGTGAAATAAGCAGTCCGTTCTGCCAGCCTTTTAGGGTTTTGTAGCGCACGCCGTTGTAAACAATAACGGCAAGGTATGCAAGCGCCAGCGCAACCACGGCTTTCAACAAGTAATT
>CAYZSR010000148.1:0-1285 GCA_964479715.1 uncultured Oscillospiraceae bacterium | reverse complement strand
AGTAATTTAAGCCGTATATAGGTTTTAAAGCAACGGTGTTGCTGTGCTCAAACTCGGCGCTTGGGTGCTCTTTGTTTAACACTTTGGTTAATTCTTTCACTGTGTCGCCGCTTGCGGCGTCTTTGTCAGCCAGTGTAACGGTGATGCTTTTGCCACCGTTTAATTCGCCTGCTGTAACAGCGCTGCCGCTGCCTAAAACAGAGCGCACCGTTTTACCGACCGAGGCGGTGTTAACGTCGTTTTCATGGGTGTAGCTGATATAACTGCCGCCCGTTACCACCATATCAAGTTGCGGCTGAACGGTAAAGCTAAGTGCAATAGCCGCGACCGCCACGATGCCGACAATGATTAAAATCGGTTTTTTATTAAAGGTAAGTATACTTTCTTTTTCGATAGGCTCTTCTTCGTCAATATTTTCTTTGGTTCGCATGGTGAACAGCGCGGGGCTGTCAAATCGTTTCATACCCGCTACCGACAGCAGCATAAGCTGATTAATAACCAGCGCAAAAATGGTGTTGATAAATGCGCCAAACAGCAGCGGAATGGCAAAGGTATACAAACTGCCGATTACCGGCACCTTAAAGGCGAAGAACAGCGGGTTGAGCAGGCCGGTTATCACGTTGGTTGAAGGGCCGAAAGCGGCGATGATAACAACCGAAATAATAAGCAATACCGTGTTGACGGTGAAAATAAAGGGCCGCGATTCCTGAAAGGCTTTTTGCAGCGACGCTTCAACGTTTTTACCGCCTTTAATGTGGCGGTCGATATTGCCGGCAACGCGGATATAACAGGCGATGCCAACCACAAAGGTAAGTAGCACCCCGACAATGCCTGCAAGGGACAACGGGAAGCCGTCAAACACGGCAAAGAAGCCCGACTGTATCGCAACCGTAAAGCCAAGTAAGCCAAGCAAACCGATGCTTGCAATAGCGCCAACCAACTTATAGCGGTAGATAATATAAGCAATGACCAGCACAAAAGCCACCAGTACCGCCGTGGCGATAGCCTGCAACGCGTCGGTACCAAGCCGTGGGTTCTGTGTGGTGAAGCCATCGGTTTTCATTTTAAACGGTAGCGGCCCCGCGTTGATGATGTCTGCAATGGTTTCCGCCATGGTGATGTCATAATTGCCGCTGATGATGGCGGTGTTGCCGCTGGCTTTTTGCGTGATGGAGATGGCGCTAATCATCGTATTGTCCAGCCAGATAGACATAACGGCGGTGTCTTTAGCAATTTTCTCGGTGGCGTCGGCAAATTCTTTTGCCCCTTCTTTGGTGAGCTTTAA
>CAYZSR010000147.1:0-1782 GCA_964479715.1 uncultured Oscillospiraceae bacterium | reverse complement strand
GCCAGGCGCCCCGGTTGGGGTTTAGCGTGGCGGTAAAGAGTTTTTTACCGGCTTTGTCGTAACTTTCGTCAAAATAAACGCCGGGGCTGCGCACCAGTTGCGAAACAATAACACGCTCGGCGCCGTTAATAATAAAGGTGCCGCTCTCGGTCATCAGCGGGAAATCGCCCATGAAGATTTCCTGCTCTTTAATTTCGCCCGTCTCTTTATAAAAAAGACGTGTGGTTACCCGCAGCGGGGCGGCGTAGGTTACATCTCGGTCTTTACATTCTTTAATGCTATATTTAGGTTGTGGGTCTAGCTGGTACCCAATAAAATCCAGAACCAAGTTTCCGCTATAGTCTTCAACCGAACCCATGTCGCGGAATATTTCTTTTAGACCAACGTTTAAAAACCATTGGTAAGAGCTTTTCTGCACTTCGATAAGGTTGGGCATTTCCAACACTTCGTCGATGCGTGAAAAACTCATTCGTTCGGTCGTCCCAAGCTTTACCGGCTTGACATTCACCATAATCAGCGACCACTCCTATTTTTTTGTAGCCCGGCAACAAGTTGCAAAAATATCACTAATCGGGCGGTTGCAACGCCTATATAATGATATACTGTGCGTTAAACGTAAAAAACGGTGTGCATCTGCAAACACAAAAGCCCTATTCATTGGGCATATTGCACAAAACAGGGTTGCCATTTTTTACATATTTATCGCCAAGGGCAGAATACTCCATAATTACACATTATACAATTATAGGACAAAGGATTTGTTCTGTCAACCCCTCTTTTCGCCTTTTTTCGCAGTTTGAAACACGCGGCTCCGTGTGGGGTATCGTCACGGTGAGTGCGGCGCTTTTTCTCGTCTTTTTTGCGGCTCGCCACACCCCTTTTGAAGGCATAAAAATATACCGCCCTTGGCGGTATATTTTGTTGTTATAAATGCGCCGCAACAGGGCGCGTTGTTATCAGTTGGTTAGCTCCATCTCTTTGGCGCACAGTTGCGCAAAAGAAACGTCGTCCAGTTGGGCGTTAATACTTTCGCCAATTTGTCTGTAAACGGGGCGGAAGACGCACTCCCCTTCGGCGCCGCGGTTGCAATTGTCGTCGCCCAGGCAGCGCGAAAAAACGATGGGTCCATCCACCACCGTAATCACGTCACGAAGGGTTAGCTCTTGCGGGTCGGCGGCTAATTCATAACCGCCTTTGTTGCCTTTAAAGCTGTTGACCACGCCCGCTTTGCTGAGCTTACCCAGTATTTTAAGCGAAAAACGAAGCGTAACGTCCACCTCATTGCTAATGCTGCGTGCGTCTTTGCGTATGCCGTCTTTGGCAAGGGCGTGCACAATGCGCACCGCGTAATCTGCTTCTTGTGTTATATACATAATTGCCTCAATATCATTTCTAAATATGACCAAACTACACTTGTTCACTATAGTTAAATGATACCAAATGCCGGCAGTGCTGTCAACCATTAGTGCATAGTGTACAGCCTGCGCCGCCTTTTTCGTCATTTGTGATAGAACGGTGTAGCTCGGGCGCTATTACCGACAAAATAAAAGCACGCAGGCATTAAGCTGCGCACCTTTATTTATCAGAGCGTTTATAGCGCCATGCCGTTAAGACACGGCCGGTCAATTTAATCTAAAAAGTCTCTCAATTGTTTAGAGCGGCTGGGGTGGCGCAGTTTGCGCAGCGCCTTGGCCTCTATCTGCCGAATGCGTTCCCGTGTTACCTGGAACTCTTTACCCACTTCTTCCAGCGTGCGCGGGCGGCCGTCTTCCAGCCCAAAGC
>CAYZSR010000146.1:923-1868 GCA_964479715.1 uncultured Oscillospiraceae bacterium | reverse complement strand
TGCGTTTCCAGCAGAAACTCCCGCACCGCCGGATAAGCGGACACGTCGCTCGCCGCCATTGAGATGGCTTCTTGGCGTATCGCGTCGCTCACGTCGGCGTCATTTAAAAAGATACGCTGGGCGCCGTCCTGGTATTTGAGGGAGATATTTATCGACGGCAAAAGCGCCGTAACCTGCGCCTCGTTCTTGGGGTCTTTGCCGTCTTGAACGGCGGCCAGCCCAATGGTGCGGTACATGGCGCCGGTGTCTACATAAACAAAGCCGAGCGCCGCCGCCAACCGGGCTGACAGCGTGCTTTTGCCCGCCCCCGAAGGGCCGTCTATCGCAATGGAAATCATAGGTGTCTTCCTTTCTTTTAGCGGTCGATGGCGTGTGCCGCGGTGTAAGCGGTGGACCACGCAATGTGTAAATTGTAGCCGCCGGTGTAGGCGTCTATATCAAGCAGTTCGCCGGCAAAATAAAGCCCCGGCAACAGTTTGCTTTCCATGGTGGCGGGGTCCACTTCCAGCACATCAACACCGCCCGCCGTAACAACGGCGTGGGTTAAATCGCCCTTTCTTAATATGGGAATGCTGAAGTTTCTAATCAGGGCGACAAGTTTTGCCCGCTCTTCTTTGGTAATTTGATGCACCGCCCGCCGCGCATCCACACCCCAGCGCCGCAGCACCACAGGGCGCATGCTGTTGGGCAGCAGTTTATCCAAACTGCGTGCCGTTTGCTGGTTGGAAGCGGCGGCAAAATCCCGAATGAGGCGGCTGTCCAGCTGATCTTCGTCCAGCGCCGGTTTTAAATCCAGCGTTGCAAGGTAGCGGCTGTTGCTTGCTGCGTCGACAAAGGCGCTGGCAGAAAGTACCAACGGCCCCGTCAGCCCGAAGTGCGTAAAAAGCATTTCACCCTGTTCTTCAAAGACCTTTTTGTCGTCTTCAAAAAGGGTCAGTTGCACGT
>CAYZSR010000146.1:0-913 GCA_964479715.1 uncultured Oscillospiraceae bacterium | reverse complement strand
GCACGTTGCGCAGCGACAGCCCCTGCATTTGTTTGCAGGTGTTGCCGTCTTCTACCAATGAAACAAGGCTCGGCTGCGGCTCAATAATGGTGTGCCCGCACGCTTTTGCCATGGTGTAACCGTCACCGGTTGAGCCGGTAATCGGGTAGCTGCACCCGCCGGTGGCTAGCAACACGGCGTCGGCGGTTAGCTTTCTGCCATCTTGCAGCTGAACGCCGGCGGCGCGCCCGTTCTCTACAATTACGTCGGTTGCTTTTGCTTGCAGGTAGGTGGCGCCGCCGCACGCATTTTTAAGGGCGTTTACCACGTCTTTAGCGTCGTCACTTTGGGGAAAAACACGGCGCCCCCGCTCGGTTTTCAGCGGGATGTTCAGCGCTTCTTCAAAAAGCCGCATTAGCCGCTCCGGCGGCAAACGATAGATAGAGCCGCACATAAACTTGGCGTTTCGGCGCACATTTTCTAAAAATAATCGTTCATCGCACCGGTTGGTTACGTTGCAGCGTCCCTTGCCGGTTATCGATAGTTTGGTGCCGGCTTTTTTGGTGTGCTCCACCAGCGTTACGGCGTGCCCGTTTTGCAACATTTGCCACGTTGCAAAAAGCCCCGCTGCACCGGCACCCACCACTATAATTTGCGCCACAATCGGCTCCCTTCGGTTGGCGTGTTGCCAACGCTGTAAATAAAAATAAATGCCCGGCGTATTACAAGCCGCGGGCATTTACCATAAAGTTATGAATATCGGCGGTTGTTCTTGATTGCGTCCATTGTATTCGGCTGTTGGTAATACGAGCGACGCGCCTCAAAAGACGGGCGCCGCGATGAAAAACCGGCACGGCGCGGCGGCTCACGGTCAGCCGTCGGCAGTGCGTGGCTACGCCCGTATGGCGTGCCGTCACGGGAACGGCTTACGCTG
>CAYZSR010000145.1:0-1921 GCA_964479715.1 uncultured Oscillospiraceae bacterium | reverse complement strand
GAGATATATGGCGGTTATATTTATGTCTAAAAGTCGTGAAATACGTCCAAATACAACCAAATATTGTAAATCTGCAAGTCAATCTGCAAGTCAAAATAAAAAAGAGCCGAGGCTTAATTGCCCCGGCTTTTTGTTATTCTTTTTTGTATATATCTTTCCCGATTTCTTCATCCGATGCTTCAAAGTTTGTTTCGTTTTCTGTTTTGTTTCGTATCCATACAATAAGTTTCATTAAAAAAGGTGGCACGTTCAGTCCTATATCTTCTGCGTTTTCTAAAATTGAGATAAGTTCATTGATAAGCAGCCAAACGCAAACTAGGCTGGCAATTAAATAATTCAGCGGTAGCTGCCACCCGAAATTTAACAGTAGGTACTCTAACAGTAGGTCCACCACCATACCGACACCTACCAAAAGCCACATGCTTATCTTTTTTGATATTCCCTTGAAACCAACTTTGCTGCTAACCTTTTCACCGCGGTGATGGGCTGCGATGATACCGATAATGTAATCGGTTAGATTGCAGACAACCAAAAGCACTAGTGGCAAAAAAAGAACCTCAAATCTTGATGTTAGAAATGTACTAATTGCTATCACCAGCATTTTAATTTTCCCTGCGCCGTTTTGCACTGTCGTTCCCATAAGTTTTCCCTCGTTTTAATAAGTACTGCGAATATCTCCATCGTTTACAAAATAGATGATAGTTTTGCCATCCAGCGGGCTGGCAATAGCGTACGGGTTGCGCTTTAGTGTTCCGTTAGCGTTACGAACGATACGTGCTATCCGCCCATGCGTATGTGTTAGCCTGTTAGCGGGTATGTGCTTGCTTGTGCCGTCGGTAGCGTTGCGGTAAGCACTTGACACACGAACACCTGTGCCGACGCTGTGGCGGGCTTTCTGCGGGGCTGGTGTGGCGTCAATGTTTACGATAGCAACGGGCAAGCCTTTTTTCCTGATAGCTGCCGCCAATTTTTCGGCGTTGTCTTTGCTCGCGAAAGCCCCAACCTGTACTTTGTGTAGCCCGCCGTCTTGCACAATGATGTTGTCAAAGCCTTTTTCTTTAACGATTTTTGCTTGCTGTTCGGCGTTTGCTTTTTTACCAAAGGCGCCAACCTGCACACGGTACTTTGCGGTGCCACCTGTAGCAGGCGGCTTAGGCGCGGGGGCTGCGTTAATCTTGTTGGCGGCGTTAGCTATGTTTTGCATATTTGCTTTTAGTGTTGGCCCCGGGCAGGCGGTCGCTGCGTACATACTGTGATAGGTTAGGTTCTTGCCAACAACCAGCTTGCCTAAACCATTACGCTTTGCAATGTCTGCGCAAAGTATCGCCAACTGGTCTAGCGTTTCGGGGTGGATATTCCAATGCGGTGCACCGCCGCTGTTAGCGGTTTCGATTGTTACCGACGTCAAGTTGCTGTTCCAGTTGCCGTCCGTCCATGCGATGTCACTTTCAGCGACGTATTGCCCTACACGCCGGCGGTTTACCCCATAGTGGCTTGACCCAGCCCTGCCGGCACGTTGCCACAAAGCGCCCAACTGTTCAACAGTTAAATTGCCAGCCATGTGGTGTATCGTGATTTTTTGTATACGCCCGCCGTTGGCGGTACGCCCGCGGGTGTAGTTACCCAGCCTTGCGGGCAGCCATACGTTTGTTAAAGGACTTCTACCCATTATGCCCTCCGTTTCTCTTTTTCAACTAGCTCGCCCCAGTCGGCGTCCAGCTGAATTGCCTCTTTTTCGTCCAGCGCCGCTTGCTTCGCAACGTCTGCCGGCATATCGCCCGCGCCCGCTTTGGGGTCTGCGTTTAATTTGTCGGATTTATCTATCTTCAACATTTAGTTTATCTCCTTGTGTAAAAGCAACTAGCATTTCTTTCTGCTCTGTCGCAATTTCCACTACTTGCTGCATTTCTGCACGCATTTC
>CAYZSR010000144.1:0-2026 GCA_964479715.1 uncultured Oscillospiraceae bacterium | reverse complement strand
TTTTTCCATCGACGACGCCCCTTATGACGACGCCGAGGTTTATGCGTTGCTGTCATCGGGGGATACCGACGGCGTCTTTCAGCTGGAATCGGCCGGCATGAAGCAAACACTGACGGGGCTGAAACCGCAAAACATGGAAGACATCATCGCCCTTATATCCCTTTATCGCCCGGGCCCGATGGATTCTATCCCTACCTATATAAGAAACCGGCACAACCCCTCGCTTATTGAATACAAGGCGCCGGAGCTTGCGCCGATATTGAATGTTACCTACGGCTGCATTGTTTACCAAGAACAGGTTATGCAAATTTGTAGGGAGCTTGCTGGCTTCTCTTACGCACAGGCGGACCTTATGCGCCGTGCGATGAGTAAGAAAAAACATGACATTATGGAAAAAGAGCGCCAGCACTTTATCTACGGCAGCACCGAGCCGGGCAGCGAGTGCCCCGGCAGCGTGGCAAACGGTATCAGCGCCGACGTGGCCAACGAGATTTTTGATGAAATGAGCAGTTTTGCTTCCTACGCATTTAATAAATCTCACGCGGCGGCGTACGCAGTAGTGGCGTATCAAACAGCCTACTTAAAATGCCATTACCCCAAAGAATTTATGGCGGCACTGCTCACCAGTGTGCTGGATAATACCACAAAAATTATCACCTACATCAGCGAAAGCCAGCGCATGGGTATCGGCGTTTTACCGCCCGACATTAACGAAAGTTACGCAAACTTTGTGGTGCAGGGCGACACCATCCGCTACGGCTTGCTGGCGCTTAAAAACGTTGGCAGAAACCTTATCAGCAACGTGGTGCGAGAGCGCAAAGAAAACGGCCGCTACCTGTCCCTTTATGATTTTTGCTACCGTTTGAGCGGCACCGAAATAAACCGCCGTGCCGTTGAAAGTTTTATTAAAAGTGGCGCTTTCGACAATATGGGTAAGACCCGCCGTGGTATGATGATGGCGGTTGAAGGCATGCTTAAAAGTATTGACAGCGAGCGCAAAAATAACCTAGAGGGGCAGCTAAACCTGTTTGAGGCGGCGGGGCAGGAGAGCAATAGGCACTACCCCATACCCGACTGCGATGAGTTTGCAAGCGATATTTTACTGCAACAGGAAAAAGAAGTAAGCGGCCTCTTTTTATCGGGGCACCCACTGCAAGAGTACCACGACGTTATTGAATCACTTGGCAACACCAGCATCGCCGCCATTATGTCGGATGAAGACCCGGTGCCGGACAACGCCGAAATAACCCTTGCCTGCATCATTGTTTCGGCGCGCTTCCACACCACTAAAAACAATGACATTATGGCCTTTGTATTGGTGGAGGACTTAACCGGCACCATGGAGATGATTGTTTTTCCGCGCACGCTGTCTGACGCGAATGAAGTGGTAAAAGAAAATGAAGCGGTTGTGGTGCGTGGGCGCGTTTCCACCAAAGAAGAAGAGGGCACAAAGATTTTAGCGCAAAAAATAGAATCCATTGAATCTTTTTCGCCCAATAAAATACGGCAGGCACAGTCCAGCTCCCGAGAAGGGCTGTTTTTAAGGGTTCCATCAAAAGATAGCGCTGAATAGAAGCAAATCACAAATCTTTTACAAATCTTTGAAGGCGATTGGCCCGTCTATATTCGGTTTGAAGACACAGAATTAATGACCCGCACGCCAAAATCTATGTGGACATTGCACAACAAAACTCTGTTGGACGAGCTAACCACTCTTTTAGGCGAGCAAAACGTCGCTATTCAATGAAAAAATCGGTTTGGTTTTTCTTAGAAAATGCGTATAATTATATAAAGAGAATGTAGTTTGGAGGGATTTGTTTGTCTAAACCTGTATACAAAAAAATCGGTGTACTAACCAGCGGCGGCGACGCCCCCGGTATGAACGCCGCGATACGTGCCGTTGTGCGTGGTGCATTAAGCAAAAACATGAAAGTTTTTGGCATTCGCCACGGGTTTAACGGCCTGATTACCGACGATATTTTTGAGATGCATCTGCGCAGCGTTTCAGAAATAATCCATAGGGGGG
>CAYZSR010000143.1:0-2065 GCA_964479715.1 uncultured Oscillospiraceae bacterium | reverse complement strand
GGATGAAAGAAGAAATTGCGCAGACGATGGTAGGGGTTGAATGCCCCGACTGCAAAGGCCAGCGCCTTAAACCCGCCAGCCTTGCGGTAACCGTTGGCGGCACCA
Organism: uncultured Oscillospiraceae bacterium; assembly: GCA_964479715.1. Taxonomy (GTDB): domain Bacteria; phylum Bacillota; class Clostridia; order Oscillospirales; family Ruminococcaceae; genus JAAYCI01. Next base: position 1,960 of record CAYZSR010000143.1, on the reverse strand, counting down.
ACATCAGCGACGTAACCGACCTGCCGGTGAACGAAGAAATTGAATTTTTCAACACGCTGGAGTTGACCAGCCGCCAGCAAGCCATCGGCGAAGGTATTCTTAAAGAAGTAAGCGAGCGGCTCGGCTTTTTGCAAAGCGTCGGGCTGGGGTACCTCACGCTGTCCCGCGGTGCGTCTAGCCTGTCGGGCGGGGAAAGCCAGCGCATACGCCTTGCCACGCAAATAGGTAGCGCCCTAACCGGTGTGCTATACGTGCTGGACGAGCCGAGCATCGGCTTGCACCAAAGCGACAACGCCAAGCTGATAGACACGCTGAAACGCCTGCGTGACCTTGGCAACACGCTGATTGTGGTGGAGCACGACGAAGAAACAATGCGCCAAGCCGATTATATTGTAGACATCGGCCCCGGTGCCGGCGTGCACGGCGGCGAAGTGGTTGCCGCAGGCACCCTGAAAGACATTGAAAAAGAGCCACGCAGCATCACCGGGCAATACCTTAGCGGCGAGCGCGCCATTGAAGTGCCCGCCGAAAGACGCCAAGGCAGCGGCCACTTTTTAGAAGTGGTGGGCGCCCGGCAAAACAACCTTAAAAACATTAACGTTAAGTTCCCGCTGGGGGTTATCACGGCGGTAACGGGGCTTTCCGGCTCCGGGAAATCATCGCTGGTGAACGAGATTTTATACAAACGCCTCGCGGCGGATTTAAACAACGCGCGGGTCTTTGCCGGCGAGCACAAAGAAATACGCGGCGAAGAATACGTCGATAAGGTCATCGGTATCGACCAAAGCCCCATCGGGCGCACGCCGCGCTCCAACCCGGGCACCTACACCGGCGTTTTTACCGATATACGGGATTTGTTCTCACAAACACCGGAATCTAAAATGCGCGGCTACAAGCCAGGGCGGTTTTCTTTTAACGTGAAAGGCGGCCGCTGTGAAGCCTGCGAAGGTGACGGCATTTTGAAGATTGAAATGCACTTTTTGCCGGATATTTACGTGCCGTGTGAAGTGTGCCACGGCGCCCGTTACAACCGGGAAACGTTGCAGGTTAAATACAAAGATAAAAACATTGCCGACGTGCTGGACATGACGGTGGAAGAGGCGGCGCAGTTTTTTGAAAACATTCCGCGTATCCACCGCAAACTACAAACATTGCTGGACGTGGGGCTTGGCTACATTAAGCTGGGGCAAAGCGCCACCACCCTTTCAGGCGGTGAGGCACAGCGCGTTAAATTAGCGCTGGAGCTTGCCAAGCGAGACACGGGGCAAACCGTTTACATTTTAGACGAGCCGACCACCGGCTTGCACGCCGAAGACGTGCGCAAACTGCTGATGGTTTTAGACCGGCTGGCAGACGGCGGCAACACCGTAATTATTATTGAGCACAACCTCGATGTGATAAAACGGGCCGACTACATTGTCGACCTGGGGCCGGAGGGCGGCAACGCCGGTGGCAAACTGGTTGCCAGCGGCACACCGGAAGAGGTGGCTAAAAACCCCGCTTCTTTTACGGGACGTTGGCTTGCCCCGGAACTTGAAAAATCTAAAAAAGAGAAACCCGCCAAAAAGGCGGTCAAAAAGACCGGCTGAAAATAAAAATAAATGCCCACCATCAAAAGCACCCGTTTTTTAAGCGGGTGCTTTTTGTGTTTCCGTCACTCACTGGGGCGATAAAAACAAAAGCACAGGGGAGAAAGATGGTAAAAAAAGTAAAACTTCCCGTCGGTAAAAGTGCCTGTGGCGGCGGGTTTAGCAAAAAAGAGGTAAAATTATACAAAACTTTCACACAAAACCTATCAAAAATACTAAAGAAATGATAAAGTGGACCGAATAAGTCTATGAGAGCAGAAATAGCTGGTATTTGCCATACCAGTTGTGTATAATGGAGGTGAGTGGTATGTTGCTGAATGTGATGCCGGTGGCAAAAGCAAACAATCAAAATGACGCACCGAGCAAGCAAA
>CAYZSR010000142.1:0-2079 GCA_964479715.1 uncultured Oscillospiraceae bacterium | reverse complement strand
CCAACGCCATTGTCAGGCAAAATATCGTCTTTGCATTGGGCGTAAAAGCCGTTGTCCTGGTGCTGGGTGCTTTGGGCATGGCCAGCATGTGGGCTGCCGTTTTCGCCGACGTGGGCGTTGCCTTCATCGCTATTCTTAACGCCATGCGTGCTTTAAACCCGCCTAAAGTTAACAAAACAAAAGTTACACCAAAATCTATTGTCTAAGCACTTTGACAATGAGCAACAAAAAAGACTGCCGTACGGCAGTCTTTTTTTATCGTATCCCAAGGTTTGGGCATTTCATTTCAAACACATCGTCAATCATGCGGTGCACCAGCCTTGCTTCCTCGGTATCTGCCAGCGTGTAATGCACCTCTTTGCCAACGCGTTTGCTTTCCGTCAGCCCGGCTTTTTTTAAAATTCGCAAATGGTGCGATACCGCCGGGTCACTCATACCAACAGCGGCGGCAATGTTGTTAACACACTCGTAGCTGTGGCACAATATCCATAAAATGCGCAGCCGCGTTGTGTCAGACAATTGGTTAAAAATATCGGCACTCACTTCAAACGATTCAATATCGGGCATCTGTTTTAATACTTCTTCAAACGCGGTGCCGTGGTCATGTGTTTTCGGAACGTTACTCATAATTATTCCTCATCACTATTTTGTTTGTTGCCGCCACGGCGCCTAATGTCATAAATGGTGGCGGGTTCTTCACCTAAACGTTCCATTTTTTGATAATAGAGCGCTTTAATTTTATTAAAGGTTTCGTCGCTGATAACGTGTTCTATATTGCAGGCATCATCCGCCGCAACTTCCGGCGTAACGCCGAGCGACACAAACCAGTCGGTTAAAACGACGTGTCTTTCATAAATTTTTTTTGCCTTTGTTAGACCTTTTTCGGTAAGCTGCAGTTCGCCGCCGTCTAACATTTTAAGAAAACCGCCTTCACGCAAATTTTTCACAGCGCGGCTTACACTCGGCTTTGAATAATCCATATAATCCGCCACGTCAACAGAGCGAACTTTACCTTGTTTTTGTTTGAGAATATAGATGGTTTCTAAATAATCTTCGCCGGATTTTCTTAACGCCATTTGTCTCCCTTCTTTCTTAGCTATTGAAAATATATAATGGTTTATTAAGTTTAAGTGTCTTTATAACTATCTTATCATAGTTATAGATATTTTAACACTTATCAAATAATTACGCTGTCTTAACGCCGCAAATTTACACTCATATCCACAAAACTTGCAAACCAAAAGGCGTTGTAACGGCGTATATAAATAATCACTATTTCTTCTTGCATTTTAGCTACAAACCAAGTATTATTGTAGGGTAGCTCGGAAGGAGAAACTTTATGAACAACTGCACCCCTAAAAAGACAAACACCCAAGATAGCCCCTTTGACCACGCCGTTGGGATTAACCTAACCAAGCTTAGCAAAGGCTTTTGTGAAGGCGAACTGGAGCTGGAGCCTTTCCATTATAACCAAATGCAAACGGTTCACGGTGGCTGCCTTTTTACTTTTATTGATTGCGTTGCCGGCACCGCCGCACAAACAAGCGGCACCGTTACTACCGCTAACGCGGACATGCACTTTTTTCGCCCCGCACGCGGTATGGAAAAACTGATTTGTGTGGCTAAAATAATTAAGGGTGGGCGCTCTTTGCAAATTGTTGAAGCCTATATTTTTGACAATGAAGACACCGAGCATGAAAAGCCCATTGCCAAAGCAACCATTACCTATTTTATCCTAAGCCCTGAAATACCCGCCGACGTACTACCCTACGTTGAAGGAACAGCCGAATAAGGGTATAATAGAATTAGATACATTGTGCCGCCGTGGTGGAATCGGCAGACACCCGGGACTTAAAATCCCGTTCTGGCAACAGAGTACCGGTTCAAGTCCGGTCGGCGGCACCAATATATTATAGCAACTCCTCATTCCATGTGAATGAGGAGTTGCTTTTTTTACTTGTTCTTTGCTCTCGTCCCCTATGATCAAGCTAGCGAACCCGTGTCGCCATTTCTTCCAGGGGGTTTCTCGGTGTGGCAGCGGCGGCAACATCAATGGATTCATCCACCGGGCCGATAAGC
>CAYZSR010000141.1:0-2241 GCA_964479715.1 uncultured Oscillospiraceae bacterium | reverse complement strand
CAGAAGATATTAAAGCAGGAGAGGTGATAACTGAACAGAATGTTAGGTCTGTGAGGCCGGGGTTTGGGTTGCATCCGAAGTATTTGGATAAAGTGCTAGGAAAGGTAGCAACTTTTGATATTATCAAAGGAGAACCTATGCAATGTAAATATATTAAATAGATATTTTTAAATACATTATTGCTCAAAATAAAATATGTAAAATGAAAAAACAAAATATTTTAATATTTGATTCATGGAGTATAGGCATGAATTATACTTCAGGTTTGGCGAAATCATTAATCAACAACAACGTTTACTATTTGCATTTAGATAGTCTTCAAGGTCAAAGTTCAAAAGGTGCTACAGAAAAAATCAAAGAATTCAAAGATCATAAATTCAAAGATTATTCCAAACTATATAGTAATGTTTATGATTTGAAAGAATTTGGGTTTTCAGTAAAAAAAGCTTTAGAAACAATTAAACCTGATCTCATTATATTTATATCATTGCATCATTTTGAGCAAAGATATGTGAATGAAATTGCGTTTTTTAAAAATATTCCGTGTATAATGTTTATGCATGGAGTCAGAGGAGAAGTTGAAAATCTCAGTTTAAATATATCAGGGATTAAGGACTTTGTAAATAAAGCAAAAAGGGGAAAGTTTTATTTTAAATTATATTATTATTATTTGCATGATTTGAGATATTTCGAAAAGGCGAACATTAAATTTCATTTAAATAGATTTTATAACCTGATATTTAAACATAGATTGTTTGTTGAATCGCCAAAAAAAGATCGGGGATTAAATTACGAAACACTATTTATAACAAATAAAAGTGATGTTAATTATTATGATAGGAACTATGGACTATCTAATATTAATACTAACTTTAAAATAATTGGACATATCGATTTTCATGAAATAATAAAAGGATTAGCAACAAAAAAACTATTTCCGGAGAATATATTGCTATTTATTTCCAATGCTTTAGTAAGGGATGTTGGAATGCCAGAAGAAGAGTTTGTAAATGCTATAAAAATAAGTATGTATTTGGCTAAAGAACTTAATTTAAACTTTGTATTACGTCCTCATCCGAGAGATGACTTTGAACTTTTGAATAAACTTAAGGATAAATTAGGCTTTCAGATTTCAAGTAATGATTTGTACACAGATTTAGCAGAAGCAAAAATAATTTCAGGATTTAATTCGACTGTTTTATTGAGTGCACAACTTTTAAGAAAACCACTTGTAATAATAGATTCTAATAGTACAACGATACATGATATTTATAAATCTTATGAGAGAACAGTACTCGTTAAAAAAGATGGCGTTACTAAATTAAACATAATCTGCTTAAAGGAATTACTTTTGATTAATGATATGCCAAGTGTAGATGAATTGATAAAAAAAGATCCAGTACGTATTATAAAGGAATCTATAAATGAAATATTATGTTTAGATTAGGAAAGTTTAAAACTTCTTTTTTATATATAATATTTGAAGGGCTAAGTAGAGGAGGTAATACTCTTATATTCCTTTTCGCTGCTTCGTTGCTTGTGAAGACTGACTATATTAACTTATTAGCATTGTTTTCTTTAGAAGGTTTATTCGTGATATTTTCACCTTTATACTATTCAGAAGTTTTATATAAAGTTCGTGATAAATATAACAGTATAACAGTAAACAACAGTGTTTTCTTATTAACAATTATCTATTTGTGTGTATTGTCTTTAATAATACTGTTTTTTAGCAATTTTCTAACTAACTATTATTCCTCTCCACTTTTTATTTTTATTTTAATTGCTTTCAATTCTTCTGCTAGGATTATATTTCAAAATAAGTCAGTTAATAATCAGGTTGATGAGCATCATAAAAATGCTATTCAGGATAAAGCGCTTCCATTTTTTGCTTCTTTTATATTTGGATTAATTGGATTTCTATCTTTTGAGGATAAAATCGCAGGTTTTTTTATTGGTAGAAGTATAGGGTATTTTTTAGTAATTGCACTGTATTTTACGAATATAAAAAACAATATAAGGATTACTTTAGATATAGATGTTAGTTTTTTAAGAGACTACTTTTCAAGAACTTCTCTTTTAATATTAAGAGGTGTTGCAACTTGGTTTCTTGGGTATGGTATACTTAATTTACTTAAAGGTTGGTATCCTGTAGATACAAATCATCAAATCGGGTTAATATTAAATATCTGGAATGTTTTTTTATTAATTGCAAATGGCATTAATGCAATTTACTTACCA
>CAYZSR010000140.1:788-2468 GCA_964479715.1 uncultured Oscillospiraceae bacterium | reverse complement strand
ACGCGGGTAATCCTGTCTTGGATAAAAACGGCAAACCTAAAATGATGCGTGATTATAAAGTAGTTTACGGAAATACGCAAAAAGAAGTCCGCCAACAAGTGGCGGAGCTTAAAATCATGATGGGGAAGGGTATTGATGTTTCGGCGGCCGATGATACCTTTAAGGCGTGGGCGGATAGATTTATCAGAGGCAAAGAGTTAGAAGACCTTAGTCATTCATACCTTGCAAATCTAAAAAGATATTGTGGCCAACTCGCCCCACTTAACAGCAAGCCTTTATCCAAAGTAACAACCGCAGACATTCAAGATGTTGTAAATAAGTACTCGCTAGGTTTTAAAGGGCAGAAAGCACTTTCTAAGAGGTCGCTGTCGGGCATCAAACAAGTGGCCAACTCTGTCTTTGAACTCGCTATTGAATCTCGGGTTTTAGACCACAACCCCGTAAAATACGTGAAGATTTCTGCGAAGACTAAGCGGACAAGACGTAAAGCACTATCTAAAGAGCAGCAAAATTGGGTTGCAAGTACTCCCCATAGAGCGCAAAGAGCTGCCATGATAATGCTTTACTCCGGTCTAAGGCGCGGGGAGGCCACGGCCCTTACTTGGGCAGACATTGACCTAAAAAAAGGCGCTATTAATGTAGATAAAGCTGCGGTGTTTGTCGGCGGCAAACCGTCGATTAAAGAGCCTAAAACTAAATCAAGTGTGCGGGTTGTATATATTCCCGAACTGCTAACAGATTTTTTAATTGCTGAAAAAAGTAACGACGATTGTTTTTATGTTCTGCATAATGCAAACGGAGAGATGCTTACTGAAAATGCTTGGCGTAGAATGTGGGAAAGCTATATGTTGGACCTTAATGTGAAGTACGGGTATGGAGATAAAGAAAGCAAGTTCAATCCGAATGGACTAGCCTTGAAAATTGAAAAGTTTACACCTCACCAGTTAAGGCACACATATGCTTCCTTATTGCACTCCGCTTCGCCGGATAACATAATGTTTGCAAAAGAGCAGTTGGGACATTCTAGCGTGCAAACGACCTTGAATATTTACACTCATTTAGATAGGAAAAACAGAGAAGATGGGATACTAAAACTTAATCATCTCCTAAAGAACGCTCCCTCTGCAAGTCATATGCAAGTCAACGAAAAGTAAAAATGACGTAGGGAGGTGTGTTATCAAGAATATATTGTTGCCTTCTAAGCCGTAGGCCGGGGGTTCGAATCCCTCCTGGCGTGCCAAGCGAGCCACCAAAAGCGATGTCTTTTGTGTGGCTCGCTTATTTTTTATCTGTCAATCAAAAGGGGATAGCGCGGCACCCAGTTGTTATGCACCCCAAACATGGTATGATATAATGTAACTATATTAGTAAACTTTAGAAACAACACAGAATAATATTTCATATTTTAAAATAAAGAAGGTAGATTATGAAGTTTTTCCACTTAGCTGATTTACACATTGGCAAAACTGTTAACGGCTATTCTATGCTTAAAGACCAGCAATATGTTTTTGAGCAGGTGCTTAAGATGGCCGAAGAAGAAAAGCCCGACGTTGTTTTGCTGGCGGGCGATATTTATGACCGAAGCGTCCCCAGCGCTGAAGGCGTGGCGGTGTACGATGAATTTTTAACGGCGCTGGTAAAAACACAGGTGCCCACCATCGCCATTGCCGGCAACCACGA
>CAYZSR010000140.1:0-778 GCA_964479715.1 uncultured Oscillospiraceae bacterium | reverse complement strand
TGCCTTTGCCGGGCGTATTATGCAAGCAAGCGGTGTGCACATTGCCGGCAAATACCAAGGTGAATTGCAAAAAGTAACCTTTAGCGATAACTACGGCGACGTGGTCTTTCACCTGTTGCCCTTTGTGCGCCCCGCCCATGTACGCGGCTATTTTCCGGACGATACCATCAACACTTACCACCAAGCGGTGGAAGCGGTTTTGAAAGCCAACGAGCTAGACAAAAGCAAGCGCAATGTTTTAATAGCCCATCAGTTTGTGGTGGCGTCGGGCATGATGCCGGAGCGGTCTGATTCTGAAACCGACCCCGCCGGCGGCATTTACCGCGTGGACGCAAAACTGTTTGATGATTTTGACTACGTGGCGCTGGGGCACTTGCACCGCCCGCAATCGATGGGGCGCAAAGAGGTGCGGTACGCTGGCTCGCCGCTGAAATATTCTTTTTCAGAATACAACCACCATAAAAGCGTAACGGTGGTTGAAATGCACGAAAAAGGCGAATTGGAAATACGCGAACTGCCCTTAAAACCGCTGCGCGATTTAAGAAAAATTAAAGGGCCCATCAAAGAACTGATGTCGGAAGCCATTGTGAAAGGGCAAAACGCCCACGACTATTTGCACATCACGCTGACCGATGAAAAAGAAGTGGTCGACGCCATCGGCAAATTGCGGCGGCATTACCCCAACGTGATGGAGCTTGCTTTTGACAACATCCGCACCCGTGCCGACGCCTCTTTTACCGAGCGGTTACATTTAGACGACAAAACGCCGCAGCAGCTG
>CAYZSR010000139.1:1837-2570 GCA_964479715.1 uncultured Oscillospiraceae bacterium | reverse complement strand
GTGAGGAAGAAATTTCCCCCACTGACAAGCGCTATCTACGCTTTGGCGAGCAGTTTGAAAAAAGCTTTTTAACCCAAAACGCCAACGAAAACCGCTCGATAGCGCAAAGTTTAGACCTTGGCTGGAAGCTGCTTTCCATCTTGCCACGCAACGAGCTGGACCGCATTGACGAAAAATTGCTGGATGAAAAATTGCCAACAAGCAATTCCTCGGCGCCGCACACCGCCGAGCCAACCTAAGGGGGTACCGTGCAACAACAAGTAACACCCACCAAAGCCAACTTGATGGCGATAAAGAAAAATTTACAGCTGGCGAAAACCGGCTTTGATTTGCTGGACCGAAAACGCAACGTGCTGATTCGAGAAATGACGCACCTCATCGACGAGACCGCCATTTTACAGCGAGACATTGGCGACACTTTCAGCGCCGCTTACAGCGCGCTGCAAATGGCCAACGTTTCCCTTGGCGTTGAAAACACGCTGGCTACCTATTCGCCTGAAGAAACCGGCTTTACCATCACCAACCGCAGCGTTATGGGGGTGGATTTGCCCACCACCCACCTGGACGCCGAAAGCCCAAAACCTTTTTACGGCTTTTGGGGCACCAACTCGCACTTGGACGCCGCCTACGTTCGGTTTGACCGCGTGAAGGCGCTTTCAGCACGGTTGGCGAGCATAGAAAACAGCGTCTACCGCCTTGCCACCGCCATTAAAAAAACAGGGCGCCAAGCCAA
>CAYZSR010000139.1:0-1827 GCA_964479715.1 uncultured Oscillospiraceae bacterium | reverse complement strand
CGAGGCGGCGATACACCTTATCAGCAACGTGCTGGAAGAACAAGAACGGGAAGAATTTACCCGCCTTAAGGTGATAAAACGCACCAAAGCCAAAAGAAAAGAAACGCCCTAACGCATTGGTTGATACATTTTTTAGTAACGCCGTTTGTTTATCATCACTTGAAAAACGGCTTAAAACAACTGTAATCAGAGCGTTTTGTTTTTTTGTTTTTACCCTGCTGCGGGCGCCTTATCGAAAACAACTCTATTAAAGCCATTTCTCAGCGCACCGCCGTTTGCGGTGCGCTTTGCTGTTTCGCGGCAGTTTCTATTGTGTGCTTTCCGCGTATGCGCCCGCTTAGGCGCCCGGCGCGGGGTTTCAAAACAGTTTTTGCGGGCACTCTCCTTTTGTTAAATTACAAGCAGCGCCGTGTCTTACATAGGCGTCTCTTCTGTGGCAGCTTTTTCATCAGTGCATAAAGCTGTGGTTCATATCGCAAGACATAACGCTTTCGCCATTTTATTCTCTTTCAAACGGCGACCGATACTTAAATTACGGGCGGCGGTTCCCTTTCGCTTTATGGACACATTTTTTGTTTCTTTGCACATAATTTTAACGCTGATAGCGTCAAACTTTTTAACGACGGCAACGCGGCATACCGTCTATTAACTTGCCCCACAAGGTGTGCGCGGTGTATAATGTGTATGTTATAATTACCTTAATAGCCGCAAGAAAAACTGTTTCCGCTTAATAAATTACCCGCCGCCGTGCTGGCGCCGCAGAAAAGGAAGATACCATGCATTATTTAGACAACGCCGCCACAACCATCGTAGACCCTGAGGTGGCGCACGTTGTAAGCCGTGTTCTGCGCGAGCATTACGCCAACCCTTCCTCTTTGTACGCCCCCGGCATGCACGCCCAGCAAGAGATAGAAACAGCGCGCCGCACCATTGCCACGGCGCTGGGCCTTGCAGACAGCACCGCGCAAGGACGCCCCACCGTACTTTTCACCGCCAGCGGCACCGAGGCAAACAACATGGCTTTGCTGGGCGCCGCCCGCGCCCGCCAAAGCTGGGGCAACCATCTGGTTACCACAGGGTATGAGCACCCCAGCGTGCAAAACACCATGGCGCACCTGGCGGAAAAAGAAGGCTTTAAACTAACGGTGGTGCCGCCACAGCAAGATGGCACCGTCAGCGCCGAAGCGTTGGTAAACGCCGTTGCCCGCCAAACCGCCGTGGTTACGCTGGTGCACGTTAACAACGAAACAGGCGCCACCCTTGATGCCGCCGCCATTGCCGCCGCGGTAAAACAAAAAAACAGCCGCTGCGCCGTGCACGTTGACGCGGTGCAGTCTTTTACCAAATTGCCGCTATCGCTGGACGATATAGACAGCGCCAGCCTGTCAGCCCACAAGTTGCACGCCCCCAAAGGCGTTGGCGCTTTGTACCTGCGCCCCGGGCACCACATTGAACCGACCCTTTTCGGCGGTGAACAAGAAGCGGGGCTGCGCCCCGGCACCGAAAACACCGCCTACATTGCCGCCTTTGCCGCCGCCGTGCGGTTGGCTTTGCAAAACAAGGACGATAAAGCCGCCCACCTTGCCGCCCTGTGCCGCCAGCTTGAAACAGGGCTTGAAAAAATAAGCGGTGTCGTTATTCATTCGCCGAAAAATCACTACCCCGGCATCGTCAACTTCTCGGTGCCGCCGATAAAAAGTGAAATCATGTTGCACCACCTTGAAAGCCTCGGCGTATATGTCAGCAGCGGCTCGGCGTGCTCACAGGGGCAGCCCAGCCACACCTTAACGGCAATGGGGCTCCCCCCCGCTTTGGTGGACAGCGCCA
>CAYZSR010000138.1:0-2675 GCA_964479715.1 uncultured Oscillospiraceae bacterium | reverse complement strand
AATCGGCTGGTTTTTTCTTTCCATCGGCATACTTTTGGTGCTGGCACTTGTTGTGCCGGTTGTTATCGGCGTTGATGTGACCGACGGTAATTTTACGCTGTGGGTGCGGGTGTTTTTTATAAAAATTGGTCTGGTGCCGCAAAAAGAGAAAAAGCCTAAAAAACGCTGGTGGCGCCGTGCAAAAAAACGCCCCACCAAACAAAAAAAGCCGAAAAAAGCCGACGCGCCACCGGTAGACACCGCCGAAAAGCCGGCGGCTGCGGCAAAAGAGCCGCCTTTAGACGTTGAAAAAAAGCCGCCAAGTGCGCCGCTGGAAGAGCCACGCCCCACCGCAACACAGACGGTGCCACCCCCGAAACCCGCGCTGACACCTCCCGCCATGAAAGAGAAAGAAAAAAAGCAGCGGCGAGAAAAAAAGGCGAAGCCATCTAAACGCCCCGAAACGCTGGGCGAGCTGATTACCCTTATTAAACGGATAGCGTCGGCGGCGGGCGCCGCAATGCGCTGGCTGCTGCGTGGCATTTTTATACGCAAAGTGGAGTTTGTTTTGCCGGTAACCGGCAGCGATGCCGCCGAAGTCGCCCAAAAAACTGGGCGCACCCACGCGCTGGTCGGCACCGGGCGTGCCGTGCTTGAAAATGTCTTTAACATCCGTTTTAAACAGCTGATGGTGATACCGGATTTTTCAAATGATTCGGAGCAAAAGCTTCATTTCTCTTGCATAATCATCGCCTCACCGATTATACTAATAATAGCCGGCGTGGCGGGATTGATTAAGTTCTTCCGCTGGAAAAGGCGTACCTATTCCGTTGAAGAATACGCCGCCTATCAAAAAGAAAAAGCAGCCAACGCTGATTTTACCTATTTATAAAACCATTCGCCCCTATTTATAAGGCAAGCAGCACAGCCCCAATGCTTGCCGCATCAGCCCAAGATAAAGGAGATTACAATGGCCAACGGTGAACAACATCCTATCAACAGCTTGATGGACACAACCCTTGAAAAAATCCGCCAAATGGTTGATTCTAACACCATTATCGGCAACCCGATAAACACCGCCGACGGCAGCACCATTATTCCTGTCAGCAAGGTGTCTTTCGGCTTTACGTCGGGCGGCTCAGACTTTGTTTCTAAAAACGCGCCCAAAGACCTTTTTGGCGGCGGTTCCGGTGCCGGTGTATCCATTCAACCCGTTGCTTTTTTGGTTATTCACGAAGGCGACGTACGCATGATTCAACTGGCGGATCAAAAAGCCGGCACCGTTGACAGGCTGGTTAACATGCTGCCCGAAGTGATAGACAAGGTGCAGGGTTTTGTGAAAGATAAAAAAGGCGGCAAAGACGACGCTGACAGCGCCACCAGCGGCGCCGATTGTGACGACGATGACGACGGCATGGAGATAGACGAAGTGGTCGTTGTGGAACCGCTTTTATGAGTGATATAAAAACAGAGCGAGTGCAAAAGGTGATGTCGCAGCGGGGGATATGCAGCCGCCGCGCGGCAGAGCGAAAAATAGCAGACGGCCGCGTTAAAGTGAACGGCCGTCTTGTTGCGCTGGGCGATAAAATGGACCCGCAAGAACCGCTGACGGTGGACGGCAGAGAATACGCCGTTAAAAACAAGCCGCAGCTTTATGTAATGCTCAACAAACCCCGCGGCGTATTAAGCACCGCGCGGGACGACCGCGGCCGCAAAACCGTTATCGACATGGTGGCGGATTTGCCGCGCCGTGTGGTGCCTGTTGGGCGGCTTGACTACGTTAGTGAAGGGCTTATTTTACTTTCTAGCGACGGGAAATTTGTCAATAAAATGACGCACCCGCGCTACGAGGTACCTAAAACTTACCGCGTGACGGTACGCCCCAAACCCACCGATGAGCAGCTGGACAACTTGGCGGCGGGCATTGTGCTGGACGACGGCGACAAAACGCTGCCGGCATCGGTAACGGTGGTGCGCAGCACGCCGGAACGGGCGGTGTTAGAGGTGGTACTGCGGGAAGGTAAAAACCGCCAAATACGCCGCATGTGTGAGGCGGCGGGGCTGTCTGTTGCACGGCTGGAGCGTGTGGCGATGGGCTCGGTGCGGCTTGGCTCGTTACCGCTGGGCAAATGGCGAGAGCTGACCGACGCCGAAGTTAATGCCTTGTGGGACGAAGCAAAATAACAACGGAAGGAAGAACGCCATGTTAGCGATGTTGCCGATTAAAGAGCCGGAAGTGGTGGAAAGCTTAAACCAAGGCCGTTATCAAGGGAATATTCAAGGCTTTGTTGTGATGAACGGCCCGTCTTACCTTGGGTACGCGCTGTATAAATTAGAGGACACCGTCACCACTGTGCTGGAAAGTGATGTGAGCGACCCGCCTCTTTTAGACGGACTAATCCGTGCTTGTATTGCCGCGGGGGACAATCGCGGCGTTAAAAATTTTGCAGTAAACACCCGACAAAAAGAATTGAAAACGTGGTGGGAGGGCACCTGCAAAGATAAAGAAAGCCCTGTTTCGGTTGAGCACATTTTCAGCTATTGCAACCACGCTGAAAAGCCGTGTGATGAACAAGACGACAGATAGCCTGTGAATGGTATCAACTGTTTAATATAATATTAAACAGGCACCGAGCCAACGCTTGGTGCCTATTTTCATCGTGTTTATTTTGTGTTCTTTGCGGGCTCATACGGTT
>CAYZSR010000137.1:2053-2685 GCA_964479715.1 uncultured Oscillospiraceae bacterium | reverse complement strand
TGCTGTGTAGCCTGCCCGAATTGGGGCTGACCGAGCACGACTTTCCCGCCATCAGCGAAGACGGCATTATCGTGTTTGACGAAGCCTTTGAGCTGGGCTCCTCGGCGGCGGTCGCCCTCGGTATGGACGACGTGGCCGTTGAATTTGAGATAACACCCAACCGTCCCGACTGCCTGTCGGTGCGGGGGCTGGGGCGCGAGGCGGCGGCCACCTTCAAGGTGCCTTTTGAAGACACCGTCCCACAGCTGCCGCAAGGCAGCGGCAACGTGGCGGACCACATCGCCATCAACGTGGAAGCAACCGACACCTGCAACCGTTACGCCTGCGCCATTGTGGAAAATGTGCGCATTAAGCCCAGCCCACAGTGGATGCGGGAGCGGCTGCGCCTGAGCGGTGTGCGCCCCATCAACAACATGGTCGACATCACCAACTACGTGATGCTGGAATACGGCCAGCCGATGCACGCCTTTGATTTGGCGTATGTGAACGGCGGCAAAATTACGGTGCGCAAAGCCAAAGCGGACGAAATGATTGAAACGCTGGACGGTGAAGAGCGCACGCTGGACGAAACGATGATGGTTATTGCCGACGAAGAAGGGCCCATCGCCGTGGCCGGCGTTATGGGCGGCGAA
>CAYZSR010000137.1:0-2043 GCA_964479715.1 uncultured Oscillospiraceae bacterium | reverse complement strand
TCGGCCAGCTTTGACGGGCCGAGTGTGCGCGCCACCAGCAACAAAATAGGGCTGCGCACCGAATCGTCGACCCGGTTTGAAAAAGGGCTCGATTCCGAAACGGTGATGCCGGCGCTGCACCGCGCGTTAGAACTGGTTGAAGCGCTGGATGCCGGCGACGTTATCAGCGGCGTGCTGGACGATTACCCCACGCCGAAAGAGCGCCGCACGCTGGAAATGAGCCCCGGTGCCATTAACGAACTGCTTGGCATTGAAGTGCCCGAAGCGGAGATAAAAGAGCTGCTTTTGCCGCTCGGTTTTGCCATCGACGGGCGCACGGTGCATATTCCCACCTTCCGTGATGACGTCTCACAAAACTGTGATTTGGCGGAGGAAGTGGCGCGGTATGTCGGCTACAACAACATTCCTTCTTCGGTGCTGCGTGGCGAGGCGAAAGCCAAACCTACCGAGCGGCACGTCTTTGAAGAAAGAGCGTGCCAATGGCTGGCGGGCTACGGTTTTTGGGAGTGCGCCACCTTTAGTTTTTACAGCCCCGACGTGTTAGACAAAATAAACCTGCCGCAAGACAGCCCGCTGCGTAACGTTGTTACCATCGCCAATCCGCTTGGCAAAGAAACCTCTACCATGCGCACCACGGCGCTGCCCAGCTTGATGGAAGTGGTGGCACGCAACTGCAACGCACGCAACGACGTTGGCGCTTTTTATGAGCTGGCCACCGTTTATCACCCCCATGCCGACACGGCAAAACTGCCCCACGAGCCGAAAAAGCTGGTGCTGGCGGCGTACGGCGACGAGTGGCACTTTTTATCACTCAAAGGGGTGCTTGAGGCGCTTTTTGAAGAGTTTTGGCTGCAAAGCCCCGAGGCACGCCGCGTTACCGATGACGCCAGCTACCACCCCGGTCGCTGCGCCGATTTGTGGGTCACCGCCGCCGACGGCACCGAGCATTGCGTCGCCCGGGTGGGTGAACTGCACCCCGACGTGATGAAAAACTACGACGTGTGGTGGCGGCTGAAGTGGATATGGACAGCTTCTTTGCCTGCCGCGGCCCGGTACCGCAGTACAAACCATTGGCACGTTACCCCGCCGTTCACCGTGATTTGGCGCTGGTGGCGGCCGACGATGTACCCGCCGGCGACATTGAAGAATGCATTCGCCAAGCGGCGGGCAAACGCCTTGAAAGGCTATCGCTTTTTGACGTTTACAGTGGCGACAATATCGCGGCGGGCAGCAAAAGCCTGGCGTACAGTTTAATGCTGCGCGACGCTGAAACGACGCTGAAAGACAAACAAGCCGACAAGATAATCGACAAAATTCTGGCTCAATTAGCCAAAATAGATGTAAAACTTCGTAGTTAGCTGTCTTTATGTCAAATTGTGTTGCATTTATTAAGCGCCCATATTATAATTACTGTAAGACAACTTATAGCACTTTAGCGCAACTGCGCAACGCTGCATTTTAAGAGTTAAGGAGGGCTGGATATGAGCGACGCAGCCACCAATGTATTTTCAGTACCAGGGGACCAAGATGTTGAAATCAAAAGGGTTATGAATGAAGTGTATAGCGCGCTTAAGCAAAAAGGGTATAACCCCATCAATCAAATTGTTGGGTATATTCTTTCTGAAGATCCGACCTACATAACCACTTACGGCGGCGCCCGCACCAAAATTTGCCGCATGGATAGGGACGATATTCTACAGGCGATGGTGCGTGAATATTTAGACGGCTGAAAAAGCCCGCCTTTTGATACTATTTAACAAAGCATACGCCCCGTGGCGTTTTGTTTTAACGGCACCACCGTTTGCCCCTTGCGCATCGCTTTATTTTACGTTATGATAATGCTTGCGGGCAAAATTAATTAGAACTTGAAAAGAAAGGGGCGGGATAAATGGCGTTTAAAGCAAAAGTAAACTATAAAGGACGCCCACTGGTCCGTTCCAAAAATGAAATTTATTACGGCAACATGTCAGACCCGTACGTTATCAACATGCAGGTGCTATCCACCAAAGAAGAAAACGGCGAAGAGCTGCCTGACAAAATTTC
>CAYZSR010000136.1:0-2764 GCA_964479715.1 uncultured Oscillospiraceae bacterium | reverse complement strand
CGAAGGAAAGTGCAGGGCGGTAACGGTAAGCATGGCGACCCTCCTTTTTGATATTTTTGTGCACACTAACCATTATACTATAAAATAATTGTAGGAAATAACAATAAATACAGAGTTATGTAACTTGCGGTTGACTTGCGCTGGATTAATGGCTAAAATTGCAGATAGATTACAGAATGCTGTAAATCGCGGGAATTACAATAAAATAGTGGGAGGTAGAGAAATGAGCGCATTTGGCAACTGGTATTTGATGACGGCAAAGCCCGACGGCAACTTACAGCGGCGTTTGCCAGAGCCGCCGCTTGAGCCGCCGTTTAACCCGAGGCAGCAATGCATTGACGCGTTGAGCGACAATATTAAAGCGCTGCAACAAGAAGAACAAAAGACGTTTGATGCCTATGATTTGTTGCGGCAAGAGCGTGAAGAGCGGCAGCTGGAGCTGCACAATTACATGGAAAGGTGAGGCGTATGTGGCAAAGAAATGAGGCGGAACAAAATGCTGCGGGCGAGCTTTTAAGCCGCGCTGAAGCGGAATTAGTACACCTGTACTATAAAGAGAAAAAGATGGATAAAGCGCAGTATATACTGCTTAAAGGGGCGCTGAATTGCGCTTTGAAAGGCGGCGGTAAAGAAGTGGAGAAAGCAAAGAATAAACAGGCAAAGGAGCGGTGTTATGGCGCGTGGTAGGCAGCTGAAGCCGGCGTTTTTTACCGATGGGGATATGTGCGAGATGTCGCCCTTGGCACGGTTACTTTTTGCGGGGCTGTGGTGCCTGGCAGACCGTGAAGGACGCCTTGAAGATAAACCGAAAGACATTAAAATACAAATTTTACCGGGGGATGATGTGGATACCGATGAATTGTTAAATGAACTAGCGCAGAAATTTATTACTCGGTATGAGGTGGAGGGGCGGCGGTATATTCAAATACACAACTTTAATAAGCACCAAACGCCGCATAAAAATGAGGCGGAGAGCACGTTGCCGCAACCACCGATAGACACACTGCCGCCAGACTGTGAAGCGGCGCAAAAACTGATGGCAAGAGCGGCCTTGAAAAAACCGGAGCCCTCTCAGAGCGGCACCAACAAAGAACAAGAGCAATCGCCCTTGTATCCTTGTATCCCTGTGTCCTTGAACCCCCCTACCCCCCAAAAGGGGACGGCGGCAGAAGAAAATGGGTTTGAAGAATTTTGGAAAGCGTACCCAAAAAAGCGCAGCAAAGGCGCTGCTCAAGCGGAGTGGCGTAAGTTAAAACCTAGCGTCACGCTGCAAAAAAGAATGTTGCAGGCGCTGGTTGTGCAAAAGAAAAGCGCCGATTGGGGCAAGGACGGCGGCCGATACATACCTTACCCCGCCACCTGGTTAAAGGGAAAACGCTGGCTGGACGATGTGGTGAAAAGCGATAGCCCGGACATTTTAAAGAGTGCTTATGTGCCGATGAGCGACCAAAAAACAAGGCGAAAAAAGGCAGACAAAATGCTGCATTAAGGCGGTGAATGGCTTTGTAATTGGCGGTAAGGCGAGGGCGATGTGGTAATTTGATGCTGATGAGATAGTCTTTGTGAGTGGAGGTGTTTGTGAAAGGATAGCGGGGAAGGTAAAAGGCCAGAAAAAAATGGTAGACGTGTAGAAAGAAATTTAGTGGTAAAACGGGCGGCAAGTTAGTGTGGCGAAAGTGCGGGGTGCTGTGGCAGTAGGTGTTTTTTGGAACGGGAGTAAATGACGAATAGTGATAAATGCAGAGGTTTTCATGGTGGCGAAAATGGCGGTAAGGCGAGGGCAGGTGATTAAGTGTGAAAGGCGACAGGTTGTTAAAGGAAAATTAAGTGAGAAAAAAGAAGAATAGAACTTTGATTAAAAATGGTGTTTGGTAAAGCAGTGGAGCGGACGATGTGGGGTTAATTTGAAGCCGGCGGTTGCACTAAAAGGCGCGGCACCTGTACAGCGGCAACAAGGACAAGGCGTTTGTCGCAAAAGACAACCAAAAGTAGTTAAAAAATGTATATCAAAGAAACCTTATAAACAAAAACAACAAACGGTTGTAACTAATTGTAGCGTGTAGCGTGGGGTTTGTAAATATCTAACGCCATAATAGGAATTATTTGTGCAAAGCTACAAATAATCTTTCATTTTTTTGTCTTCAAGGATAACGTGCTGAATCCACCAGCGGGATAAAAAATTTGCCATGCTGGTGGTGGAGGCGGCGTCATAATCGGCGGCGATGAGCGAAAGCTCCAGCGAGTGGATGGTATCGATATACTCTTGGTGCAGCGCCTTGTGGCGGGCGGCGTCAGCAAAACCGATGCGCTGCTGCAAAGCCTCCTCGGCGCTGAAATGCACCACGGCGTAATCTTTCAAAAAAGCAAGGGTCTGCTTGCTTTGGGCGGTGCGCTCTGCATTTGGCAGGTGGGCGCTTTGAAGCAGCAGTTGCAACGTTTTTATCAGCTGTTTGTGCTGAATGTCTATTTGCATATCGCCAATTTGGTAAGACTCTTGCCACATAGTAACCCCTCCGATAATAGGTGAAATAAGTATACAACAACGAGCAAAAATAGTAAATGACGGCAGAGAGAATGGAGTGTTTATGCAGCAACCGAAGGTGACCCACGAGCGTTTAAGACAGCTGTACTATTTGAACCGAGAAATTGAAAGCGACCGCCGCCGCATTACCGAACTGCGCCACGCCGCCACCAATACCGGCGCGTCTATCAGCGGGTTGCCGCACGCAAAAAAAATAAGCGACAAGACGGCACTTGCCGGCTT
>CAYZSR010000135.1:0-2815 GCA_964479715.1 uncultured Oscillospiraceae bacterium | reverse complement strand
CCAAGCTGGTTAAATCCAGCAGGTAGATTTCTTTCTTTTTTAAGCGGCTGGGCACATCTTCAGACGCGATGCGCTGCGCAATGCCCTCGGCGATGGCAGTTTTGCCAACGCCCGCTTCGCCAATAAGGCAGGGGTTGTTTTTTTGGCGGCGTGAGAGAATTTGAATGGTGCGGTAAATTTCTCTGTCCCGCCCGATAATACGGTCGAGTTTGCCGTCGACGGCTTTTTTAGTTAAGTTTTCGCAGTAGTTGTCTAAAAACTTGCGTTTGCCGCCTTTTTCGCCGCGTTGCTGGCGGGGCGATACAAAGCCAAAGGGAAAAGTGGCAGAGCCGCCGGGCTGAAAGCCCTCTTGCGGCTCGTCTTGCTCTTCTTCTTGTTCTTCCGCTTCAGCGGCGTCGGCGCTGTCTTGAGGCATTTGGAAAGCAGAAAAATCGCCGTCGCTCATAAAGCCGGCGAACCGTTCTTCCATAGCCTCCAAATCATCGTCGGAAATGCCAAATTGTTGAATTAAATCTTCAACGGGCTTAATGCCCATTTCGTGGGCGCAGGTGAGGCAATAGCCCTCTGATTTTTCATCGCCTGCGTCCATGCGCTGAACGAAGATGATGGCTGGTCTTTTATTGCATTTTTTGCACATCATGTGTAGTGAGAACCTTTCTAACGGGCGGTAAAAAATGGCTGCTATAAAGCGATTTTACCGCCATTCTATTTATAGCGTGGCGCTTTTTGCGCTAGTGGCGTGTGTGTTACGTTACCTAATTATTATACAGCATTAGCGGGGGGCTGGCAATCTTTGCTGTACAAACGTGCAGAGTTTAAAATTTGTTCATTTTTTACGCCGCCCCGCTAGCCGAACCAGTTGATGCCGGAAAACAGTTTGTAAAAAAGGCTGTCGTCAATGGGGTTAACGGGCGACAGCGTTGGTGAAAATTCGCTGAAAAGGGTGTACCCCGTGCGAATGATGGTGACAATTAAAAAGATATATACCCCCGCCACAAAAACGCCCATAACGGCGCCTAAAGCGGTGTTGGCGGTGCTTAAAACCGGCAGCTTGGTCAGCTGGCGGATGACAAACCCCACCGCGCCGAAGACAAACCGCATGGAGAGAAAAAATAAAATAAAAAGCACCAACACAATAACAGGGGTGACAAAGGGGGCGATAACGCGGCTAACCACCGTGCTTGCAAAGGAAGCGGGCGCGGCGGCAATGCCATCAGTTACGGTGGCGGCGGCGCCGTCTACGGCGTAGGCGGGTAGAAAATCCGCCACGCTGCCCAGCGCCGATTGTATGCTTTGCACCGTCAGCTCGCCTTGTTCAGCCAGCGCCGCACTCAGCCGGTCTTCAAAGCCGGGGCGCACAAAACTATCAAACACAGCGGGGGCCACTTTCTTTGCCAGCATAAACGACGCAAAAGCCGCAAAAAGGGTTCCAAAAAGACTAAGCAGCCCCTGTAAAAACCCTTTTTTGGCGTACCATAAAACACATATTATTAAAAGAAGTAACGCGAAGATATCGATAACAGCGCTTGGCACAGTCATTAAACGGGTTTCCTTTCATGCGGGGAATAAAACCGCTTGGCGGTTTTTAAGCGCCGCTTGATGCGCCGTTTGTTAAACGGCCGGCGGGCGATGCAAAAGCCTGCAACGTTTCTGCCGAGCCGGGCAGCAATACCAGCGGCTGTTTTGTGCCAACCAAGCCGTAGGCGTTGCTGGCGTAGGTGATGTCGCCTTTTTTATCGCCATTGTGGGCAAAGGCGGTAACGGTGTTGCCCCCCAGCGCAAAAACGGCGTAGCGCTCTACCAGCAGCTGCAAATTAGCGGCGTTTTGTATCGGGCGGGTAAAGAGCGTCTGCAACTCGCCATCCAGCACCAGCAGGTCGGCGGTTTCGCCCGCCACTGAGCCGAGGGCAAGCGCCGTTGTTTGCCGGTTGACGTCGGCAGAAAGTAGCGTTTTACCACCGTAATCGACGGTGCTCAGCTGTTCGCCGCCGGTGCTGTAAACGGCGGCGAAAGTATCGTAAATAACCAGCAGACGGTTTGACGATATAAAGTGCATTTGAAGTGGCAAAGCGTCGGCGGTGGTGATGGTGGCGATGGGCTCACCTTTACCGGTGTTTAACAGGTGAATGGTGGAGCCGAGGCTGCCCCCGGCGGCGGTAACGCTGCCGAGCGCCAACGTGCGGTTGTTGCTGTGGAAGGCGGCCAAAAGAGGCTTTTCGCCGTCCAGCGTCCATTTCAGCGTCGGTTCACCCTCGGGGTAGAGGGGGCTGTACACTTCTAGGGTTGCTTTGTGGCGCGATGCCGTGACTAAAGCCAGCGAGCCGTTCGGGCTTAGCTTGGCAAACTGAATGTCATTCTCGGTGTTGCGGCGCACCAACGTTTCGGTGCGGCTTTCAACGATGTATTCTTTCCCGCCACGGGCGTAAATGCAGGCGCGTGTTTTAGAGGTGGTAAGCCCCGGGTTTGCATAATTGTGCTGCACCTGTTGTAATTTTTTGCCGGTGGAGGAATAAATAAGCATATCTTTTTTGCCGACGGCGGCAAAACCGTTGTTCGCCATCGGTTCGGCTTTGATGTACCCGCTTAGCTGAAAATCAGCGGGGTAGCCGTCGCCCGGGGTAAAGGCAATGCGCGCCGCTTCAAACATGTCGCGGGTTTTCATGGTTACAACACGGTGGTAGCCGCTAAAGAAAAACAGCAGCAACAACGGTATTAAAAGCAAAATAACCAGATTGCGTATCCGTTTACGCTTTCTTTTTTTGCGAAGCGCAACCAGCCGTGGGTTTACCGACGGCATGGGGATAACGTTATCTGG
>CAYZSR010000134.1:0-2830 GCA_964479715.1 uncultured Oscillospiraceae bacterium | reverse complement strand
ACCTCATAAATATTCATGGCGCGGTTGTAGTTTTTGCCGCGGCGCTGCATCCACCGTTCGTCGTTAAAGGTGTACGCCTTTAAATCCCGTATAATAGAGGCGCTGTTGGGGCGCAGCTCCATACCGAAGCCGTACGGGTCGGCGTGGTCTACCACACCGCCGTCGGGGCGGTAAATGCGGTATTTATACATCTGCCCTTCGGCGGCGTTTGCCACGTGGCAACGGTACACCCCGCTGCGCTCTTGCGGCGTCATCGGCGTTTCTTGCCAGTTGTTAAATTCGCCTATCAACGCCACCTTAACGGCGCTGGGGGCGTAGGTGCGAAAAACGACGCCCTCGTCATCTAAATGAGCGCCAAAATAATCATACGCATTAAACGCTTGACCGACATAAAAATCTTGCAGATTCATACTGTCTCCTTTAAGGCTTGGTGAGCGGAACGGCGTTTTTGCACAGCGGGCAGGGGGTGCTGCTGTCATGCACCGAGCTGAAAATGGCAAAAGGGTAGTTGCACCGCTCGCAGTGCCCGTTTTTTACGGTTAACGCCGCTTTGCCGCCGGCGGTAGCGCCGGGATGGTGCGACAGGTTCGGTGGCTTTTTTAATTTTGACATAAGCGCCCTTTCACCAGTATACTAAGCTTATTGACGGGGCATAAAATAGCGGCGTTTGCAAAAGTGCCCGCTCTTACCGTTATTATAGCTTATAGGGCGCTAATTGAGAAGTGCGCACCGCAAAAGCGTTACCCCGAACACTAAAAAAGGACTTGTGTAAATGAAAATAATTAAAAATGGGCAAGACAGGCACCCCACCGCCACCGACGCGCTGCGCCAAACGGTAGCGGGTATTATTGAAACGGTGCGCCGCGAGGGCGACGACGCACTCGCTGAATACAGCGCAAAATTTGACGGCACCAGCCGCAGCCGCTGGCGGGTGAATGGCGATGAAATTAAAAAAGCCTACGACGAAGTGGCACCCGCCGACGTGGACGATATGCGGCAAGCCGCCGATAACATTCGTCTTTTTGCTGAAAAACAGCGCCAAACACTGCACGACCTGCCCCGCTTTGAGGTGCAGCCCGGCGTTTTTTTAGGGCACCGTGTTTTAGCTGTGGATTCTTGCGCCTGCTATGTGCCGGGCGGCGGCTACCCCTTGTATTCCAGCGCGCTGATGCTGGCGATTCCCGCCAAAGTGGCGGGCGTTAAACGGGTGGTTGCCACATCGCCCGTTGTAAAAAACTCAGCGTCTATTCACCCCAAAACGCTGGTGGCGATGGACCTTGCCGGCGTGGACGAAATTTACGCCCTTGGCGGTGCGCAAGCCGTGGCGGCGTTGGCTTACGGTACCGAGCAAATACCCGCCGTAGACGTTATCACCGGCCCCGGCAACCAATACGTTACCGAGGCAAAGCGCCAATGTTACGGGCAAATCGGGGTGGATTTTATCGCCGGACCGAGTGAGGTGCTGGTGGTAGCAGACGAAAGTGGCAACGCCGACCTTATCGCCATGGATTTGCTCGCCCAGTGCGAGCACGACACCGAGGCGCAAAGCGTGTTAATCACCACCGACGAGGCGCTGGCGCACCACGTGGTAAAGCGGGTGGAGCACCACCTTCAAACGCTGCCAACGGCAGAGATTGCCCGTCAGTCGTGGCAAAAGTACGGCAAGGTGCTGGTGGCAAAATCGCTGGACGACGCGCTGAACGGCGCCAACGCCATCGCACCGGAGCACTTGGAGCTGCACCTTAAAGACGCCGAAAGCCACCTTGATAAACTGCGCCACTACGGCTCGGTCTTTATCGGCAGCAACACCGCCGAGGTCTTTGGCGACTATGCCTCCGGCACCAACCACACGCTGCCCACCATGGGCGCCGCGCGCTATACCGGCGGGGTGTGGGTGGGCAGTTACCTCAAGGTGGTAACGCACCAGCAAATGAGCCATGGCGCCAGCCAAAAGATGGCGCCGCTGGTGGTGCGCCTAGCCCATGGCGAGGGGCTGATAGCGCACGAACAAGCCGCTAAGCTAAGGGAAGCAGACGGCAAAAAATAGAAGTTGATAGTTTCCCTTGTTAGAACGGCGCCACTTTGTGCGTCTCCCTCACGGCGGAATAGAATGCCGCGCGCGCAAAAACCCCCGCCTTGGTTTGTACCAAAGCGGGGCTTTGTAATTCGCAGCGCTACTAAAAATAAGGCAATAACTAAGAAAACAGGGCGACACAGCAACTCATGGCTCGTTCATCTGTCGCCACACCATAGCGTTGCGCAATTTCACAGCGCCATTTTCCCGTTTCTCGTATCACTTTAACCAAAAGATACCGTTATCCATATAGAAAGTAAGCACCCCCGTGATGAGTGGTCATCACGGGGGTTTTGTGTTCAGTTTGTAGCGCTACATCAGCCGCCCGCGCCGGGCAGCACATAGATAACGATGCTCAGGTAGTGCAAAGCGCTACCCATCAGCACAAACAGGTGCCACACCGCGTGGGTAAACTCCGTTTGTTTGGCTTTGTAAAAGCCGATGCCGCCGGTGTATGCCACGCCGCCTAAAAAAAGCAGCACAATACCGCCAACCGACATGGCGCGTATTAAATCGCCCAGCGCAAGAATAATGCACCAGCCCATCAGCACGTACAAAACCAGCGAAAGGCGGGCAAAACGGTTGACGCTAATGGCGTTTAATATAACGCCAAAAATGGCGCACACCCACACCGCTATAAAAATAATCAACCCTTTGGTGGTGCCTTGCAGCGTAATTAACATATAGGGCGTGTAGGTGCCGGCGATGAGCAAAAAGACGGTGGAATGGTCAAACACTCTGAAAACGCGTTTCACT
>CAYZSR010000133.1:0-2849 GCA_964479715.1 uncultured Oscillospiraceae bacterium | reverse complement strand
TAATAGTAATAGTATAGTAGGGCGGGTCAATGTGGTGCAGAATATTTTCCGCCCATTCAACCGCCACCACGGCGCCTTGGTCAAGGTAGTCGTAAAAGCCCGCCGTCTCCAAATCGTCGGCGCTGTTGATGCGCCAGGCGTCAAAATGCGCCAGCGGCGGCGTGCCGCGGTAATAGTTGGCAATGGCGAAGGTGGGGCTTTGCACCACATCCCGGGTGCCCAGCCCCGCCGCCAAGCCGCGGCAAAAAGTGGTTTTCCCGGCGCCCATGTCACCCAAAAGCAGCAACAACTCGCCACCTTTCAGTGTGTGCGCAAAAGTTTCTGCAACGCGCATCGTTTGCTCTGCGCCGTCGCTTTTGTATACACCCGGCATCTTTTCACCGCCTCTTATTTTGCTGTATTATACCACTTTAGAAACAAAGTTCAAAGTATCCATTCGACAGATAAACGGTGCAACGCGTTGTTTTTTTGACAAATTTTGATATACTTATTAAAGACACTTTATCCAAAAGAAAGATAAACAAACGGAGGATGCGCCATGCAACAAAAAAGAAGGGGCAGTAACATCAGCACCGGCATTTGGCTTTTAATTATTGTGTGTGTTATTGTGGTGATGTTTACGCTGGCGTGCGGCGCCGCTTACACCGGCATTTCCAAAGCGCAAACGGCGGCGGTAAAAGCCAGTTTGGGCCACATTGAAAGCACGCTGTACCTAGCTGAAACCAAAGCCCAAATGGAAGAATTGGTGGTGCCGGCCGGCTCCTACAAAGATTTGCTTAAATCGTACAGCGAAAGCGAAGCGGTGGCGCTGCCCGCGTATGAGCGCTATGTGCTTGAAACGATGCTGGACATTTTTGGCCCCGACCGTGATTTTGACTTTGCGATTGAACGCTACCAAGACAGCGATGAGATGAAGACAACCATCTATTTTTTCCCTGAAAAAGGTAAAACCAACATCGACAAGGACCGCCACTACATTATGAGCAACGGGCAGTTGATTGGCTAAACGATGGTTCGACATGGTTCGACATTTTTTTGATATTTATGCCAAATACGTCTAAATAACTAATGAATTATCGTTGGTTATTTCGCTTTTTCCACATTGCGCGACATATACGGACATGGTATAATTAGAACACTCACGGGTAGGCAAAACTCTTTTGGAATATCCGCCAATTTTTTCTTACAGTGCAATTGGAGGTTGCCATGAATGAGCCGACGTTACACCTATTGATGACCGAAACTTCACCAGAGTTATGCCGCCTTTGCGATAACTACCTATCGCATCACGATATTGCCATGACGGTATGCAAACGCCATGGCGATGTTGCATAATCCAAACTCATCAGCCACGAGCCAGACGCCGTGCTGCTGGATGTGTTCATGCCAAGAATGGACGCCATTTCGCTAAAAGAAAAACACGACAAGAACTTCCCTGACAGCGAAACGGTTTTTTTCGCTACGGGGGCGTTCCAAGACGAGGCGTTGGAAAGAGAGCTGATAGAAAGCGGCTTTGCTTTCTACTTTTTAAAGCCGTTTGATGCCGAGGCTTTGGCTATGCGAGTTTTGCGCACCGTACAAACGGACAACCCAACGCAACAACCAGACCTTTTTGAGCAAGACGTTGTAACCGGCATGCTGCGGGAGATAGGCGTACCGGCCCACATAAAAGGCTACCATTTTCTACGGGACGCCATTATTATGGTTATAGACGATGTTCAGTTGTTAAGCGCCGTAACCAAAGAGCTGTACCCTTCGGTTGCAACGATGCACGAAACCACCGCAAGCCGCGTTGAGCGGGCCATTCGCCACGCCATTGAAGTGGCATGGGACCGTGGCGACATTGACATTATCAGCCACTACTTTGGTTCTACCGTGCACGCCATGCGCGGCAAACCGACCAACTCTGAGTTTATTGCTATGCTGGCCGATTGGGGTACAAGCAAAACACGGCGCAACGCGTAAAACAGTTATGTACCGGGGCAATTAAAAGCGCAGCGCTCCGTTAAAAACAAAAAAACATTTAATATTGTATCAGCGCGTATTATTTGTACGGCAATTTAATTTTGGTTGCCGATTCAAATGGCCGATTTAATTCGGCCATTTATTTTTTTCTCAAAATAAAGCCGCCTTAACCCTTGCCACCACGGCAAAAACCCTTAAAAAATATCTTTCTAACCGCCCCTTGCTCTTGAGAAAGATATTTCTATACGGTACAATAAGAATACTAATTCGCCAATTCTCTTTGAGTTTGGCTTTATTTTTTCGCTAGGAGTTGACAGCATGCGTCCGCCAACAAAAAAGAAGCTTGCAACGCTGTTTTTTTTGCTTATCTTAACGGTCGGTCTGGTTGCCTGCGGCGGCAAAGCCGACGCCAGCCACTCGCTTTCGTCTTCCGCCCTAACCGGCACCGAGGCGATGGACGGCGCATCGTCCGCCGCGCAAGACCCGTCGGCAAGCGCCGCGCCGCAGCCACACACACTGCCCGCCGGCACCTTTCATTTATACAACGCCGAGCGCTACCCCGACGAGCGTGCCCCCCATGTGGCGCTGCAAGAAGGCAGCCGCTGCCGCCTGCAGGTGCACTCCGGTTTAAAAATAGGCACCGCCGAGGCAGACTATACCATCGACGGCAGCACACTGACGCTGTCCATCGAATCGGTTGACATTGACGACTCCTTTTGGGGGCAGGAACAAAACACCGTTTCCTTCCAAATTTTAGATGACGACAACCTGATGCTGCTCAACGAAGCGTACGGCCTTGCTTTCGGCGGCGACTTTTTCACCCGTGAAGGCGCCACCCCCGCCAAAGCCCCCGACGACGCACCCGCCGCACCGCCCGCCACCGA
>CAYZSR010000132.1:0-2857 GCA_964479715.1 uncultured Oscillospiraceae bacterium | reverse complement strand
AGATGGCACATCGTCCGGTGGCGTGGTGTCTTCCCGTACGCCTCAAACAGGCGATGATAATTACCTTTATCTCTGGGTAGCGTTACTGCTTGTTTCGCTATTATCTATAATGGCGATAGCGGTATACAAAGCCCGTAAAACCAAAGAAACCGACTAGGCAACAAGCAGTCTGCTTTGTGCCCGGGCAGTGATTTAAGGATGAAATAAAAAACCGAATAAACCTCCCAATAAAGCTATAAATTACATGTTTGCGAGTTAAAATTCGAAGAGATTCCCCATCCATTAGAAAATTAAGTGGACATATTGTTTGTAAATGTATCCGAAACGGACCTTTTACGATAAACTTACGGCGAAGCGCGAAGCGCATAATGAAATAATGAAAAAGTGTACAATACGCCGAAAGTGACAAAAGCGATAGTAGAAAATAGCGATATACCACATCTTGTTAGTATATGGCCGGATAAAGGCGGCTGTTTAACCTGTTCGCAACCATCGTCAGCGCCATTCTTGCGGTGGTTTGGTTAATTGGCTTCTTCGAGCTAAGAAAAGAAAAAGAACCCGACGATTTTGCCGATGAATTTGAATACGAAGCGCGGCAAAGAACTCAAAAGACGGTCATTTGGCGTATGCTGGGGATAGCTACCTTCGTTGTAACGTTGCTGGCGTTCCTCATTACCCAAGATTTATCGCTGCCAATGGCAATCTTTGACAAGTGGTCCATCTTAATGGCGGTGCTCTTAACTGCACAAATTATATTCGGTCTGCTGATGCGCCGTAAAAAGATAGAACCGCAAGACGATGAAAAAGAATTTTACTCCGCCTAATCACCCCCTCGTTCAAACACCCGGGTTTTGTGTGCCCGGGTGTTTGTTTTGCCCTAAAATAGTAAAGAGTATTGAAAGTCGCAGAATGTATACTGCCTTAACCACCGCTCTTTAAAAGAAATGCCGAAAAAGGTCGTCTTATCACGCCAATAGTGAAGCGGTGTTTGAAATCACCAAAAAAACCGAATTTTTATGGCCAAGCTGTTTAAAAAAAGGTGCAAATGCTCTATAATAATAGTAAGCAAAAAACACCCTTTTCTAATTTAAAAGAATACATTCTAGCGGCAAACAAAAGAAAACCTATTGTGCTGACGGTTTGCCGCTTTCTTTTAGATTATGATATACTCAAACCAAACAAAGACTATTGAAAGGACGGGACGATTACATTGACTGAGGAGAAATTACTGCAACAAGCCGACAATTTTATTAAAAACAACAAGGAAGCCATTGTTGAAGATATTAGAAAACTGGTGGCGGTGCCCAGCGTAGAAGGTGAAAGCACGCCCGATGCCCCTTTCGGCGAAGAGCCAAAAAGGGCGCTTGAAGTGGCGCTTAAAATTGCCAAAGACATGGGTTTTGAAACCGACATGGGCGACGCTTATGTCGGCTGGGCAGAGCTGCCCGTGGGCGACGGCTGGGACGCAGACCCTTTCACCATGCGTGAAAAAAGCGGCTGGCTTATCGGCCGCGGCGTTATAGACGACAAAGGCCCCGCCGTCATCAGCCTATACCTTGCGAAGTTTTTTAAAGAGCTTGAAATGGAATTAAACTATTCGTTGCGGGTGCTTTTTGGCACCAATGAAGAAACCGGTATGCAAGACGTAGAATATTATTTAGCCAACAACGAAGAACCCGTTTTCTGCTTTTCGCCGGACTCCAACTTCCCCGTTTGCAACGCTGAAAAAGGCGTCTATCAAGGGGATTTCACCTCCGCAAAACTAGATGGCAACATCATCGATATTTATGGCGGTATCGCCAGCAACGTCGTGCCTGATTCCGCCCATTGCACCATTCAGGCAGACGCCGCCAAACTGCCGAAGGCAGAGCACATCACCGTTACCGAAAAAGACGGCAACGCATACATTGAGGCAACCGGCGTTGGCGCCCATGCCGCACGACCGGAGGGCGCGCGCAACGCCATCAGCGTACTGGTAAACTATATTATGGACAATGGGCTTGTCAGCGACGACGAAGCCACCTATTTGGAGCTGCTGCAAAGAATTTTTGCGACCACCGACGGCAGCCGCATCGGCATTGCCGCTGAAGATGATATTTTTGACCCGCTGACCTGCATCGGCGGCATGATTCGCTACGAAGACGGGCGTATTCGCCAAAACGTCAACATCCGCTTTCCAACCACCACCAGCGGCAGCGCATTAACTGAAAAACTAACGGCGCTGGCGCACGAAGTGGGCGGCACTTACAAAGCGGGGCGCATTGCCGAGCCGCACCACATTTCAGCCGATTCAGAACCCATTCAGGCGGTGCTTGCCGCCTACAACGACGTAACCGGCGACAACGGCACCACCTACGCCATGGGCGGCGGCACTTACGCGCGCCACTTTAAGCAAGGTGTTGCGTTTGGCCCTTCGTATGAAGACCGCGAACTGCCGGACTTTGTCGGTGAAGAGCACGAAGAAAACGAGGGCATTCAGATAGACAATTTGCTGGAGGCGTTAAAGATATACATTCTTTCGGTTTATCGCCTGCAACAGCTTGATTTCTAAAAAACAACGGCGTAAGCGGTTGTATTTATTGTAGATAGAAAGGTAGATACTATGGATTTAGGCAAACAAACAATTGACGACATTAACGTGGCGGGTAAACGCGTGCTGATGCGGGCGGATTTTAACGTCCCGATACACGGCGGCGAAATCACCGACGACAGCCGCATTCAAGCGGCGCTCCCCACGATTAAAAAATTGCTTGGTGACAAATGCAAACTTATTTTATGCAGCCACCTTGGCAACCCCAAAGGGGCAGACCCGGCCTTTTCGCTGGCGCCGGTGGCAAAGCGGCTTGAAGAGCTGCTG
>CAYZSR010000131.1:0-2946 GCA_964479715.1 uncultured Oscillospiraceae bacterium | reverse complement strand
CGGTGCGGCGTTCGTCGCCAAATTGTTCTTTTACGTCAAGCAATTCGTCCCGCACAAGGCAGAGCATTTCCCATTCGTCGGCAAGCAGTGCTTCCCATTCGTCTATTTTTATGGTTAATTCGCCCAATTCAGCTTGAATTTTTTCAATTTCAAGCCCGGCCAGTTGCCCCAAACGGAAGGCAACAATCGCCGCCGCTTGCGGGTCGTCAAAGCCGTATTCTTCCATCAACGCTACTTTTGCCTCGGCTGAACTGCCGGGCGTGGCGCGAATGGTGGCTATAATTTCGTCAACAATATCAATGGCGCGCATAAGCCCTTTTAAAATGTGGGCGCGCTCGCGCGCTTTTTTAAGGTCAAACATGGTGCGCCGGCGAATAACTTCAACTTGCGCGTCAATATAACGCTGCAACATTTCTTTCAGCGTCATAATCTTCGGTGCGCCGTCGTCCAGCGCCAGCATAATAACGCCAACGGGGTTTTGCAGCTGCGTCATATGGTACAGCTGGTTCAAAACAATGTCGGGGTTGGCGTCGTGGCGCACTTCAATAACAACACGCATACCTTTGCGGGTTGTTTCGTCGTTAATGTCAACAATGCCGTCGATGCGCTTGTCTTTAACAAGCTGGTCAATGTCTTGTTGCAACTTGGCTTTGTTAACCATATAGGGTATTTCAGTAATAATTATTTTGTGGCGTTCGGTGCCGCCGGAGCTGTGCTCAATATCGGCACGCCCACGCAGCACAACCCGCCCGCGCCCGGTAGAATAAACCGAGTGAATGCCGCTAAGCCCCATGATAATGCCCGACGTGGGGAAGTCCGGCCCTTTAATGTGCTGCATCAGTTCCGGCAGTTCCGCCTGCGGGTTTTCAATCAGGCAAACGGCGCCATCTATAACTTCACTTAAATTGTGCGGCGGTATGTTGGTTGCCATGCCCACCGCAATGCCGGTGGAGCCGTTTACCAACAGGTTTGGGTACCGCGCCGGCAACACACTTGGTTCTTCTTTGGTTTCGTCGTAGTTTGGCATATAGTCGACGGTGTCTTTTTCAATGTCGGTCATCATCAGGCTTGCCATACGGCTCATTCTAGCCTCGGTGTAACGGTAGGCGGCAGGGGGGTCGCCGTCTACCGAACCAAAGTTACCTTGCCCCTGCACCAGCGGGTAGCGCATGCTGAAATCTTGCGCCATGCGTACCATCGCACCGTAGACCGATGCGTCGCCGTGGGGGTGGTAAGAACCTAAAACCGAACCGACGGTGTCGGCCGATTTTCTATACGGTTTATTAAATTCGTTGCCGCGCTCGTACATCGTGTATAAAATACGGCGATGCACCGGCTTTAACCCGTCTCGAACGTCGGGCAACGCGCGCGACACAATAACCGACATCGAGTAATCGAGAAAGCTTGTTTTCATTTCTTTCTCGATGTCTCGAACAATCAGCGTTGACTCTGGGTATTCCTCATCAAAAATTATTCTATCTGGTTCCATTCGCTACCCTTCTTAAACGTCCAAATGACGGACATATTTGGCATTCTCTTCGATGAATTCTCGTCTTGGTTCAACTTTATCGCCCATTAAAATGGTGAATGTTTCGTCGGCCATTTCGGCGTCGTCGATGGATATTTGTACAATGGTGCGGTTTTCAGGGTCCATGGTGGTTTCCCACAGCTGTTCAGGGTTCATTTCACCAAGGCCTTTGTAGCGGCTTATTTTAGGGCCGCCCATTTCTTTGGATATTTCAGCCATTTCTTCGTCGCTGTAGGCATAGCGCACCTGTCTGCCTTTATCCAGGCGGTAAAGGGGCGGCTGCGCCACATATATGTGCCCGTTTTCAATCAGCGGGCGCATAAAGCGGAAGAAAAAGGTTAATAGTAAGGTGCAAATATGGCTGCCGTCTACGTCGGCGTCGGCCATAATAAATATCTTGTGGTACCGTAGTTTTTCTATATCAAACTCTTCGCCGATACCGGTGCCTAAAGCGGTTACCACCGGTATCATTTTCTCGTTGCTGTATACTCTGTCAATGCGGGCTTTTTCAACGTTTATCATTTTACCCCACAACGGCAAAATCGCTTGGATATTGGAGTCTCGCCCTAATTTGGCGGAGCCGCCGGCGCTGTCCCCTTCAACGATATACAATTCAGTTTTTTCGGGGTCGCGTTCGCGGCAGTCGGCCAATTTGCCGGGCATGCGGTGGTTTTCCATAACGCTTTTGCGGCGCACCAGCTCGCGGGCTTTTTTAGCCGCTTCACGGGCACGGGCGGCGCTGAGCGCTTTTTCATATATAACCTTTGCGTCGGCGGGGTTTTCTTCAAAGTGTTCTTTTATTTTGTCGTACACCATTGTTTCTACAATGCCACGCATTTCGGTGTTGCCAAGGCGTGCTTTGGTTTGCCCTTCAAACTGGGCGTCGTATAATTTAACGCTTAAAACCGCCGTCATGCCTTCGCGCACGTCGTTACCTTGCAGGTTTTCTTCGTTGTCTTTAATATAGCCTTTTTCCCGCCCGAAATCGTTAAAGGCACGGGTCATGCCGGTTTTAAAGCCCTGCTCGTGGGTGCCGCCGTCTTGCGTGTGGATGTTGTTGGCAAAGCTAAGCAGCAATTCGTTGTAACTGTCGTTATATTGAATAGCCACCTCAGCGGTGGTGGTGCCGTTTTCAGCGGCAAAATAGATAATATCATCGTGCAGTACCGTTTGTTTGCGGCGCTCGTGAATGTGCTCAACAAAGCTGCGGATACCGCCTTCGTACTGCATTTCAATGCTTTGTTCCCGCCCGGGGCGTTCGTCGCTCAGCGTTATTTTAACGCCGGCGTTTAAAAACGCTTGTTCCCGCAAACGGGTTAACAGCGTGTCGTAATCGTAATTGATATCTTCAAAAATTTCGCCGTCGGCTTTCCAGGTGACGGTGGTGCCGGTGCTGTCTGAAGCGCCCACTTCACGTA
>CAYZSR010000130.1:0-2948 GCA_964479715.1 uncultured Oscillospiraceae bacterium | reverse complement strand
GAGCAAGCGATGCACACCATTAAAACCATCGTTGAAGACCCTGAAATCGGCTCCATTTACAAAGGCAAAGTAACCCGCCTGATGAACTTTGGCGCCTTTGTAGAAATTGTTCCCGGCAAAGAGGGGCTTGTGCACATCTCCAAGCTGGAAGACAGACGTGTCGAGCGCGTTGAAGACGTGCTTGGCGTAGGCGACGAAGTGCTGGTAAAAGTAATTGAGATTGACCAGCAAGGCCGCCTTAACCTGTCCCGCCGTGACGCGCTGGCAGACCTTGCCGCCGCCAAAAAAGAAGACGAATAACCCTTCTTTTTAACAGCAAAACCAAGCCGCTGCCGAGTTTTCGGCGGCGGCTTTTTGTTGTGGGCATCGGCTTTTTAAAGCGGGGGGGTGCCATTAATTTTACAGGGGAGCGGCGCAGAAAGTGATTGGTCTGCCTGCGGTGATAGCCTTAGTTAAGGACGCCGTGCTGACAAAACAGAAAATAATTGGGTTGCCTTAGTGGCGGGCGGAAAGTTTTGGTGCAGATATAAAAAATTGCCGGATTGCCGACAAGTGCAAGGTGAAAAACTGCTGTGTCATTTATACTGGGGCATAAAAGTCGCTTGGGTTGCCTTGGTGCAAGCGCAGAAAGGTAGCCGGTAGTATCAAGACGGGGAAAAGCTACCGAGCCACTCATGCCCGCGGCACGGCACACGCCCTTTATCAAGGCGTCCACAGCGCTATCAGCGCACAAAAAACAGCCCCCGTCATACTTGGCAGGGGCTGTTATATATGTGGAATAAAGCAGATACCTTAGTGTAACGAACACCGACTCACGGGCTTGCGTTTGCAATAGTGTTAACCGTAGTGTTTCAACGTCGGCACGCTCCTTACGGCCGAACTGTTAAGTTTGTACGGCGCTTTTGCACAGAGACTGCAAAGGCATTACTTTTTGCCAAACGTTTAAAGCGGCGTACATCACGCTTGCAACGCCCGGCGCACTTTTTAAAACTGCGTTGGTACAAAGTGCCTTGCTTGCCCGCCCACCTTTTCTTGTGTACGTTTCTGGTACACCCATTGTTCAATGGTCGTTAAGCGGTTGCTTTGGCACGCTTTTTCTACGCCCTGCCACGGTTCTTGCCGCTGGGCAACGGCGCCGCCGCGTTTAATATAGGTAAATTTTAAACGCCGGCACACCATTCATTAGAACAGCCTGCCTCCACAAAAGATTAAGTGGGGTTTTACACTGACTATATAAGCTTCGTTCCGTCGTGCACAGCTGGTGCAGCCATCGCTATTTAGAAAGAAAGGAAATAACAAAAACAAACGCGATGCAACCATCAACTGCGGTCTGCCGGGCCTTTTACTTACCGGCAACCGCTTTAGCAGGACAGAACGAAGTAGCTTGGCATATCTCTTGTAACATGACCGGCGCGCCTTAAAGGTTGCCTCATAACCAACGCATTGGTTATCCCGTACATGGCGTCTTGCAAAAGCGCAGCGGCATTTTCTTAAACAGAAAGGGTTTAAGATTGCCTAAATGTTATTCGTTCTGCCCCAACCAAAACGGGTCTCTTGGCTGGAACATGGGTCTCACCTCTTTCTTTATTGCATCTCTATAGTAGCATTTTTGCCGCTTTATTTCCATTGACAAACTGCCAGTAAAAAACAGCAAGCGATAGTGATGTTGCACAATAAACTATTAACATACTATTAAAATTATGTCCAAACCACATACAAAAAGCCCGTAAAAACGACAAAATGCCTTGTTTCTCATCTTGCCCTTTTGCGCCAAAGCGGCGACGTCAACAGGCGAAAAGTGCAACCCATAAGCCTTGCAACGCCAGATGTAAAAGCCGGCGTACTGCCAGAAACGAATCTTTCCACCGCGCCGCAAGGGAAAAGCCGCGCTGCAAAACGTCACTACGTTGGTGAAGGCAAAAACCATCATAAAACGAAAAGCGAAATAGCGCAAAGTGCAATGGGGCGCTGTAGCGCACGCGGGCGGCAACACATTTGTGCCGCCGGTGGCGGTGGGGCTGAATACAGAAGATCCGGCTCTTTAAGCGCCTGCCGCACATTGTCTGCGCCCGCTTGGTGGGCGCTTAAGGCGCTTGAAGGGGTCCTGTCTCATCGTCACAGGCTATAAATAGGGTACAAAAAAGCCTCTGCAACAAGCCGTTGCAGAGGCTTTACTTTCTATAACAGCTGTTTAGTCAGCCACGGCTTGCGCTTCTTTTATCTTGGCAAAGCACTCGCTGCAATAAACAGGGCGGTCTTCGCGGGGCTTAAAGGGCACTTTTGCTTCGTCGCCGCATTCGGCGCAAACGGCGCTGTGCATCTCGCGCTCGTTGCGTGCCGCCTTGCGGGCATCTCTGCATGGTTTGCAGCGATGGGGCTCGTTTTCAAAGCCGTGGCTTTCATAAAACTCTTGCTCGCCGGCTGTGAATAAAAACTCTTCGTTACAGTCTTTGCATTCCAGTGTTTTGTCTTCGAACATAGTCTAACTCTCCTCATGTTTATGATATTTGTGCCCACGTAAGGGTTGCCCCTTTTTGGTTTGCCAACCATCGCTTTTATTAAGCACCGGGCCTAATTAAGGCGGCGTTTGCCTGCCGTAATTAACGAAGTTTGTTGCGTGCGCGCAGCAACGCGTTTTCAATAGACTTTGTGTTTTTGCCAAGCGCTTTTGCAATGTGCGCGTTAGAGTACCCTTCCATGGCAAGCCCCAGCACCGCCTTTTCATACACCGATAACGTGGCACGCGCTTTTTCCAACGTAAGCGCCACCTGCTCGTTGGCAATGGCTTGCTCTTCGGGGGTGGGGGCGGCGTGGCGGTGGGTTTGGTCTAAGGGAACGCTGTTATCCAGGGGGGCGTGCTTTTGCCGCCCCGCCGCGCGGCTGCTCCCGCCGCGCCTGTGCTGGGTCTCGGTGCTGCCGTGGCATCCACGATTGTCGGAGCCAGTGGC
>CAYZSR010000129.1:0-3018 GCA_964479715.1 uncultured Oscillospiraceae bacterium | reverse complement strand
GCTCGTCATCGGGCTGTCGGTAAAAGCCGCTTTCATCGTCGGGGATATTTTCCGGGTAGATGGGCGGCAATTCAGTAAGCGACTGAATGCCGAAGGCACGCAAAAAAGCGTCGGTTGTTTTGTACGCAATGGGGCGCCCCGGCAAATCCATTCGTCCCGCTTCCATCAGCAAATTCTTTTCCACCAACCCATTGACGGTAGACGACGAATCCACCCCGCGCACCTGGTCTATAAAAGAGCGTGTCACCGGTTGGTTGTAGGCAATAATAGCAAGCACCTCAAGGGCGGCGTCGGTTAGCGGTAAGTTGCGCTGAGTGTCTAGCGCCTTTTTTGTTACCTCGGCGTGTTGCGGTTTGGTGGCAAACTGCCACGCGTTTTCCAAACGGATAAGCTGAATGCCGCGGTCTTTTTTCTCGCAGTCGTCCCGTAAAAGCAGCATCAGCCGTTCTATCAGTGATTCTTCCGCCTCTAACAGTTCCGCCAATTTGGCGCTGGTCAGCGGCTCACCATACGCAAATAAAACCGCCTCTATCTTTGCTTTTAAATCGTTCAGGTCCATTAGCGGTTCCTTTCTGCTTGGCTACGGTGGTTGTCTTTGTGGCAAAGGTAAAGCTGCCCGTCGTTATCCAGCTCGATACGCCCGCCGCTGATAAGCTCCAACAGCGCTAAAAATATCGCCACCGTTTCAGAGCGGTTTTGCGTGCCGCCTAAAATTTCTCTTAAATGGGTCACGCGCTTTCTGGCAAGGCTTAACATAAGTGAAACGGCTTTATTTTCAACCGCCACCACCGGCGTGGCGACAATGTCGTCAAAGTGTTCCCGCTGCGGCAGTTGGTCGCCGCTTTTACGGGCAGACATTGTCTTGACGGCATCCAATAGTTCGTTGCAGTGGTGCTTGCCTTGGTAGGTGTAGTCCGGCTCGTAACTTTGGGCGGCGCGCACCGCTATAAAAATGCCTTCACCCATTAGCCTTAACTGCCCCGCAATTTCTTTGCAGGCACTGTATTCTACCAGCAAGCCGGTTAATTCTTCCTGCGCTTTGTCTGATTCTTCGCTGCGCGGCAGCAGCATAATGCTTTTTATCTGCACAAGGCGTGCCGCCATGGTGATAAATTCGCTGGCACTTTCCATCGCCTCGGGTGAAATGCCGCCCACCACAGTTAAGTATTGGTCTATCAGCGTGACAATTTCAATATCATAAATGTTCATTTTATTTTTCTGCACCAGCGCCAGCATTAAATCCAGCGGGCCTTCAAAATCTTCAATATGGTATTGAATGTCATTCACATCGGAATATTCAAGCGGCATAGTTAGTAAGCCTTTCTCAACAATTAAAAAAGTCTAAAGAAAACATCGACAAAACCGGTCAGCCAGTTCATCCCCAGCAAAACATAATGGTTGATAAACCCTAAAAAGTTAGATAAAAAACCCATCCATAACAGGATAAGTAGCGCAAACATAATGTAACGCTCATATTGCATTACCTTATAATAGGCTTTTTCAGGAAGCAACAGGCCAAAAAGACGGCTGCCGTCCAACGGCGGTATCGGCAACATGTTAAAAACGGCAAGGTTTATGTTGATGATAACCAAGAGGTACAAAATGGTGATAACCGTTACAACCCAGCCGGTGGGCGACGTTATCCCTGCCGCCGCCATGCCGTAAATGGCTACTTTGTAAAGAACCAATGTGATAAAGGCGAGTATCAGGTTGGATAGCGGCCCTGCAACGGCGGTTAACGCCATGCCTTTTCTTGGGTTTTCATAGCGTTCCGGATGGACCGGCACCGGCTTTGCCCAGCCAACCCCCACCAGTAACATCGATATAAAGCCCATCAAATCCAAGTGCTTGATAGGGTTGAGCGTCAGCCGCCCTAAATCTCTGGCGGTAGAGTCTCCCAGCTTGTCACTAACATAAGCGTGGGCTGCCTCGTGCACCGGAATAGCCGTTACAAAAGCGATAATACGGGCAAAAAACATAATGGCGTTTTGGTCAAGTAATGGCAAACGCGTGCCCCTTTCAGTTGCATAGTTAATATAATTACAGCGTGTGGTACGCTTTTAATTCAATAAATATAATAGCCTATATTATACCCTTTATAAAGCGCAGGCGCAACATAGCGGCAGCCACCTTTATAGCGTTTGGCGCGTCGGCACCGCAACTTAATAGGCATTGCTTTTCTATAATGATTTCGATTATCCCACTGTTATATCGTTGATATTGTTTGCTTGTTCACATTATTAAAAGCAAAAAGTGCCGCCATTTTCAGTTATTGTTGTTTTTGGTAAGGCTATGGTATACTGAAACAAACAAATATTTGGGGGCATTAAAATGGCAGCATGGTTAAACGCGCCTGTCTTGTTGGTGGGCGCGCTAACGCTGGTTATCGGCTATTTGCTGGGCAGCGTTAATTTCGCAGTAATTGTATCAAAACGGCTACATAAAACCGACGTACGCACCCTTGGCTCCGGCAACGCCGGCATGACCAACATTTTGCGCAACTTTGGCAAAAAAGGCGCCGCGCTTACCATGGCGGGCGACGCCGGTAAAGGAGTTATAGCGGTGCTGCTTGGCTATTTAATTTTTCACCTGCTGGCGCAACCGGTGGATTACCTTTGCGGCGGGTACATCGCCGGCATCGGCGCTATTATCGGGCATATGTTTCCGCTGTGGTTCGGTTTTGACGGCGGCAAAGGGGTTTCGGTTGCGTGCGGCGTTATCATCACACTGCAACCTATCAGCGCCGTTATCCTACTTGCTTCTTTCTTCGTTGTGGTTAAGCTAACGGGAATGGTCTCCCTTGGCTCCATCACCGCCATTACGCTGTACCCCATTATCACCTTTATTTCTAAGTTTTTTATCACCCACCGTTTAACGGCTTTTGCCACGGTGTGCGCCGCTTTTATCGCCGCACTTATTGTTTACATGCACCGTGAAAACATAACACGCATCCGCACCGGTACCGAATATCGGTTTGGGCGCGGTAAATAATTACAAAAGAAAACACCCAGTCAAAAG
>CAYZSR010000128.1:2703-3059 GCA_964479715.1 uncultured Oscillospiraceae bacterium | reverse complement strand
CAAGACACCCCAAAACATGGTAGACAGCCCGCACCACATAAAGAGACGCAGGTATTTGCTCCAGTTTGGCTCCATGTTTCTAAAGCGCAGTAGCGCAAAAAGACAAACGGCAAAGGTGATCAGCCCGTACCCGAAGTCTGAAAACATCAGACCGAACATGATGTAGTAGAATATACTCATGACGGGGGTGGGGTCTATTTCGCCGCGGCCCGGCATGCCAAAGCCTTCCAGCACCGGCTCGCCCGGCTCTGTAAACCAATTGTTTTTAAGTTTTGCCGGCTCGTCGTCCAGCTCCACCAGCTCCCGTGTTTCAACCACGCAGCTGTAGCGGTCGTTCAGGCGTTCTTTCAGCGGGT
>CAYZSR010000128.1:1953-2693 GCA_964479715.1 uncultured Oscillospiraceae bacterium | reverse complement strand
AATGTATCCGTCCAGCATAAAGACGTTTTCAGATTGCGCCAACTGTTCTATCACGCCGTATTTTTCCGCCCGCATGGTGGAATGGTCTTGCAACATACGGAACACGTCGCGCTTATCGGCCAAAGAGCGAATTTCCTCTTCGGCGTCCTGCAACGTTTGCCGGTGCGTTGCCAGCAACCCATCCAATTCTTGCCGGCGTTCCTGCGGCATGTGGTAGCTTGCCGCCGCCGGGCGGGTAAAGCCAAGAGCGCGCAGCGCGTCTTCCAGCTTTTCGCCGTCTTCTTTTAAAGCGATGGCGTAAAAAGCCGTCATGTCTTTTGATGCAAAGACAATCTCAACGTGCACCGGCCCAATTTCCGGTTGTTCTTTGGCCACGCCGGTTAAAATGTCTTGCAGGCTGTGGCGCCCCGGCAGTGAGCCGACCAGCGCCGATGTGGTGCGGGTGCCGCTAAAAGTTTGCGGTACCGGCAAATCCATCCACGGGGTCAGCGTGTCGGTCAGCGCTTCCACCTTGGCAATTTCCGCCTCCGCCTCGTCAATTTGGCGGTCTAAGTGAACAATGCGCTGGGCGCTTTGCAGCACCGCTTCGTAATCGTCATAAAAATCGTAGGTAGAATCAACCGAGATGGCCTGCCGCCCACGCAAAAACGCCAGCGACTGAGTGTCG
Source organism: uncultured Oscillospiraceae bacterium (assembly GCA_964479715.1). Taxonomy (GTDB): domain Bacteria; phylum Bacillota; class Clostridia; order Oscillospirales; family Ruminococcaceae; genus JAAYCI01. The sequence goes on along the minus strand of CAYZSR010000128.1, from coordinate 2,026 downwards.
CTTTTAACGTACCGGTGAATAATGTCTATCGCCTGCTCGGCGGTTTCGGCATTTTTCCCCAGCAAGTTTTGCA
>CAYZSR010000128.1:0-1943 GCA_964479715.1 uncultured Oscillospiraceae bacterium | reverse complement strand
CCGGTGGTGCTAACTTCTACCATTTGTTGCCGCTGCAAATATTATCAAATGCTTTTGCGGTCTTTTTTCATAGCGTATATATGGATACGCTCCATTTGTACAAGAGCCACGTTTGTTTGGATACCTCCTGTCGGTCGCTGTTTTATAAAAAAGCGGCGCTGTCGGTGCCGCTCATTATATTAGCCTAATGTGTCTAAAATAGCGCGCACGGCGTGCCCCTGGTTGCCCCGCGCTTTGTCTGCCAGTTGTTGCATTTCAGTGCCTAGAGCGTCGGCGGCTTGTTGCAGTTCTTTATCGGTTTGTTCATGGGCGGCCGCCAGCCGTTTTTTTGCTGTTTGGTCTGCTTTGTCTTGCGCTTGGCGTTGCCGCTGCACCGCCTCTTGCTGCGCCTGTTTAATAATTTCATCAGCGCGAAGGGACGCTTGGCGTGCCATCTCGCTCGCTTCTGTTTCTGCTTCACGCACAGCTTGTATGGGGTTTAAAGTCAAAACAATCACCTCTTACCTCTATTATCTTTTAAATCGTCGTAGCTGTGGTATTGCCAAAAGGTGCCACAGCAAATACCGCAACTTTCAAACCCTCGTTTTTTATTTAACGTGTACCAATGGTACCAAAAGAACCTGTAAAAGACAAGACAAAAACCCGCACTAATCGTCTTTTATTAAATATTTTAACACAAAAACGCCACGCCGCCTTTTTTAATAATAGTGGTTTGATAAATTTTTGACAATAGACCATTGTTTACTTGTTATTTTCTTAACAAACTAAAGGCTTTGAGTGAAATAATTTAAAATACAAAGAGTTGTGCTTTTAACTAAAATATAGCAAGTGGCCCATCTTTTACACTTGGGTTTCTAAGGTTTGCGCTTTCTGTCCTTCAGGCGCGTACAAAGTGTTTCTTCCACTACTGCCTACTATATATTACATTTAAGCTGGCGGCGTGGCAGCGCGCCGTAGTCCAAATACCCGTTCCCTCGCCACCCACCGAGAGTTTTACGCACCTATTTTAGAGCGGCTTGCGCCAGGGCGCCGTTGCGCCGCCGCCCCGCTGATGTTATACTAAAGATTAAAATACGTTGCGCTTTGGTATTTTAACGGCGCACCAACAGATAAGGTATAATACACTATTATGACAACACATTTAAGACGATTAACGCTGGCGCTTACGTTGACGCTGCTGCTTACGCTGGTGGCGCCTTTTGCCGTTTTCGGCGCTAATGAAGCACCGGTGCCTGCCATGCAGCCGTTGGCGCTCAGCACCGAAACACCAACCGACACCCCCGCCGCCGGTGCCGATGACGGGCTTTTTTCGCCCCCATTCGAGCCGGGTGCCGAGGCGGTCTGCCTTATTAACGAGGACACCGGACTAACCGTTTATCAGAAAAATGCCGACGCGCCAATGGTGGCGGCAAGTTTGGTGAAAATGGTTACCGCCATACTGGTGGCCGACCACGTGCCGGACTTTGACGCGGTGCAGATAAACTCTGACAAAGACTGGGTGTACGACGACCTGTTCGGTAAAAACGCGTCCCACGCGGACATCCGCAAAGGGGAAACGCTTACCGTGCGGGAACTGCTTTACGCGTTGCTGCTGCCCAGCGGCAACGAGGCGGCGTTGCTTTTGGCAGACTATGTCGGCGGTGACATACCCGCCTTTTTAGAGATGATGCAAACCCGCGTGCAAGAGCTGGGTTGCACCGCCACCACTTTTGCAGACCCCCACGGCATTGCCGAGGGCAACCAAACCACCGCCCGCGACATGGCTAAAATTGTAAGTGCCTTTATGAGCTACCCCGAGCTGGTTGCCATCAGCGGCACCGGCAGTTACGAGATGGCTCAGCACGAACAGCACAGCGCCCCTTATTTTATCACCAACTCCAACTTAACGGTGATAAAGACCAGCCCCTACTACCACGCTTTTCCGTCGGTGGCGGGGCACATTA
>CAYZSR010000127.1:0-3081 GCA_964479715.1 uncultured Oscillospiraceae bacterium | reverse complement strand
CCGGCGTCACAAAGTGACAGCCACAGCGAAAGTGATGCGCCGCCGGCCAGCAGCGCTGCGTCCGACGTAAGCCGTTTATCTTCCAGCGCCGCAGAGCCACCGAACAAAGATGGTAAAATAGGCTTGCCTTTTGTGCTGGCCATTTGTGCGCTGGCGGCCGCCGCAGGCGGACTGGTTACCTTTATTGCGGTGCGCGCCACACGCAAACCGCCGATAGAAGATGACTTTGCCGTCAGCGAAGACGGCGATGTCAGCGCCCCATCGGCCGCCGATAAACAAACCGAACACAGCAACGACGAACAAGACACCGCGCCGACATCGCGCAGCGCCCGTAAATTGCGCCGCCAACAGAAAAAAGCGGAACGCACCGCCAAAAAAGAAAAACGCAAAGCGGAAAAAGCAACGGCAAAATCTGAAAAAGCCGCCGCCAAAGCCGCCAAAGCGCAAGAAAAAACAAAGGCGCTGCAGGAAACGTCTGACACACCCGATGACGACGACAGCCCGCCCGCCTGACAGAGCGGGCAAGCCAAGAGCGAAAAGCAAAAACGCCCCGTTGGATTTAAGCGCGGCGGCACACCGCGCCGAAAAACAGTGGCGCGTCCGCTCTTTTAGCGCTCGGTCATAGCGCCGTTTTAATGTTTCGCATTTTTGACCAACTGTGATTAACCTATCCGTTCCAACCCGTAAAATAAATTGAGGTGAATCGATGTTCAAATACTGCGGCAACACAGGGGATTCCCTGGATGTGCCTCAACTTGTTTTTTCCAAATTAAGCAACGCCGACGTGGGCGAATCACGCTTTCGTGTGGCGCTGTATCTCATCGCCGAAAAAACCGCCGACGCCGCGCAGGTAGCCAAAGCGCTGCACCTGCCCGTCACCGAGGCAGAGCGCGCGCTGGCGTATTGGGAGGGCGCCGGTTTGCTGGCGCAAGACTGCGCCGACCACCACGCCCCTAGCCCCACCATTAAAGCCAAACCCCGCACCACGCTAAACACCACCGAAGTGAATAAAATGGCGCAGACCGACCCCGCGCTGGGTGTGCTGGTACAAGAAACACAGCAACAGCTGGGCATCACCATCAACCAAAATGACACTTGCCGTTTGGTTACGCTGTACAAGCAGGACGATTTCCCCGTTGATTTAATTATGATGGCGGCGCACCAATGCGCCCAAGAAAAAAACAACACCGTTTACAGCGTTGAAAGAAAGCTGTTTGCGTGGCGCAAAGAAGGGGTAACCACCTGCGAAGACGCAGACAATTACCTGTTGCAGCTGGCAAGCCGCGAAGAAAAAGAGGCGGAACTGGCCACGCTTTTCGGGCACAAGACCCCCTCTTTCACGGTGGCAGAACGCCGCCGTATCGCCCGCTGGTACGAAGAGTTTGATTATTCTTTAGACATGATAGAAGCGGCACGCACCGCCGCCGGTAAAGAACAAAACAACGTGCTTTATCTGCACAAAATTTTAGAGCGCTGGCACAATGAGGGGCACCAAACCCCCCGCGACGTGACACGCACCGAGGCGGGTAAAAACATACGTGTTCAACGCAGCGGCGGCAACCGCACCGACGTGCTTGAAAACGCACGCTACGTTCCCATGTCACAGAAAAGAGAGCAACCATGAGGCAAGCTGAACTGTTTCGCCAAGCAAAACGCCGCGTTGAACAGCGGCGGCAGCTGGCGCTGGCCGAGGCGGCGCAGGCTAAAGAAGAGGTGTACCGCGCCGTGCCGCAGCTGGAACAGCTGGATATGGCGCACAACTCGGCGGGGGCACGGGCCGCCACATTAAGCGCCGACGGACAGCCCCAAGAGGCAGCCAAAGCCATGGCGCAGGCAGAGCAAGCCGCCGGCGACAAAAAGGCGCTGCTGGCCGACATCGGCTTAACACCGGCCGACTTGGAGCCAAACTTTCACTGCCGCTTTTGCAGTGACACCGGCATCCGCCGCACCGCGCAAGGCACCGAAACGTGCCGCTGTGTTTTAGAGCAGCTGAAATTGCTGCGGCGGGATTCTATCCATGAAGGCGGCGGCTTAACACCAAAAAGCTTCGCCTCTTTCTCGCTGGATTATTACCCTGTAAAAATGGAGGGCTCGGCCCTTTCACCGCGGCAGACGATGACGCAAATTCTGCAAGACTGCCAAAACTACGCCGCCGATTTCAGCCACAACAGCCAAAGCCTTTATATGTACGGCGACGCAGGGCTTGGTAAAACCCACCTGGCGCTGGCCATTGCGTCGGAGGTGCTGGAAAAAGGGCACGACGTTATCTACGTCAGTAGCCAGCAGGCGTTTGCCACCATCGCCGATGAGTATTTTAACCAATCGGGACGCAATAAAACATCGCTTTTCACCAGCATGCTTGAGGCGGATTTGCTGGTACTGGACGATTTAGGCACCGAGTTTTTAAACGCCTTTGTTTTAAGCAAGCTGTATGAACTTATTCAGTCTCGGTTGCAAAAGCCAACCATTTACACCACCAACATTCACAACCAAGAAACGCTGGAGCAACGCTACACCGAGAAAATTTCTTCCCGTTTGTTGGGTGAGTGCTTTCCCATGCCGTTTGTCGGCTACGACGTGCGGTTGCAAAAATACCGCACCTAGCGGCACTTTCTTTCAACAACAAAAAGAGCCCGGCTTAAAAACCGGGCTCTTTTTTTGATGGTTGAGTGTATATGTTTTTTCACGGTGGCGTTACTTGGTTCACGGTGTACCAGCTGACGTGCGGCACCGATAGATAGACCACCACCACGCCGTCCACCTCAAAAACAGTTCCTTCAGCGGGCGGTGGCTTGGCGTGCACTTTTTCCATCACGGTTTGCCGCTGCGTGTGGGACGAAGCGGTAACGGGGTACCCCTCCGCCACTAGAAAATTGATAATGCGGGCGTTGTTGCCGCCGATAGTTTTATAATCTTGATAAAAAAACGCAACAAAAAACCACCGTCACACGGTGGTTTTCGTCTTTATGTACGGAAAACACAGCGGCCGCCCAAAACAGGGGCTGAGCCGCGGGGGTTTATTTTTTTTCGTCCGCCAGCGCCCGTTCCAACATAACCGTTGCAAAATCCAGCGCGTTAAAC
>CAYZSR010000126.1:0-3205 GCA_964479715.1 uncultured Oscillospiraceae bacterium | reverse complement strand
GTTTTCAGCTCCCTCAATCATTTTTCCTTGTTATCAATACTGCCGTCTCAACATGTGTGGTGCCGTTGTATATAAGAACACCAAGCGTGTCCCACTGGTGCCCAAAAAGAGACAGCATAAACTCTTGATAAGCGGGAATGGGCAGCTGGTTTATCACCACCGCGTAAGCACCTAAAATCATAATCGGCATGGTGCTGATAAACGCCACCCGTATAGAATGCAGGTGCCGCTGGTTATTCAATTTTTGAATCCACCCAAACAGGCGCAGCGAAAACTGCTGCCACCGTGTTTTTGCCGGCGTTGTACCCGCTGTTGAAATTGCGCTCACCCTCTAAATTGCTTGCGAACCGTTAGATACCACTTTTCATGTGGTTAAATTATATCGTATTTTTCTGCTTGCTACAAGTATTTTATGTTGAAACCACCCGTTTCAAACGCTGTACGGCGCATTTTTTGCCATCAAAGCCAATGGGTGGTAAAGGTGCCTTTTTGCGTGTTCTCCCTTTAACAATGTGCCTTTTATGTGCTATAATTATTATGTTATATAACCGACTGTTAAAAATTTAGTCTTGCAACGTAGAATACAAAAATCAAAACCGGTTTTATTTTTCATGCGGCAAAGACCGGCGCCTTGTTTTTGTAACCACAACCGACCGCTATTATTTCTGGAGGGATTGATTGCCTTGTCGTCCGAAACGTCATCTTCGTCCGCGCCCCTTTTAGATAAGCCGACCCACCCGCTGGCACTGCTGCCGATGAAAGGGTGCGAAGCCATGGGGCGCCGCGTTAACGAGTATCTGCTCAGTTGGCGCAAAAACCCGGAAAATGAGATGCTTTTTAGCTTTCCCGGGTACGATAAAGAAAGCTTTTTAATCGATGCCGAATGCCCCCGCTTCGGCACCGGAGAAGCCAAAGGGATTATTCACAACAGCGTGCGCGGGTATGATTTATACATCCTGTGCGACGTTACCAACTACAGCGAAACCTACCGCATATACGGGGTTGAATCGCGCATGTCTCCCGATGATTATTTTATGGATTTAAAAAGGCTGATTGCCGCGGCGGGCAACAAACCGCACCGCATTACGGTGGTTATGCCTTATTTATATTCCGGCCGGCAACACCGCCGCCAAATGCGGGAATCTTTAGACTGCGCCATGGCGCTGCAAGATTTATTTGCGCTGGGTGTCTCCAACATAATAACCTTTGACGCGCACGACCCGCGCGTGCAAAACGCTGCGCCGCTTTCAAATTTTGATAACGTGCAACCCACCTATCAAATGCTGAAGGCGCTTTTTCGCGTGGCACCGGATATCAGCGTAAACAAAGACTGCACCATGGTTATCTCGCCCGACGAAGGCGCCGCCGAGCGCAGCATTTACTACGCCTCGGTACTGGGGCTGGATATGGGGCTTTTCTACAAACGGCGCGACTACGCCGTGATGGAAAAGGGACGCAACCCCATTGTGGCGCACGAATACCTCGGCCCCTCGGTAGAGGGCAAAGACGTTATCATCACCGACGATATCTTATCCACCGGTGATTCGGTGCTGGAGCTGGCAAGGCAGCTTAAAAAACGCAAAGCAAAGCGGGTTTATTTCGCTATTACCTTCGGCCTTTTCACTGAAGGGCTGGATATTTTTGACAAAGCCTACGAAGAAGGGCTTTTTGACAAGCTGTTTATCACCAACTTAAGTTACCTCAACCCGGAGCTTAGAAAACGCCCTTGGTTCACCGAGGTGGACCTTGCAAAGTACATCTCGATGTTGGTTGCCACGCTAAACCACGACACCTCTATTTCGCACCTGCTCAACCCCAACGACCGCATCAACCGGTTGCTTAAACGGCACAACGCTGAAAACGGCAACGGCTAACCCACAACCATTACGAATAATTTATTTTTATATTAAGCAGGAGGAACCTTATGTTCAACAAAATGATGGACGCAATCCGCGGCAAAGACAAAAAAATTGTTTTCACCGAAGGCACCGACCCGCGCATTCAAAAAGCGGCGCAGCAACTGGTGCAAGACGGTTTAATCACCCCCATTATGCTGGGCAACTTGGACGCCATCAAGGCGCAAGCTGAAAAAGACGGCATCAACTTGGACGGTATGGAATTAATCGACCCGAAAAATTACGACGATTTTGACACGATGGTCGAACGCATGGTTGAAATCCGCAAAGGCAAGCAAGACGAAGACGCCTGCACCGATTGCCTGAAGAACGAAAACTACTTCGGCACCATGCTGGTTGAGATGGGCCTTGCTGACGGGCTGCTTGGCGGCGCTACTTACTCCACCGCGGACACGGTGCGCCCGGCGCTGCAAATCATCGGCACCCGCCCCGGCTGCAAAATAGTCTCCAGCTGCTTTATTATGAGCCGCGAAGACGCAAATGGCGAGCCGGAACTGTACGCCATGGCAGACTGCGCCATCAACCTCTTCCCCGACCGCGAGCAAATCGCCAGCATCGCCCAAGAAACCGCGGCGGCCTCGCGCCTCTTCGGCATAGACCCGGTGGTTGCCCTGCTTTCTTACAGCACGCTGGGCTCCGGCAAAGGTGACTCGGTAGACAAAATGGCGGGCGCCACCGCCGACTTGAAGGCGATGGATTTGGACTTCCCCGTCGACGGCGAATTCCAGTTTGACACCGCTATCTCGCCCGAGGTGGCCAAAACCAAAGCGCCGGAATCGACCGTTGCCGGCAAAGCCAACACCTTTATTTTCCCCGACATTAACGCCGCCAACATTGGCTACAAAATGGCGCAGCGCCTAGGCGGGTTTGACGCCTTCGGCCCCATTTTGCTCGGTCTTAACGCACCGGTAAATGACCTTTCGCGCGGCACCGTTGTAGACGAAGTATATAAAATGGCTATTATCACGGCGGCCAGCCAATAAATAATCTTAGAAAAAGGGCGGCGTTGCAGTTTGCAGCGCCGCTGTTTTTGTTTATAATTAAAGAAATACAAAAGGTGTCTATCAGGAAAGGAAGCATCATGGCAGAAAAAATGGACCGCAAAACCAAAAAAACACTGCTTAAATTGCAGCGTATAGAGCGCACCGAATCAGAGGTGTACGCCAACTTGGCAAAGCAAGCCAAAAACGAGGAAAACGCCGAGATTTTACGCAAAATAGGCCGCGAAGAATTGGCGCACGCTGAAATTTGGCGCCGCTACACCAACGAGACGGTAAAAGCCAACCGCC
>CAYZSR010000125.1:0-3280 GCA_964479715.1 uncultured Oscillospiraceae bacterium | reverse complement strand
TACGCCTTCAACGCACTTGCCGGCGTGTTCGCACTTGTCTTTGTTAAAATAAATATCCAACTGGTTGCCGGTGTATTTGCGGTAGCCGGCGCTTAATAATTCTTTTTCTGTCAAGCAAAGCCCGCCTTTCTTTAAGGTGATAGTAGCAGTATACCCTTTTAGGCCGCCACCAGCAAGCAAGGCGGCGTATGGCATTGAAACGCCTGTTCGACAATTTACGGTTGACTTCGCCGTGTTGTTGTGGGTATACTTATTATAAGAAATATCAAAAGAAGCGTTCTATCGATTAAATGAAGCGATACGCTCGGCTGGTAAACGCCGTTTACCCGTTGGTGTGAAAGGAGCCGCCATGAAATTTGCCTTTAAAGTGTTGGGAATTACTTTGCTGATACTGCTTGCCGCACTGGGGATTTTGCTTTATCAATTCCGTGGCTTGCGCAAAGATTTTGACCTGTTTAAACACCGCCATCGCCACCGCCACGCCTTGTTATAGGAGACATTTATGCTGCAATTATTAGCGATTGTATTTGTCATTATACTCATCGCCGCCGTGGTCTTTTTGTTTATCGGTTTTGCGGCGCTTTCCTTAGCTTGGAAAGTGGTTTACTTGATAGGCATTGTCCTTTTAATCTCGGTGGTTATTTGGCTTATTCGCAAGTTGTTACGCCGCGTTTAACGCTTTTATAAGACGCCATTCACACAAAGCCCATACCAACCCCCTTTCTTTTTTCACAACCCCCAAAGCCGCACCGATGCATCCGGTGCGGTTTTGTTGCGCCTTATTGGCGGCGGTTGACGCAGGCGCTAAACTAGCGTAAAATTTTTACAGAGTAAACCGCTGTGGCGGCGGGTGTGTTGCCGCTGCGGCAGATATAAAGGATGATACCATGGACCATTTTGATTTGATTATTTTAGGCGGCGGCCCCGCCGGTTATTTTGCCGCCGAGCTGGCGGCGCGCGGCGGGCTGAAAACAGCGCTGGTAGAAAAAAACGCCCTTGGCGGCGTCTGCGTAAACGAGGGGTGTATCCCCACCAAAGCCATTTTACAATCCGCCAAACTGGCGCGCGGTGCCGCCGGCAGTGAGCGCTTCGGCGTTACGGCAGAGGCGGTGGCGCTGGACCACAGCGTGGTGATGCGCCGCAAAAAGAAAACGGTGCGCAAAATGCATCTAGCGGTGAAAGCCAAGATGAAAGAACACGATGTAACGGTGATAGACGGGCAAGGCGAAGCCTTTAAAATAGACGGCGAAACCTTTTTAGTGCGGGTGGGTGAAGCGGGCTACACCGCCTCTAAAATGCTCTTGGCAACCGGTTCTTTGCCGCAGCTAGTCCCCATTGAGGGAGTTGAAAAAGGCATTGAAAGCGAGCAGGTGCTAACCAGCCGCGAGTTGCTGGACGCCGCTACCCCGCCTGAAACGCTGGTGGTTATCGGCGGTGGGGCGGTAGGGCTGGAGATGGCGTACTATTATAGCGCCGCCGGCAGCGACGTTACGGTGGTGGAAATGCAAGACACCGTGGCCGCCGGCACCGACCCCGAGGTGGGCGCGCTGCTGGTGCGTGAACTAACGCAGGCGGGGGTGTGCTTTCATTTAGGCAGCCACGTTACAGCGGTGCAGCCAGGTGCCGTAACGGTGCAAACGCCCGATGAAACGTTGACGCTGCAAGCCGAAACGGTGTTATTGGCGGCGGGGCGTCGCCCCTCGTTGCAAGGCTTCAAAGAGCTGGGTGTTGAAACCAAAAGCGGTGCCGTGGCAACCAACCACCACCTGCAAACCAACGTGCCGGGGCTGTACGCCGCCGGCGACGTAAACGGACGCTCTATGTTGGCGCACACCGCCTACCGTGAGGCGCAGGTGGCGGTAAACCATATGCTGGGCGTGGACGACACCATGAGCTACGCCGCCGTGCCGGGCGTTATCTACACCACGCCGGAGGTGGCGTGGGTGGGGCACACCGAGCACAGCGCCAGCGCCGAAGGGGTGGCGCACCACGTGGTGACCTTGCCGCTAAGCTATTCGGGGCGGTATTCCGCCGAGGTGGAAATGGGGCGCGGTTTTTGCAAGGTGCTGGTGGACGGCGCCAAAGAGCGGCTGCTGGGTGTGCAGATAATCGGCAGTTACGCGTCGGAGATTATCTATGGCGTGGGCGCCATGATAGAAAACAAAACACCGCTTAGCGAGATAGAGCGGCTTATCTTTCCCCACCCGACGGTGGGCGAAGTACTGCGTGAGGCGCTGTTTGCGCTGGAGTAAAATAGCGCCCGCCACACGCTGTTAAAACTAAAACACAACAAAACCCCGTTCGGCGCCATTGCCGAGCGGGGTTGTTTTATTATGGAGTGATGGCTAGGGGCTTTGTGTAACGGGCTCGCCGTTTACCAGCCGCCGCACAAAATCGTTGGCGGGGGCACAGCGCACCGTTTCGGGCGTGTCCATCTGCACCGCCTTGCCCTGGTCTATCACCAGCACACGGCTGCCCAGCAAAAGCGCTTCTTCAACGTTGTGCGTTACAAACACCACCGTAACGCCAAGTTTACGATGAATTTCAAGAATCTCTTGCTGCAACGCGCGGCGGGTAATTTCATCCACCGCGCCGAACGGCTCGTCCATCAGTAAAATTTGCGGCTTGGCGGCAACGGCGCGCGCAATGCCGACCCGTTGCTGTTGCCCGCCGGACAATTCGTCCGGGTAGCGGCTTGCCATAGATGGCTCAAGCCCCACCACGTTAAGCAGGTGCGCCACCTCTTCTTTTTCTTCGTCGCGGCTCCACAGGCGGGAAAGCCCCGGCACATAGGCGATGTTTTTGGCCACCGTCATGTGGGGGAAAAGCGCCACATTTTGTATGGTGTAGCCAATGTGGCGGCGCAGCTGAATGCGGTCTACCGCGCTGACGTCTTTGCCGTTTACGTAGATGGTGCCGCTGTCTGGCTTGAGTAGCCCGTTTATCAGTTTAATGAGCGTTGTTTTACCGGCGCCGGAGCTGCCGATGGTGGTTAAAAACTCACCTTTTTCTATGGCGAGGCTGACGTTATCCAGCGCCAGCACATTTTCATATTGTTTGGTTACCTTTTCAAAGCGGATGATGCTGTTTGCCAACGGCGGCAACTCCCTTCACTGGTGTCGTGTTACAAAAGATTTTTAGATTCAAGAACCGCTTTGGCAACGTCGCGCTCGTCCTTTTCTTCCACCTCAACTTGGTAGCTTAAATCGGCCATTTCTTGGTCGGTTAAAAGGTTTTGCATTTGCAGCAGCGTGTCTTCCAGCGTGGGGTATTTTTCAAG
>CAYZSR010000124.1:0-3306 GCA_964479715.1 uncultured Oscillospiraceae bacterium | reverse complement strand
CGGTGCCGTAGGTGTTTTTTACCATGCCCGGCTCAAAACAGCACTGTCCGAAAAGCGCCGCCTGTTGGTCGCCGGCAATGCCGCCGATAGGTATTTCGGCGCCGAGAAAATCAGCCGCCGCGTTGCCGTACACAGCGCTGGAAGGCACCACCTTCGGCAGCATACTTTTGGGGATACCGAACTTTTTAAGGATGTCGTCGTCCCACTGCAACGTATGGATGTTAAATAGCATGGTGCGCGACGCGTTGGAATAGTCGGTTATATGCACGGCGCCCCGTGTCATGCGCCACACCAGCCAGCTGTCCACCGTGCCAAAAAGCAGCTCGCCGCGGTTTGCCCGTTCTAGGGCGCCGGGCACGTTGTGCAAAATCCACCGTATTTTAGAGGCGGAAAAATAGGCGTCGGCAATCAGCCCGGTTTTTTTCAAAATAACGTCGTCAAAGCCTTCGGCTTTTAAGGCGTCTATATAAGGGGCGGTGCGGCGGCACTGCCACACAATGGCGTTGTAAACCGGCTCGCCCGTTGCCTTGTCCCACACAATGGTGGTTTCACGCTGGTTGGTTACGCCGATGGCGGCAATCTCTTCAGCGCCGATGTTGCCGCGGGCGGCTGCCTCGGTGGCGACGGCCAGCTGGCTTGACCATATCTCCATCGGGTTATGCTCCACCCAGCCGGGCTGCGGGTAGTGCTGCGTTAATTCCATCTGGGCCAGTTGTACGGTGCGGCCCTGCTTGTCAAAAATAATGCAGCGTGAGCTGGTGGTTCCTTGGTCCAGCGCCATTAAATAAGTTGCCATTGATACGCTCCTGTTGGTTTTATTTGTTGCGTTGTTAGTAGCGTAAAGCAAAAGCGCGGTGGTTGTCAACTTTTTGGCGGCAACGGGCGATAAAAATGGCGCTTTAATAATAGCGGCAGGGCACGGAAGACCCTTATTTTTGGGCGATGCTTTGTCTTGATAAAGCGGGCGCTAAAAGCTATAATTAAAGTAATTAAGTGATATTTAGGCTGGTAAAGGAGCGGCTATGGTTACGTTTGATTACATCATTAAGGCAGAGCACGGCATTCACGCCCGTCCCGCCGGCGAGCTTGTTAAAAAGGCGCAGAGCCACCGCTGCGGTATCACGTTGCGGCATGGTGAGCGCCACGCCGATTTAAAGAAACTGCTGGCGGTATTGCAGCTGGGTGTGCCGCAAGGTGCCACCGTTAGTATTGAGTGTGACGGCGCCGACGAAGAGGCCGCCGCCGACGACATAAAAAGCTATTTACAGCAACATTTTTAACGTATCATAAGAGTCAAACACAGCAGACAGAAAGGGGGGCGTGCACCCAATGAAAGTGTTACAAGGACAAGGGGTTAGCCGGGGCGTTGCCGGCGGGCACTTGGTGTATCTTCCCACCATGGAAAAGCCGCCGCTGAAAAAGCCGACGGGCAGCCCCGCAAAGGAATGGGAAAGATACCGTAAAGCCCGCGATACAGCGTTGCAAGAGTTAAGCGATTTGCACCTTCAAACACAGAGCACCTTGGGGGCGGATAACGCCGCCGTTTTTGAAATACACCGCATGCTGTTGCAGGACGAAGACTTTAACGCGCTGGTAAGCCAAGCGATTAACGAGCAACGCCACGGCGCCGAGTACGCCGTGTACGCAGCCTGTTCTATTTTAAGTGACGCGTTTGACCAGCTGGATGATGAATACATGCGTGCCCGCAAAGCCGATATAACCGATATATCCATGCGGGTAATCCGTGTGCTGGAGGGGGCGGAAGATTTTTCCTTGAACACGGCGCAACCGGTGGTTGTAGCGGCGCATGATTTGCAGCCCAGCCAAACCGCCCAGCTAAACCCGGAGCAGGTGGTGGCGTTTGTAACCAGCGCCGGCTCCGCCACGTCGCACACCGCTATTTTTGCCCGCACGCTGGGTATACCCGCGGTGGTCCATCTAAAAGACCAGCTTAGCCAAGACAAAGTGGCGGCGGGCAGCACCATATATGTTGACGGCGATGTGGGGGCGGTGTATGTGAACCCGGACGCCGCCACCACCCGGCGGCTTGAAGAAAAGCAAACGGCGCACCGTGAGCACGCCGAGCGGCTGCGCCGGCTGGTGGGGCAGCCCACCCGCACTAAAAATGGCGTTGCCGTAAAACTTTACGCCAACGTGGGCGGCGTGGCAGATGTGGCTAAAGTGCTTGCCGCCGACGCCGAGGGCATTGGCCTTTTCCGCAGCGAGTTTATTTATTTGCAGCAGCCGTCGCTGCCCGACGAAGCGACGCAGTTTGCCGCTTACAAAGCGGTTTTAGAAGCGATGCAGAACAAGCCGGTGGTGGTGCGCACCCTTGATTTAGGGGCCGACAAGCAGACCGACTACTATACACTGCCGCACCAAGCCAACCCCGCTCTGGGGCTGCGCGGCGTGCGCCTTAGCCTAACGCACCCCGCCGTCTTCAAAACGCAGCTGAGGGCGATTTTGCGGGCGTCGGTGCACGGCAATTTGCGGCTGATGCTGCCGCTGATAACATCGGTGCAAGAGGTGCTGGATGCCCAAGTCATTCTAAGCGACGTGAAAAACGAGTTGACGCAAGAGGGCGTTCCCTTTAATGAGGCGGTGCCGCTGGGCATTATGATTGAAACGCCCGCCGCCGCCATGATTAGCGATTTGCTGGCGCCCCATGTTGATTTTTTCAGCATCGGCAGCAACGATTTAACGCAGTATACGCTGGCGATGGATAGAGAAAGCACATTGCTGGAGCCTTTCTACAACAGCCGCCACCCCGCCTTGCTGCGCCTGATGGAAAGAACGGTGCAAAGCGCTAAAGCGGCGGGTATACCGGTGGGCGTTTGCGGCGAGCTTGCCGCCGATGAAACGATGTTAAGCGCCTTTTTAGCGATGGGGCTGCGTGAATTTAGCGTGGTGCCGTCGGCGGTGTTGCCGCTGCGTGCCGCCATAGCAGAACTGACGGTATAAGCGAAAAGCGCTGTGCCGCCCGTTAAAATTTGTTGCAACGTCCTTGTTGAAACAAGAAATATGCGGTATAATTTAATAATTCAAGCGATAGTTACCCAGAGGGGGATTAGATGAATACCACACCGGACGAATGCCAAGTTTGTCACCATTCCATCGCCGATGACACCGAACGTGTTATCTGCCCGGAGTGCGGTGCGCCTTACCATAAAACCTGCTACGACGAGCAAGGTTACTGCACCCATGAGCTAAAACACGGCGACGGGTTTGAATATGTGGCGCCCACACCGCCACCCGCAGAAGAGCCGAAAGAAAGTGAAGCGGGGCACACCGAGAGTGCGCCGCACA
>CAYZSR010000123.1:0-3369 GCA_964479715.1 uncultured Oscillospiraceae bacterium | reverse complement strand
CGGTCAACAGTTTTTGTCGGGTCAAGGCATAAACTAATGCAATTACACAGCCCAGTGGAGCTAAAGCTTGAACGTTGGAACAACGGTGTTTTATTTAACACCCGTTGACTTGCGGTATTTTGCCTTTAACAGGCATTTTTTCCCCACCATCGCTCTTGCTTTGGCGGGGATTTTGTATTTTCACAAGCTTTTCCCGCACAGCAAAATCCTCACACAAAAACCAAGTTGCATTCGCTATACCGTTTGGTAAAGCGTTTGCAAGTTGACTTTTGTATAAACCACCACCAATTACAGAGGAGAAAGAGGTGGAAAAAATGAGCAAAAAAAACAACAAAATTCAAGGCGCGGCGCTGCAACAGAATGCCAGAAAACGTTTGCTGCAGTCTGCCGGGATGACACCGGACGCCGTTCTAACTGAATACGACGTAACTGAAAAAGGCCACAAATCAGCCCATGTAAGCGCATTGCGGGAAGCTTACGGCGAAAACAAAATCACAAAACACACAGAGGAAACGGTGCTGAAACGATTGTTTGACGCCTTTGTCAACCCCTTTACCATTGTGTTAATTGTGCTGGCTGTTATCAGTTTTATAACCGACGTTTTGCTGGCAGCCCCGGGAGAGAAAGACCCGTGGTCGGTTATTATTGTTGTTGTTATGGTTTTAATTTCCGGCATTTTGCGGTTTGTGCAAGAAGCACGCAGCGGGCGCGCCGCTGAAAAGCTAAGTGAAATGGTTGAAAACACCATTGCCGTACGGCGAGACGGCAAACGTGCCGAGGAAATACCCTTTGATGAAATTGTTGTGGGCGACATTATTGAGCTTGCCGCCGGCGACATGATTCCGACCGATATGCGTCTTCTTACGGCGAAAGACTTGTTTGTCGGCCAATCGTCGTTAACGGGTGAAAGTGAGCCGGTTGAAAAGTTTGCCGCCGCTGAAAACACCGACGGGCAAGACGCACTGGCGATGACCAACCTTGCCTTTATGGGCTCAACGGTTGTGTCCGGCTCGGCGCTGGGTATCACCATCAACGTGGGCGACGCCACAATCTTTGGCTCCATCGCCCATCAAGTAACCGAGAAAAAGCCCGAAACAAGTTTTGAAAAAGGTGTCAACGCCGTGTCATGGGTACTTATCCGCTTCATGCTGGTAATGGTACCGGTCGTCTTTTTCTTAAGCGGCTTTCGCAGCGGCAGCTGGATGAACGCCTTTCTCTTTGCCATTAGCGTGGCGGTGGGCCTTACCCCGGCTATGCTGCCAACCATTGTAGCGGCAGGGTTGGCGCGCGGCGCCACCGAGCTGTCCAAACAAAAGGTTATCGTTAAAGACTTAAACTCCATTCAAAACTTTGGTGCCATAGACATTCTCTGCACCGATAAAACCGGCACCATCACCCAAGACAAGGTGCGGTTGATGTACTCAATGGATGTGCACGGCGACGAGG
Organism: uncultured Oscillospiraceae bacterium; assembly: GCA_964479715.1. Classification (GTDB taxonomy): domain Bacteria; phylum Bacillota; class Clostridia; order Oscillospirales; family Ruminococcaceae; genus JAAYCI01. The sequence goes on along the minus strand of CAYZSR010000123.1, from coordinate 1,923 downwards.
ACAACCGGGTGCTGCGCCACGCCGCATTAAACAGCTATTTTCAAACGGGTTTAAGAAACCTGATGGACGTCGCGGTGCTGGACTACGCGGCAGAACATAAAGACCCCGGTCTGTGGAGCCGTTACAGCAAAATTGATGAAATTCCCTTTGACTTTAACCGCCGCCGCATGAGTGTTGTGGTGGCAGACACCACTGGCAAAACGCAGATGATTACCAAAGGCGCCATTGAAGAAATGCTAACCGTTTGCGGCTACATCGAAATTGGCGGCCGCGTTGAGCCGATATCCAAAGAACTGAGCGAAGCCATTATGCAAAAGGTGCAAGGCTTTAACGACGATGGGCTGCGTGTTTTGGGCATTGCCCACAAAACCGAATACAAACCCCGTACCGACTATACCGTAGACGACGAAAACGACATGGTGCTGCTGGGCTACCTTGCCTTTTTAGACCCGCCCAAAGAAAGCGCCGAAGAAACCATTGCCGCCTTGCAAGAATACGGCGTGCGCGTTAAAATTCTCACCGGCGACAACGATTCGGTCACCCGCGCCGTTTGCCGCCAAGTGGGCATGCAAGTGGATAGAATTTTACTGGGTGCCGACGTGGAAGCGATGGACGACGAAGAACTTGGTACCGTCGTTGAAGAGGTAGATATTTTCGCCAAGATGGACCCGCAGCAAAAAGCCCGTGTGGTGCAAGCGCTGCGTGAAAAAGACCACACCGTGGGCTATATGGGCGACGGCATTAACGACGCCCCCGCTATGCGCCAAGCCGACGTTGGCATCTCGGTGGATACGGCGGTGGACATTGCCAAAGAAAGCGCCAACATCATTTTGCTGGACAAAGACCTGATGGTCCTTGAAGAAGGCATTATCGAAGGGCGTAAAACATACGCCAACACCATCAAGTACATTAAAATGACGGTGTCTTCCAACTTCGGCAACATGTTCAGCGTGCTGGCCGCCAGCGCCTTTTTACCCTTTCTGCCGATGTTGCCGCTGCAACTGCTGGTGCTGAACCTTATCTATGATATTTCATGCATCGCCATCCCGTGGGACAACGTCGACAGCGACTTTCTTAAAATACCCCGAAAATGGGACGCCAGCTCCATCACCAACTTTATGTTGTGGCTGGGCCCCACCAGTTCTATATTTGACATCACCACCTATCTGGCGCTGTACTTTTGGCTGTGCCCCATGGTGGCGGGTGGTGCTTACCACACCCTTTCCGCCGATGGACAGCTGCTTTTCGCCATGGTCTTTCACACCGGTTGGTTTATTGAAAGCCTGTGGAGCCAAACGCTGGTTATCCACATGCTGCGCACACCCAAAGTGCCGTTTGTGCAAAGCCGTGCGTCGGGCCAGGTGTTGTTCTTTACAACGCTGGGTATTGTTGTTGGCACCGTGTTGCCGAACACCCCGCTGGGCGCCCACCTGAATATGGCGGTCTTGCCCCCCGTTTACTATGTTTTGTTGGTGGCAACCATCGCCGCATACATTGGGCTTACCACTCTGGTTAAAAATGTGTACATCAAAAAATACGGCGAGCTTTTGTAAGCCGTAAAAACACAACAAAAAAGCCGAGTCACATGACTCGGCTTTTTTATATTGTCTTTATTTTGATGCAAAGTTTGTAAAGTAGTTTTTAATGTGTACGACCGGCGTGCCTTTGTCGCCGCTGCCGCTCACCAAATCGCACAGGCTGCCCAGCAGGTCTATGTAGCGGCGCGGGGTGGTGCCTTGGGCGGCGTCTGCGGCGTCCTCTTGCTGGTCTTTCACCCGTTGGCGCATCGCCTTTTCAAGGGCATCGCCCTCTAAATCTTTAAAGTCGTTGTCAGCAAAATATTTCAGCTTAATTTCGCTGGGGGTACCCTTTAATCCGTCGGTATAACCGGGCGCCACAACGGGGTCTGCCAGCTCCCAAATG
>CAYZSR010000122.1:422-3421 GCA_964479715.1 uncultured Oscillospiraceae bacterium | reverse complement strand
ATTCAAACCCATACATGCCGCCCACCGCGCTTAAAAAAGACAGGTTGGCGTACTGCCCCGCGCCGGAATCGTACACCGCGCGGGCAATTTCTTCAGGCAGTAAATCGGCGCCCCAGCGGTTGAGCATCATCGCCAGCGAACAAGCGCTGCCCATTCGCCCGTCAAGGGAGGGGTCGCGCCCCAGCGAGGAATAGGTGGGCATATCCAGCACCGTGTTAAAGGGCGCCATCTTTTCTTCAACGGGGTCTATCAAATCCACCGAGACGGCTAAAAGGTGCACCATGGGGGTGACGCCGCCGCGGCTGGTTTTTAAAAAAACACGCAGCTGATAGCCGTCGGCGGGGGTGTCTTCATCCACCACGCTCAGCATTTCTTTCTTTTGCGTCGCAAAATCGTCTGACGACGCGTAGGGCGAGGCGCGGTCGATATAAGGGCTCCAGTGCCCAAAGCTGAACCAGCGGCTCCATTCGCCGTCACGGGAAAGGCGTATCTGCACCTCAATGGTGGTGCCTTTGGGCGTGTCGGCGTTCCAACTGGGTACCAAGCGGCTAAAGGGTTTTGTAAAATGCGGCGGCGTGGTGTAACTGCCGGCAGAAAGGTACCCGCTGCCAAAGCGTCCCAGCTGAATGCTGCCGTTTTCAACGGCGGTGTTTTCAAAGGCGCCCGGCGCAAAATCTCGCACATTATTTAATATATTAAAGGTTCTTGTCATCTTGCACCACCTTAATTTGTTTGTTATTGTTAACGTAACAAGCCGCGCGTTTAAACGGCGTATTGCGGCAAGCCATAAGTACCGCGGGGTAGCCGCTGTACTGCCGCCGACAAAAGCGGCTAAATTTGCCGGTTGCCACGCTGTAAACTGGCTGTACAGCCAAATATTTTAACGTAAAAGGGGCTCTATTTTAGTCTATGCCAGCCGGTGCCGAGTGTCAAGCAATGGGGCGCCGCCGGCCCCCTTTTTACAAGTGAAGAAAAGAGGTATAGATATGGAGTTTTTAGCAAGTTTGTCGCCGGTTGCGCTGGCGGCGGTGGGCACCACCTTTACTTTTTTAATGACGGCTGCCGGTGCCGCCATGGTGTATTTTATTCGTGCCGAAGAGAGTGAAAATTTACAGCGCATCTTTTTGGGTTTTGCCGCCGGTGTAATGATTGCCGCCAGCATTTGGAGTTTGCTGATGCCGGCGATGGAAATGGCGAAAGAACAAGGTTTGGTGGAGTGGGTACCAGCCGCCGGCGGGTTTGCGCTGGGCGTTGCCTTTGTTGCTGCTGCTTGACGTGGCGGTGCCGCACCTGCACCCCGTCAGCGGTGAAGAAGAGGGCCCAGAGACGGATTTGCCCGGCTCAACGCTAATGGTGCTGGCGGTTACGCTGCACAACATACCGGAGGGTATGGCGGTGGGGCTTGCCTGCGCATTGGCGGCAACGGGGCAGGGCAGCATGGCTTCTGCCATAGCGCTTGCCATCGGCATGGGGCTGCAAAACTTTCCGGAGGGGGCGGCGGTTTCTCTGCCGCTGCACCAAGACGGCTACTCTAAAAACAAATCGTTTACGCTGGGCGCCCTTTCCGGCATTGTGGAGCCCATCGGCGGCATTATAGCGGTGTTGCTGGCCGGCGGCGTAACGCGGTTAATGCCGTGGCTTTTGGCCTTTGCCGCCGGCGCCATGATGTATGTGGTGGTGGAAGAGCTTATTCCCGCCACCCACGTGGGTGAGCACTCAAACGCCGGCACCTTGGGCGCCATGGGGGGCTTTTTAATTATGATGGTTATGGATATTGCGTTAGGATAAAAAATGACTACTAAATTAGGGTTTGATTTTTTTGAACAGGTTGCTATGCCGGCGCAGCTGAAAAGCAGCCGCCATGGTGTGGCGTACCTTGTTAAACAGGCCGACATTAAAGAAAACTGTTACCACACCTCGCTGTGGTGCCGGCTGAAAGAAGACGAGGCGCCGCGGCAAGTGGTGGAAAGCCGTCGGGTTAAAAACTTTTGGTGGCTGGGTGACGCGCTTATCTACCACGAAACAACCGACGGTGATTTGGCGCCGCCGCAAACGGTGCTGCATAAAATAACGCCCGGCGAAGCCGCCGCAGAAAGTAAGCCGTGGCGGACGATAGACGCCGCCGTTCAAGATATAGCGCCGCTAAACGGCGATGACCTGTTGGTGATAGCGGAACATAACGCGATGTGGCAGCAGGCGCGGCAGAAAACGGACAGTGCCGAAGACGCCGCCGCTTATTATAAAAATGACACGGTGGCGGTGGTTACCGAAGGGTTGCCCTTTTGGCGCAACGGCGCCGGCTTTGCCGCCGGCAAAACCAGCTGCCTTTACCGCTGGCACCAAGGGGTGTTAACACCCCTTACGGACGATACGGTACAGGTGGAAAACTTAACGCTTTCGCCCTGCCACCGCACCGCTTATTACCTGGAAACCGAGTGCGATGAAAACGATATTGAGCGTTTTAGCAACCGCCTTAAACGGCTTGATACCAAAACTTTTGAAGTTGATGATTTATCTTTGGGCGGCGGTTTTCACCACCAAGACTACGCGGTGCTGCCGCAGGGGGGCGTGGTGGTTTACGCCGCCGACGCTGCACGTAGTGGGCTTAACCAAAACCGTTCTTTTTACAAGGTGGACAGCGGCAGCGTTACCCCGCTGAATGACCGCCTTGATTACGCCGTGGGCGACCGTGTCGGCACCGATTTGAAGCAAAGCGGTGGCGCCGCCATGCTGGCGCACGGGAGCGACGTGTTTTTTGTAAGCACACGGTATGGTGCCAGCGGTGTTTTTGCGCTGTCTACCAAAACGGGCGACATCCGGCGGCTCACCTCTAAAAAGGTCAGCGTGCAAGAGATAGCGCTGTGCGAGGAGCGTCTTTTTTACACCGCTTTTGACGGTGGCAGCGCCCAAGAAGTGTATTCTCTTTTACCGCGCACCGCCGCCCCACGCACCGATGAACTGCAGCCGCAAAGCGCCTTTAATCGGGCACTGGCACAGCG
>CAYZSR010000122.1:0-412 GCA_964479715.1 uncultured Oscillospiraceae bacterium | reverse complement strand
GAGCAGCAAAGACCACCCGAGCCAACGCTCGTACCGCTCGCTCGCCGGGCTCGCCTGGGTGGTCGCCGGGTCGCTGCCCGCGGCCGCGATCCAGATCGCCTGGAACGCGCAGCATTGCTGGCCCAACGTGATGTTCAACCTGGTCAACCGCCACGGCGACGCCGTAAACGGCTGGGTGCTAAAGCCGAAAGACGCGGGCGGCACCGCCACACACCCCGCCGTTTTATACATACATGGCGGGCCTAAAACGGCGTACGGCGGCGTCCTTTTTCACGAGTTGCAGCTGCTGTGTGAGCTGGGCTTTGGTGTCTTTTACTGCAACCCCACCGGCAGCGACGGGCAGGGCGACGCTTTTTCCGACCTGCGTGGCCGCTACGCCACGGTGGATTATGACGACGTGATGCAATTTACC
>CAYZSR010000121.1:0-3532 GCA_964479715.1 uncultured Oscillospiraceae bacterium | reverse complement strand
TGCTACAAACCGCCCGCTCACCGGAGTTTTTCACGCTGCAAGGGCAGCAGACAGCCGCCGCCAATTGCCGCAAACACGGCATAGAGGCAGTGGTTGTCATCGGTGGTGACGGCTCTTTCAGAGGCGCCCACGAGCTGTCTAAACAAGAAATTCCATGTGTCTGCGTTCCCGGCACCATAGACAACGACATCGCCAGCACCGATTACACCATCGGCTTTGACACGGCGATGAACACCGCGCTTGAAATGATAGATAAACTGCGCGACACCACCCAAAGCCACGAGCGCTGCAGCGTGGTAGAGGTGATGGGCCGCAACGCCGGCTACATAGCCGCCAATATCGGCGTGGCGGAAGGCGCTGTTTACACCATCGTGCCGGAAAAAGAAACCATTGTGGACAGAGACATTATCCCCAAACTTAAATTTACCCGCAACATTGGTAAAAAACACTTTATCATCGTTGTGGCAGAGGGCATCGGGCATGCGGAAGAGCTTGCCAAAGAGATAGAGCAAAAAACAGGCATTGAAAGCCGACCCACCGTGCTGGGTCACGTACAACGTGGCGGGCCACCCACCGTGCGGGACCGAGTGGCAGCCACGCGCCTTGGCATACGGGCTGTTGAACTGCTGGACATCGGCGTGGCAGATCGCGTGATTGCTATGCGTGAAGATGAAATGGTTGATTACAGCTTTAAAGAAGCTTTCGGCATGAAAAAATCGCTTGATCTTTCTTTGCTTGAAATTTCAGACATATTATCCATCTAGAACAAAAACACCCGCACAAAGCGGGTTTTTTTGCGTTGAAATACTTTTAAGGGGCTATTATGGAATATAAAGACGCTAAAAAGCGAGTGGGAGAGCTGCGCCAACTGCTTGAAAAAAGCAGCGACGCCTATTACGGGCAAGACAACCCCATTATGAGCGACTTTGATTATGATAAATTGATGCTTGAGCTGGAAGCTATTGAAGAAAAATTCCCGGACCTCGCCGACGCTTCTTCACCGACGCGCCGGGTTATGGGATACGCTGCCACACAGTTTGAAAAGGTGGAACACGCCGTTAAAATGGAAAGCCTGCAAGATGCTTTTAACGAGCAAGAGCTTTTTGATTTTGACAAGCGGGTACGCCAAGAGCTTGCCAACGTAAGCTATGTGGTAGAGGCTAAAATAGATGGTCTTTCAGTCAGCTTGGAATACAGGGATGGCGTTTTTGTGCGCGGTTCTACCCGTGGCGACGGTATGGTGGGGGAAGATGTTACAGCAAACCTTGCCACCGTAAAAGACGTACCATTGAAACTAAAAGAAAAGCCCGCCTTTCTTGAAGTGCGGGGCGAAATTTACATGCCACACGATGTTTTTGAAGAACACGTGGCGGCACAAATCGAACGGGGTGAAGAGCCAGCTAAAAACCCACGCAACTTTGCGGCGGGCAGCCTGCGGCAAAAAGACCCTAACATCACCAAAGAACGCAACCTGTCACTTTTTGTTTTTAACATTCAGCAAATAGAGGGAAAAACGCTAACCAGCCACAAAGAAAGCCTTGAATATTGTGAGCGGCTTGGTTTTCCCGTTAGCCCACGCCACTTTTTGATGGACACCATGGAGGCGTGCGTTAAAGAAATACACACCATCGGCGCTATGCGGGGCGACTTTGCCTTTGATATAGATGGTGCCGTTGTTAAAGTGGACGATTTGGCAAGCCGCCGCATTCTTGGCAGCACCAGCAAATTTCCACGGTGGGCGATTGCTTTTAAATACCCGCCCGAAGAAAAAGAAAGCACCTTGCTCAGCGTTGAAGTGTCTGTCGGGCGCACCGGCGTTTTAACACCGACGGCGGTGTTTGAGCCTATTCTGATAGACGGCTCTTCAGTATCACGTGCTATTTTGCACAACGAAGACTACATCAACTCACTAAAATTGCGCCTTGGTGACACTATTGTGGTACGCAAAGCGGGGGATATCATCCCTGAAGTGGTGAAAGTTAGCCAACACAACGAAAGCGCGCCCCTCTACAAAATGCCAAGTGACTGCCCGTCGTGCGGCACGGCCGTATCAAGACAGCCGGACGAAGCGGCGCTACGCTGTCACAACCCCGAGTGCCCGGCACAGCTGCTACGGCACTTAATACATTTCGCCAGTCGCAACGCAATGGACATAGATGGGCTGGGTGAAGCAATCAGCAAACAGCTTATAGACAAAGGGTTGGTTGTTAATTTAGCTGATGTATATAGTCTTTCTATGGACGATTTGCTGACGCTTGATAATTTCAAAGAAAAATCTGCCTCCAACCTATATAATGCGATTGAAGCCTCTAAAGAGAACAACCTTGACCGCTTGATTTTCGCGCTGGGGATACGCAACATCGGTGCGCAGGCGGCGCTGCTACTGGCGCAACATTTCGGTACCATGGCGGCGTTGCAACGTGCCGATGCCGAAGAAATAACTGAGATACACGGCGTTGGTGACGTTATGGCGGAAAATGTTGTGGTGTTTTTTAAAAATGACGGCACGCAGGACTTGCTGCAGCGCTTAAAAGAGTATGGTGTTAACATGGCTTACCGCGCTGCCGAAACAGCCAGCAACTTAGACGGTTTAACCTTTGTGCTAACCGGCACATTGCCAACGATGACACGCGGCGAAGCGAAAGAGCTGATTGAAACCAACGGCGGCAAAACAACCTCTGCCGTTAGCGGCAACACCTCATTTTTAGTGGCCGGGGAAAATGCCGGTTCTAAATTAACCAAAGCACACGAATTAAATATTCCGGTTATTGATGAGGGGCAGCTGCAGTCGATGATTTAATCGGTTTCCATCGTATCACTTGCTGTTTTGATCCACCCTCAATGGGTTGTTTATAGCGTTAATAAATGCTATAATTATATGCTACTGAGTTAAAGGAGATTACTATGGATACATCTACAAATAGAGCCGTCAACGGCAGTTTGCAAATTTCTATTGACGCCATCGAAAAAATAATAAGACACGCCACGCTTGAAGTGGACGGGGTGCTTGCCTTAAAACCACCTGCCTTTTCAAGCCGCCCGTTGCGGGATAGAGTGGTGCCGCCAAAGCCTATTGTTGTTAACATAGACGGTGGCATTGCAGATATTCAGGTAGCGGTCGAAGTGAAATATAGAACATCGGTGCCGGATTTAAGCGCCGCTATTCAAAAAAACATTAAAAGCTCCATCCAAAACATGACGAGCATTACCGTTGGGCGCGTTGATGTTATTGTAACCGGCGTGGTACAACAAGAGGCAACCTCTTAATATGGAGCAAAAAAACAACATAGAAAAAAGAATGGCTGAAAGAGAACACGCTTTTTTAGTGTTGTTCAGCCACTCTTTCAACCAAGAGATAGAAGACATTCTAGCTGCTTTGCAAGATGGGGCGGCCGATTACACGCTGGATGAATATGGCACTGCCCTTGTTAATTTTTATCTTAACAACGCCGAAGCGATAGACAGTACCATTCAAGATAACCTTAAAGATTGGCGCCTTGAGCGTCTTTCAAAAGTTAACCTGGCTGTTTTA
>CAYZSR010000120.1:0-3785 GCA_964479715.1 uncultured Oscillospiraceae bacterium | reverse complement strand
AATGTGGATGGTTTTAACGGTGGTTGCCGCCGTGTTAATTATCGGTGCCATCGGCTGGTTTTATTTTCGCCAGGTGAACCCTAAAAAAGACGCTGTGAAAGACGCTAAAAACCGCAACAAACGGGCGCTGCGGGTAGCCCGTCGCTTTGCCCGCTCCAACGGGTTTCACTACATTGCCCCCGCCGCGCTGCAAAACGACGAGCGAAAAGCCAACCTTGACGCACTGGTTATCGGCTCGTTCGGCGTGCTTGGCGTTAAGGCGCTGGGGTACAACGGACAAATTTATTCCAACGATGGAGACAGGGAATGGTTGCAAGTGGTGGATGATGAACGCCGCTTTTTTGACAGCCCCGTTTCCGAAGCCCTTAGCGACGTGCGTGTGATACAAAATATTTTACTGAAAAATAACATTAAACAAACGCCGGTACAGGTGCTTTGCGTTTTTACAGACCCCAAGGTAGAATTGCTTTTAAGTGGCGCCGACAACTGCTTTACGGTAAAAAAGTTTAAACAAATTTTGAACAGCGACAAGTTTCTTGAAAGTTCGATACAAAACACCGATATTATCAACGATGTACTCACAAAACATATAAAATAATTTGCCGTTACATCGACATATTTTTACCTTGTGGCGTTATTTACAAAATATTCACATCCCTTTCATAAACTTGCCTTAACTAAAGCCTATACTATTAATAGCAAAGGGGAGGACGCCGCAACCGAACCTTTGCACATGATTCCTCCTCACACCAATGAGATACCCCTTTTTTTGAAAAGCCTGCACCGTGTGTGCAGGCTTTTCTCGTTGTCTTTTATTTGCAAATCTATGTCGATTTTGATATACTGATTGCATATCGATTTTTGCAAAATTTAATTTTATAACGGCAGACGGTGCATTGCTGCATTAAAAACAACGCGCCCGCCTTTTTAGGGTGTCTTTTTACACCCGCTGCCAAAGTACGCATTTGTTCGTTGGTTTTGCAATTCTTTTTTACGACGTGTTTGTTTGTGTGATTTTTAAAATGAAATTTTATTAAAAATGAGGAGAGAAGCATGAGCGGTAAAGACAATTTTGAAAAAACCATGAAAGATATACTGAACGAGGGCGACAGCCCCGCCCCGGGTAAAACGTCTGATGATAAAGGGGTTGCAACAAGCTCTTTTTCTTCCTTTAACCGGCCACGTCCGGCGCCCGCACCGGCACCGGCACCCACCGCTAAAGAAGAAGATACAAAAGCCGACGACGAAAAAACCGAGGCGGCAAAACCCGCCGATGAGCAACCGGCAAGACCCGCCCCCGCCGCCGCACCTGCACCGGCACCCGCTGCAAGACCCGCCAGAACCACCACAGACACCGCCAAAAAACCGGTGGACTACAGTGACAATGTAACGGTTATTGCCGAGGGCACCACCTTGGTTGGTAGCCTAACAACCGCCGGCGGCTTGCGGGTAGACGGCAACATTAAAGGCGACGTTAACGCCGCCTCAGACGCAGAGATTAACGGCAAAGTTATCGGCGATGTTGAAGCCAACAGCGCCACCATTAAAGACTCTGACATTAAAGGCAACTTGAAGCTAAAAGAAGCGTTGAATGTGGACCGCAACTCCACCATTATTGGCGACATTAACGCCAACACGGTGCAAATTAACGGCCAAGTAAAAGGCAACCTCTCGGTTACTGAGCGGGCGCACTTTGAAGCCAACGCTGTGCTGGTTGGCGACCTTATCTCCAGCACCGTTATCATTGATGAAGGCGCCATGCTACGGGGCGACATCTCCATCACCAGCGCCCAGCATGACACCGTTGACGTGGACGACCCCGTCTTTGATTTTGACATTGACGAAGACGCCTAAAAAGAACCACTATCTATATAACATTAAAAGGCGACATGGTTTTCCATGTCGCCTTTTTTGGTTGTGTTTTTTATTGGCGTTCTTTTTCATAAAGACCTTCTGCCTGCAACACGTCAGTTGCAAACAGCACGCCACGGGCTTTTTCATTGGCGTCAAAAAAAGCGCTCACAGCGTCGGCAATTTTTTCCGTTTCATCGGCTTGCGAGAGCATAATCAATATCTCTTTTTCCGGCTCAACCAGCCGGTCAAAGAGGCGTTTTCTCTCACGCTCTGAAATGCTGCGCCCGTGCAACACGGTGCCACCGGTGGCACCGGCTTTTTTGGCGATATCTACCACGTCGTCCATATAGCCTTTGTTGACAATGATAAAAATAGATTCATACTGCATGTTGTGCTCGCCTTTCTCTGCATAGCGCAGATATTCTTTTGAATAATTGGCTTTGTAAAAAGCCGTTAGCGGTATTGAAAAAGAGATGCCGTGGTTGGGGCGGTCAAAGTAAAAGCGCTCTTTAAACTGCTGGTGAAAGTGGCTTTGCCGGTCGGCCTCCACCACCGCCATCATAATGTCTTTGCGTGTTTGTGTAATGCCTAAAACACGCAGCAGGTTGTCGCTTACAATGCCTTGGCCCATAAAAACCACCTTGGCAAGCGCCCCTAATTTATCGGCTAAACGCATACCATGGCTGCCTTTACCGGCATCCATAACGGAACAAAATAAAACACGGTGTTCCATACGTTGCTCACGCTCCCTTTCTGTCTTTAAATCTAAAAATAAGCCCTAATATCTGTATCGCAACAAGCGGTGTCATCGCCACCATGGCAATCACGCCAAAGCCGTCTACCAGCACGTTGGCGGTGGGGATAGCGCTGGCGGCACCTTGCGCAAAAGCAAGCACCAGCGTGGCCGTCATCGGCCCGGACGCCACGCCGCCGGAATCGTACGCGATACCGACAAACAGCGGCGGCACAAAGTAGGAAAGCAGCGCCGCAATGGCAAAGCCCGGCAGCAAAAAGTGCCACAGCCGCAGCGACGGTATCATAATGCGCAGCATTGAGGCGCCCACCGCAAAAGCAATGCCGATGGAAAGGGTAATTAAAATGATGTTGCGTTTAATGTGCCCCGACGTAACCTCTTCAATCTGCTCGGTTAAAACGTGTACCGCCGGCTCTGCCAGCACCACCACCATGCCTAAGAAAAACCCAATAACGGGCAGCCAGTTAAGGTGGTCTGTGGCGATACCTTCACCGATAATGCGGCCCACCTCCATGTAGCCGGCATTCACGCCGACCAAAAAGAGCGCCAACCCTAAAAAGGTGTAAACAAGCCCTTTTAAAATGTCGTTGCGGTTGGTGCGGTGCAACTTAAATGACGTGCGGTTAAAGATAATAAAAAGCAGCGCCAGCGGCAACAGCGTCAACGCCGATTCTTTTAAGAATTGTGGAAACGCGCTCAGGTAGGGGGACAGCACGCCGGTGTTGGCTACAAACGGCTCTGCCTCGCCTTGAATGTTGGTTAAACCACGCACGATGCTCATAATCATAATGGCAAAAATCGGTCCCGCCGAAACGAGCCCCACCATGCCAAAGCTGTCTTCTTCGGCGCTGTCTCCGCCTTTTAGCTGCGATACACCGTACCCCAGCGCCAGTATGAAGGGGGTGGTCATCGCCCCGGTGGTTGCGCCGGACGCGTCGACCGAGATGGCTAAAAACTCTTCCGACGCTTTAAGCGCCAGCAAAAAAATAACAAAATAAACCGCCGTAAAGACAATGTTAAGCCGTGGTTTACCTTTTAAGATACGCAGCAGCCCGATGCAAACCATCAGCCCGACGCCGACCGACACCACAATTAGTATCGACGCGTGGGAGACAATGCCGCCCGACGCAATGTTCACCTGACGGGCGAGAATCTGCAAATCCGGCTCGGCAACGGT
>CAYZSR010000119.1:0-3813 GCA_964479715.1 uncultured Oscillospiraceae bacterium | reverse complement strand
GTCTCGGGCAGCGGCCTCTGCGCCAAGCAAAAAGCCGGCGGCGTACCGCTGTGAAAAGGTGTAGCTGGTTTGCAGGTAGGCCATGGTGCGGTGCCCTTCTACAACGGCGGCGTAACCCGCCAGCCAGCCGCCCTGTTCAGCCGCGTAGCTGATGACGGTGCCGTTGGGGCGCAGGTCTTCTTCAGGGAGCGGGTGGCAGTTGCTTAACATTAAAAATTGTATGGTGGGGTGCCGCATTTGCGCTTTGCGTGCAAAGGGCAGCAACCGGTCACCTTGCAGCGCAATTAATTTGGCGCCGCCTTTAGCCGCCAGCTCAATGGTGGCTAGAAAAATCTGTTCGTCGGGCTCGGTTTTATAAGGGTAGCTGGTGTAGCCCTGTTTGCCGGCAAAGCGGCTTAATATATCCCACGTTACCTCGGTGGCCAGTTGCTCGCTGCTGTTTTTGTCTTGCAGCGCAACCAGCGCTATTTCAGCGCCTTGCCCCGCCTCGCCGGCGCCGGAGATAACCGGCTCGGTCGGTGGGGTAACGCCCGTGGAGGGTGCCTTGCCGCCGCACGATGCTAGCAACAAAACCAGCGCCAGCAGAACCAGCACGGCAGAAATACGATGTTTCATAATAAAACCCTCCTTTTTATTTTAGTAGAGCCACAATGGGCTACTACTATCATAAACAAAAAGAAGGGTTTGGTTCAACCGTTTGATGTTACAATGCCATTACAAATAGTTACAATTACCACTATATGTGGTGGTTACAGCGTTTCCAGCGCAATTTCCATCATTTCGTTAAAGCGGGTTTGCCGTTCTTCGGCGGTGGTGAGCTCTTGCGAGACAAAACTGTCTGAAATGGTTAAAAGACAGGCGGCGTTTTTACCGGTTACCTTGGCGTTGTGGAACAGCGCAAAGCTTTCCATCTCTACCGCCAGGCAGCCTTTTTCGTCGTACAGTTTTTGCCAGTAGGGGGTGCCGTCTTTTGCTTCAACGTAGAAAACGTCGGACGAATGCACCGTGCCGGTGTGCAGCGTGATGCCCAGTTTTTTGGCGCTGTCGGTCAGCTTTTGGTTAAGCGCTTCGCTGGGGTAGGTGAGGTCTTTGTCGTAGCCGTTTTGCACTTCGGCAAAGCTGGATTCGCTGAAGGCGGCGGTGCAGAGCAGCACGTCGTACAAATCCAAATCGCCGCTGTAACTGCCCGCCGAGCCAACGCGGATGATGTTTTCAACGCCGAAGGTGGTAAATAACTCGTGCGAATAAATGCCGATGGACGGCATGCCCATGCCGCTGCCCATGGTGGAAACCGGCTTGCCTTTGTAGCTGCCGGTAAAGCCCAGCATGCCGCGCACGCCGTTAAATTGAACGGGGTTGTCAAAAAATGTTTCGGCAATAAATTTGGCGCGCAGCGGGTCGCCCGGCATTAAAACGGTGGGGGCTACGTCGCCCGGGGATGCGTTAATGTGTGGTGTTGCCATAATAAAAAGCCTCCTTAAACAAGCGGTGAATAGGCGGTTAAAATATAAATGTTTGGCGGGTTTATAGACGACGCAAGGTTGCAAAATAAAGCGCCGTATTCTACGATAAGAGTAAAGAAACAAGCGATAAACAGCCACTGATACTAAAGGAGACAGCATGAAAGCCATAGAAAACTGCACGTTGTGCCCGCGGCGCTGCGGCGTAGACCGCCGCACCGAAGACGGCGTTTGCGCCGGCGGTGAAAGTGTTCTGGTGTCTCAAGCGTCGCCCCATTTTGGCGAGGAAGGGTGCCTTTCGGGCACCCGTGGCAGCGGCACCGTCTTTTTTGGCGGGTGCGGTTTGGGCTGCCTGTTTTGCCAAAACTACGCCATCAGCCACCGTCCGTCGGGGCGTGAAAAGACGCCCGCCCAGCTGGCGCGGCTGTTTTTGCAGTTGCAAGAACAAGGGGTGCACAACCTTAACTTGGTTACGCCAACCCACTACCGCCCTTGGCTTAAAAAAGCCATCAGAGAAGCCAAGGAAAACGGTTTAACGGTGCCGGTGGTGTGGAACACCAGCGGCTACGAGCACGCCGACGCGGTGGACGATTTGCGGGACGACGTTGACATTTGGCTGACCGATTTGAAATTTTACGACGTCGATTTGGCAAAGCGCCTTGCCGACGCACCCGATTATTTTGAGCACGCCTCGGCGTTTATAAAAGCGGCGCAGCGCCACACCGGCAACCCGGCGTTTACCCGCCGCGGGTTGTTGCAGCGCGGCGTACTGGTGCGTTTGTTGGTGCTGCCGGGCGAAAGCGGCGACGCGGTGCAGCTGCTGGAGTGGCTTGCCGAAGCGGTGCCGACCGACGGCGTCATCGTTAATGTGATGAGCCAGTACCACCCGGTGGGTACCGGTTTGCCTGCCCCGTTGGACCGCCCGCTGGTGCACAGCGAATACAGGCGGGTGGTGCAGGCGGCACAGCGCCTCGGTTTTAAGCAGTTGCTGACGCAAAGGTACTAGAAGGTGCCGTTACGGCGGTTTTGCCGCCGCTACGTACTCTATACGAAGTGACAGGGCGCCCTATTCTTTGGGGCGCTCTTTTGATTTGCGTGTCCTCAGGCGGGCGTCGTGGTTTAGCTCCTCTTTGCGAATGCGGATGTGGCTGGGCGTTACTTCAACCAGCTCGCCGTCGGTGATGTAATGCAGCGCGCTGTCTAAATTCATGCGGGTGGGCGGTGTCAGGCGCAGGGCGTCGTCACTGCCGGAGGCGCCCACGTTGGTTTGCTGTTTTTGGCGGCAGACGTTGACGACAACATCTTCCCGCTGGGCGGTACCGCCGACAATCATGCCGGCGTAAACCTGCTCGCCCGGGCCGATGAAGAGCGTGCCCCGTTGCTGGGCGGCGTACAACCCGTAGGCCACACTTTCGCCCGTTTCAAAGCTGACAAGACTGCCGCCCTGCCGCCCCGGAATGGCGCCGGTGTAGGGGCCGTACCCGTCAAAAATAGTGTACATAACCCCCTCGCCGTGGGTGGCGGTTAAAAACTTGTTGCGGTAGCCGAAAAGACCCCGGCTGGGAATGCGGAAATCAAGCCGCAGGCGGTCGCCCAGCGGCGTCATTTGCAGCAGCTCGCCTTTGCGTTTGCCGAGGGATTCTATAATGGTGCCTTGGTATTGGGGCGGCGTGTCCACCACCAGTTGTTCCATCGGCTCGGTTTTAACGCCGTTTTCTTCACGCATAAGCACCCGCGGTACGCTTACCTGAAACTCGTACCCCTCGCGGCGCATCGTTTCAATTAAAATGGCAAGGTGCATTTCGCCCCGTCCCATCACGCGGAACGCTTCGGTGGTGTCGGCGTCTTTAACGCGCAACGCCACGTCTTTCAGCGCTTCCCGTTGCAGCCGTGCACGCAGCTGGCGGCTGGTTACATAGTCGCCGTCTTGGCCGGCGAAGGGCGAATCGTTAACAAGAAAGGTCATCTCAACGGTTGGCTCGTTAATTTCAACAAAGGGTAACGGCGTGGCGTCGCTTGTGGCGGAGATGGTGTTGCCTATGGTGATGTCTTCCACGCCGGAAAAGGCGACAATGTCGCCCGCTTCGGCTTCGTCAATGGGGGTGCGGCTGATGCCGTCGAAGCTGTACAGCGCGGTGATGTGCCCCGTTCTGTGCAGCGTGGGGTGGTGCCAATCGGTTACCGCCACTTCCATCTGCGTTTCGGCGCGGCCGCTTTCAATGCGCCCGATGCCGATGCGCCCGACGTAATCGTCGTAATCGACGCTGGAGCAAAGCATGGAAAAAGGAGCGTCGGGGTCGCCGGTGGGCGGTTTAACGTAGTCGACAATCGTTTCAAAAAGCGGCGTTAAATC
>CAYZSR010000118.1:0-3814 GCA_964479715.1 uncultured Oscillospiraceae bacterium | reverse complement strand
TGCTTGCCGCCTCGGCCGTGGTGCCGAATGCCATGCCGCCGTCTTTCACGTTGGGGCAGGATATGTTTAATTCCAGCAAATCCACTTCAGGGGCGGCGTCTAAAATCTTTGCCGTTTGCACATATTCATCTAAACTAAACCCGCTGATATTTGCAATAACTGGGCCATTATAGACTTCTCGCAGCTTTGGCAGTTCTTCTTTTACCACGGCCTTGGCACCGGGGTTTTGCAAACCCACAGCGTTTAGCATGCCGCTTGCCGTTTCGGCAATGCGGGGCGTGGGGTTGCCAAAGCGTTCTTCAAGAGTGGTGCCTTTAATAGATAGGGCACCAAGGCAGTTAATGTCGTACCATTTTGCCATTTCATAGCCGTAACCGAAGGTTCCGCTTGCCGGAATAATAGGGTTTTTAAGCTCTATCCCGCACAAATTAACAGAAACATCTATATTTTTAGGCTGCTCATCTGTCACCATTAAAAAGCACCTCCTGCGAAGTAAAGACCGGTCCTTCAACACAAACCCGTTTCGGTCCGTTTTTGGTTTGGTGGCTGCAGCCCATGCAGGTGCCAAAGCCACAGCCCATTCTTTCTTCAAAAAGCAGCTGCCCGTCGGCGCCTTTTTCTTTGCCTACGGCGTGGATTGCCTCCAGCATGGCGTTTGGCCCGCAGGCGTAGTAATAATCATAGTCTTGTTCTTTGGCAATGGTGGCGGTGGTGCCCTTTGTACCTAGCGTTCCATCGTCGGTGGCAATGTGTACCGTACAGCCCAGTTTTTCAAACGCTTCCGCAAAGAAAACATCCTCTTTGCTACGAAAGCCCAGCGCCACATTAGCGGTAACGCCCTCTATCTGCAACGCCGCCGCCAGCGCGTAGATGGGGGGCACGCCCACCCCGCCGCCAACTAATAGTGGCGGGGTTTTATCAGTCGGTTTAACATTAAAACCGTTGCCAAGACCCACCATTATGTCTAACTGTGTGCCTCTGCCGTAGTGTGCCATTTGGGCGGTGCCGTCGCCCACAATTTTATAAACAACCTCAAAACCGGCGCTGCTCCAGCGGCTAACGGAAAAGGGCCGCCGTAGATAAAAGCCGTTAAGCTGTATGTTTACAAATTGCCCCGGCCGTTTAAGCGCCACCGTCGAGCCGGCCAGTTGCATTGCAAAAACATCTTTGGCAATGGGCCGGTTGGACAGCACGGTGTATATATTTTTTTCAGGCATAGTCGCCTCACTTTTCATTTATTATCGTTACTTTTATATTTTATTGCCCCGCCTGTATAAAGGTGAGTAGGGAGTTTACTCGCTCTTTTAGCGCCAGTCGCCTTGGGCATTTTGCGCCACTATTTCGGCCCAAAGTGTCTTGACTGGTGTTAATGCATCATGCCCTTTCATTCATTTTAAGCAAATTAACCTTGGTTAAAGGCGGCGGTTTATGTGATTACCTCTAAATCCGGGTGACGGTAGGCGAGTTCACCGTCGGCAACGGTAATAATCGGCCAGCCGGTTAACACCCACCCTTCAAAGGGTGTTGCCCGCCCTTTAGAGAGAAAGGTTTTCGGCTCTACCGCTCTCTCGGTGGTTATATCCAAAATGGCCAGCGTCGCTTTTTGCCCCGGACGTATCGTGTTGGCGGGCAGCCCCATCAAGCGGCGCGGTTTGTTATTCATCAGTTGTAATAGATAAGCAAGCGACAGCTTGTTGGTGCGCACCAAATGGGTGTACAGCACCACAAACGCCGTCTCCAGCCCGACAACGCCGTTAGCAGCACGCCTAAAGCCGCCTGCCTTCTCATCGTCGGTGTGGGGGGCGTGGTCGGTGGCTATGGCGTCTATTGTGCCGTCAATCAGCGCCTCAAACAGCGCCATTTGGTCTTGCTTAGTACGCAGCGGCGGGTTCATTTTAAAGCGTCCGCTGTCACTGGTGACATCATCTGCCGATAAAAGCAGGTTGTGCGGCGTTACTTCGCAGGTTACAGCGGCGCCTTTCAGCTTTGCTTGCCGCACTAACTCCACCGTTTCAGCGGTAGAAACGTGGCAGATGTGCAGGTGGCAGCCCGTTTGCTGCGCCAGTTTGATGTTGCGCTCCACCTCGGCCCATTCACTTTCGTTGGAAACGCCGACAAACCCGTTCTTTGCGGCAAAATCGCTGTCTTGCTGTACGCAGACGGCGTTGCCGGCAATCAGTTCATCACATTCGCAATGGGCGGCAATGGGGCGGCGGTTCCGGGCGGCTTGCTCCATAGCGCGGCGCATCACGTCACCGCTCTGCACGCCGACACCGTCGTCGGAATAGCCGATAACATCAGGTGCCAGCCCGTCCATGTCGCTTAGTTTTTCCCCTTGCTGTTTGCAGGTTATCGAGCCATAGGGCAGCACCTCTATGCAAGCGCTCTCGTTAATAAGGTGTTGCTGCGCCGCCAGCGTTTCTGGCGAATCGGGCACCGGGTTTAGGTTGGGCATAGCGCAAACGGTGGTAAACCCGCCTGCCGCTGCCGCCTTGGTGCCGCTGGCAATGGTTTCTTTGTAGCCATAGCCCGGCTCCCGCAGGTGCACATGCAAATCAGTCAAGCCGGGCACTATAAGGCAGCCATCGGCTTGCAAGACCGGTGTGCCGGGCGGCGGCGCAATGGATACTTCAATAGCGGCCACGGTGCCCCCTTGAATCAGCAAGTCTTTTCGTTCTGTGTCATTGCCGTGCCCGGTGTAAAGGTGTGCGTTTTTAATTAATAGTTGCATAATCTCCCATCCAAAAAAAGACTTACACTGTAAGCTTGATAAGGCAGACAGCGTAAGTCTTTACATCTAATAAAAGAGAGGCTGACAAAAGAATAACCCATCGTAGCCCCTCCTTGTAATTTTATATTTTTGTACTCCCTCTAAGCATACCAAAACACCAGCCGCGGCGCAAGGTTTCCCCCTTTAGAAGTGGCGGGTTTTACGCCGCTTTACAGCGCAGCGTCTCGACAAAATAGCGCAGTTCTTTTTCAGACGGGCGGGTGTACCGCGCGTTGGTGTGCAGTGAATATTGAAAGCCGTCTTTCTCCCAAACGGAAAGGGTGCAGCCTTTTTCAGCGGCGCCGCTCGTTAGCGTTACGTCGCCTACAGCAAGCTCTTTTTCCTCTAAAAAATGGCCTTCGTTATAACTTTGCCTCAGCGGCTTGCTGTCGCTTTTTGCCACGCGTAAAACCAACATGCGCCCATCATTTGTATGGTACTCCAGCTGTCCAAACCACACGTTTATGACATAAATATTCAACAGTGCATAAGCGTCGCTGTCCGGGTAGTGGGTTACGTTAAAATGCAGCGTGTCGCTAAAATCCGGCTCGGTAAAGGTATCAATATCGGCGGCGGAATGCGCCGGCTGGTGCTTTTCCAGCCCGCTGAACGCTTCCCCTATGTTTTTATCAAGCCGGCTTTGCTTGCATCCGGCAAATGTTATAGCGGTCAACAAAACCAACAATAATGCAACCCAGCGGCGCAAACCAATCACCCCTTATAGTCTGTTACTATTATATCAAGGATTGCCGCCGATGGAAAGCAAATAATTCATTGACTTTTATAAAAGCCCATGCTATGATAGTAGGTGCGTTGTGGCAGACAGCTTTGTTTAAGTACAGCCGCTGCCCAGCGCATTATACGGTAGGCGTCGTTAGCTCAGCTGGATAGAGTGTGCGGCTACGAACCGCAAGGTCAGGGGTTCGAATCCCTTACGGCGCGCCAAACCCGCTTTTGTTAATAGCAAGGCGGGTTTTTATTGTATTCAAAACTCTTTATGCTATATAATTGTAGAGAGTAGCAGCTTATAGATAAAAACAAACC
>CAYZSR010000117.1:0-4063 GCA_964479715.1 uncultured Oscillospiraceae bacterium | reverse complement strand
GTGCACTTTGCGGTAGACCACTACGCGGTGGCGGAATACGACGGCACCCCGCTGTATGAAAACCCTGAGTGCGACGTCAGCGTCAGCGAATGGGGCAGCCACAACTTTATTCACTCACGGGGCGAAGTGCAAAGCTTTATTCAAAGCGCCGCCAACTTTTGGTTGACGGAATTTCACTTTGATGGCATCCGCATGGACGCCATCAGCCGCATGATTTACTGGCAGGGGCAGCCGGAGCGGGGCGTCAACCAGAAGAATATTGAATTTATCCGCACCATGAACGACGGCCTGCACGAGCGGCACCCCACCGCCATTTTAATTGCTGAAGACTCTACCGATTACCCTAAAGTAACGGCGCCGGTGCGCTACGGCGGGCTGGGTTTTGACTATAAGTGGGACCTCGGCTGGATGAACGACACGCTGGATTATTTTCAAAAATCCCCGCAAGAGCGGGTAACGCACTACAACCAAATTACCTTTTCAATGATGTATTTTTATAACGAGCTGTATCTTTTGCCGTTGTCGCACGACGAAGTGGTGCACGGCAAAGCCACCATTTTACAAAAAATGTACGGCGAGTACGAGGGCAAATTCAGCCAGGCGCGGGCGATGTACGTTTACATGATGGCGCACCCCGGTAAAAAGCTCAACTTTATGGGTAACGAGATTGGTCAGCTGCGTGAATGGGACGAAACGCGCGAGCAAGATTGGGATATTTTACGCTACCCCATTCACGACGCTTTCTACCGCTTTATGCGTGAGTTGAATGAGGTGTACAGCGATAACGACGCGCTGCACGCCGGCGATTACGACCCCGCCAACTTTGAATGGCTTGACATTTCCCGCCCTGAAAGCTGCGTTTATATCTTCAAGCGCATTGGGCGGCGGCACCGTGTGGTGGCGGCGTTCAACTTTTCCAACCAAACGCAGCCAAGCTTTCGTTTGCGCCTGAGTGACCGCTACCGCTTTAAGCCGCTTATCCACAGCGAATGGGACAGCTATGGCGGCGCTGTTGACCGCAGTCGCCGCAGCTTTAAAAGTAGTACCGACGCCGACGGGCACTACGTTGATTTAACACTGCCCGGCTATTGCGGCGTACTCTATTCGGTTGAAAAATTAGTCACCTAGCGGTGGCGTAAAGAAAAGATGATACCCGTGCAGTTTGATACCCCTTTACAGCCCGATTTAGACCGCCTGCTGCGTGCTTTTGGCATGGACGGCACCGCCGACGCAGACCACGCTACGCTACAACAAGCCGGGCAGGCGGCAGATGACGTGACAAAAGCCGCCACCCCTAAATGGACCTTTGCCCACTTTCCGCTTGCCGACGGCTGGCGGCTTGGCAGCACCGATGTAACGCTGGAAGGCGGCAACATCCGCGCCCATTTAGCGGGGTGCCACGGCTGCTTTTTAATGGCGGTAACGCTGGGCCAGCCGCTTGACCGCGCGCTGCGCACCCGCGAAGTTAAAGACATGACCGCCGCCCTTTGGTTTGATAGGGCGGCGTCGGTTTTGGCGGAACAATACGCCGAGGCGGCGTGGCAAACACTTAAGAAAAAGGCTCGTCCCGCTTTTGTAACGCCGCGCTTTTCACCCGGCTACGGCGATTTTTCGCTGGCAATACAGCCGGACCTGTTGCGGCTGATGGATACGCCGCGTGCCATCGGCGTGCACGCCACCGAAAGCGGGCTGATGGTGCCGCGCAAAAGCATTACGGCGTTGGTTGGCGTGGCGCACCACCCGGTACAAGGTAAACTGGCAGATTGTAACAACTGCCACTTGAAAGAAAAATGTGAGCCCCAAAAAGGATGTCTGCTGTGAAACATATAAACCCCACCGCCCCGCACCCCTTTGTTCTTTTAGACGGCGCCCTCGGCACCGAGTTGCAGCAAGCCGGCATGCCGGCGGGCGAGCGCCCCGAAGCGTTTATGCTGCGTGCGCCGCAGACTGTAACGGCGATACATAAAGCCTATATTAAAGCGGGCGCCACCGTTATTTACACCAACACCTTTGGCGCCACCCGCAAAAAACTGGACGGCACCGGCCTTACGGTGCCGCAGGTGGTTAATGCGGCGGTGCGGTGCGCTAAGGAAGCCGCCAAAGGCACTAACACCAAAGTGGCGCTGGCTATCGGCCCGCTGGGCGAGATGATGGAGCCGAGCGGTACGCTGCGTTTTGAAGAGGCGATAGACATTTTTGCCGAATGCATGCAGGCGGGGGAAGCCGCCGGCGCCGATTTGATTGTAACCGAAACGATGAGCGATTTGTACGAGCTGAAAGCGGCGGTGTTAGCGGCGAAAGAACACACCGATTTACCGCTGTGGGCGTCAATGAGTTTTGAAGAAGGCGGGCGCACCTTTACCGGCGTTTCTGTTGAGGCGTTTGCCACCACCATCGGGGGGCTGGGCGCCGCGGCACTCGGCATCAACTGCTCCCTCGGTCCGGCGGCGATTATGCCGCTGGCAGAGCGGCTTTGTGCCGCCACGCCGCTGCCGGTTTTTGTAAAACCCAACGCCGGTATGCCCGACCCGATAAGCGGCGCTTACAACCTGCCGCCGGATGATTTTACGGCGCAAATGCAGCGCTGTAAAACAATGGGCGTTTCAGCGGTGGGCGGCTGTTGCGGCACCTCGCCGCAAACGATAGCGGCGCTTAAAGAAAGTTTCGGTGCCGTGCCAACAACGCCCCGCCGTTACCAACCCACCAGCCGTCTGTGCAGCGACACCCGCGTGGTGACCATAGACGGTGTGTACGCCGTGGGCGAGCGCATTAACCCCACCGGCAAAAAGCGATTGCAACAAGCGCTGGCGCAGGGCGACATGGGGTACCTGCAAACGCTGGCGGTTGAGCAGCAACAGGCGGGCGCCGCCATTATCGACGTCAACGTCGGCACGCCCGGTATTGACGAAGTAACGGCGCTGCCCCAAGCGGTGAAAGCGGTGCAGGCGGTGTGCGATTTGCCGATACAGATAGACAGCAGCAACACCGACGCTATCGAGGCGGCGCTGCGTGTTTGCAACGGCAAGCCGTCGGTCAACTCCACCAGCGGTGAAAAGGCGAAAATGGACGCCATCTTGCCGCTTTGCCGTTATTACAACGCGGCGGTGGTGGGGCTGACGCTGGATGAAGACGGCATTCCCGCCACCAGTGATGAACGGCTGCGCATTGCTGAAACCATCGTCAACGAGGCGGCGCGCCACGGCGTGCCGAAAGAAGATGTGTGGATAGACGCGCTGACGCTTACCGTCAGCGCCGAGCCGGACGCCGCCGCCGTAACGCTGCAAACGGTGCAGGCCATACGCACCAAGCTTGGCTTGCAAACCATGCTGGGCGTCAGCAACATCAGCTTCGGTTTACCGGAGCGGCCCCTCGTCAACCGTGTTTTTTTAACGCAGGCCATCGAGGCGGGGCTGACGCTGCCGATACTTAACCCGCAAGACACCACCATGATGCAAATTATCACCGCCAGCGAGATGTTGCACGGCAAAGCCGGTGCCACCGAGCGGTATCTGGCGCACTTTCAAAAAGAAAATGGCGGTAAAGCGCCGGCTAAACCCACCGCCGAAGCGGGCGATATGCCCCTTGCCGAAGCGGTTGAGAAAGGCTTGCAAACCGAGGCGAAAGCCGCCACCCGCACGCTACTCGACGGCGGCGCCAACGCGCTGGATATCATTGAAACAACGCTGACCCCCGCATTGGATACGGTGGGCGAGCGGTTTGAAAAAGAAGAGCTGTTTTTACCGCAGCTGCTTGCCTCCGCCTCGGCGGCGCAGGCGGCGTTTGAGATGATACGCGCCACGATGGACGGCGGCGCGCAAAACGGCCCGGTGGTGGTGCTTGCCACCGTTGAGGGCGACATTCACGATATCGGCAAAAACATCACCAAAATGCTGCTGCAAAACTACGGCTTTAACGTCGTTGACTTAGGGCGTGACGTACCGCCGCAGCAGGTGGTGGAAGCGGCCGAGAAAAGCGGCGCCAAACTGGTTGGGCTCTCAGCGCTGATGACAACGACGCTGCCCGCTATGGAAGCCACCATCAAGGCGCTGAACAAAGCGTTGCC
>CAYZSR010000116.1:0-4086 GCA_964479715.1 uncultured Oscillospiraceae bacterium | reverse complement strand
TGTTTTTATCCATTTATCAACTTCCTGTTGAGCTTCTTGTATTGTCATTTTATTCTTTTGTCTTTGAGTCTATCCATATGGTTACAGGTCCATCATTGATTAATTCTACTTGCATATCTGCTCCAAACTCTCCGGTTGCTACAGATTTTTCCAATTTAGCCTCTAACGATTTACAAAATTGTTCGTAAAGAGGAATAGAAATATCGGGCTTGGCTGCTCGTATATAAGATGGGCGGTTTCCTTTTTTGGTAAAATATTTACCCAGCTTTGCCGCGTGGGTGGTTTTACCGGACCCCTGCAACCCGCACAGCATAATCACGGTAGGCGGGGTGCTTTTAAGGTGAATGTATTCGTTCTCGCCGCCCATCAGGTCGGTTAATTCTTGTTGTACAATTTGAAAAACTTGTTGTGCGGGTGTTAGGCTTTCCAGCACGTCTTGCCCAATGGCACGTTCGGTTACGTTATCTATAAAGTCTTTAGCCACTTGGTAGTTAACGTCCGCTTCCAGCAGCGTCATGCGTATTTCACGCATCGAGGCACGAATGTCGTTTTCATTCAGTTTGCCTTTGCTGCCCATTTTTTTAAATGTGTTGGACATCTTGTCGCTCATCGATTCGAAAGCCATGCGCCCACCTCCTATTTTAGTTTATGTTATGTGTTTTATTCATCCAATTTGTTGACGATGTTAACAATTTCATCAGCGCACAACGTAATTTGCGCAATGTTGTAGCTGGTGGCGGCGTTTTGCCCCGCAATTTCAAGCGCCAGTTTACGAACGGCGTCCAGCCCTTGGTGCATTTTGCGGTACCGCGCGGCATAGCCCACCTTGTTTTCAAGGTCGGTCAGCACCGTTTCGCCGCGTTTGATGGAATCTCTAACGCCTTGGCGGGTGATGCCTTGGTTTTCTGCTATTTCTGCAAGGGATAAATCGTTATTATAGTATTGCTCCATTGCATCGCGCTGCTTATCTGTTAAAACCTTGCCGTAAAAATCCAGCAAAATAGACATTTCAAGATATTCCACGCAATAGCCCTCCTGCCTTTGCCGTTTAATGTGCGGTGCACAGCGCTTTATTTGCCGCCGTCACCGTGTTAACGCGTGTAAAGCAATTCACTTTACACCACAAATTATTATAGCGTCCGTCTTTCAAATTGTCAAGCTATATTTTGTGCTTTCGCAAAGTTTTTCAGCTTTACAGCCGATCGGGC
Source organism: uncultured Oscillospiraceae bacterium (assembly GCA_964479715.1). Lineage (GTDB taxonomy): Bacteria > Bacillota > Clostridia > Oscillospirales > Ruminococcaceae > JAAYCI01. The sequence continues at coordinate 2,878 of CAYZSR010000116.1, read as the reverse complement.
GATATTTTTAGATACAACGTATAAATAACGCAAATTAATTTGTATTTTATAGCCAAACTGTGTATACTTAAACCTATTGGAGGTGCTTTGTATGAATTGTAAAAAATGTGGGGCTGACATCCCCTATTATTTAACCCGATGCCCCAAATGCGGCGAGCCGAAAGAGCAAGAAAAAGCGCCGACGGCGCAGCCGCCGCAACCCTCAACCCAAACCGATGAACCGGGCCAACCCGCCCGTTTTGAGCCGGTGCAACCCACCGCTGAGACACCGCCCGCCCAAGAAGCGGCAAAGCGTCCGGCGTTTCAAGAGGTTGCCAAGCCGGCACCGGCGGTGCACAAGAAAGGCGCGGCAATAGACACGCCCGCCCGTGACAACGCCCCACCGGTAGAAACACCCACCCCGCCACCCACGCCCGAGCGCGCCGAGCCTAAACCGGCGGCACCCAAGGGCGACAAGCCCGACGCCCCGATTTATAAAGAGGTAACCGTTGGCGCCGACGCAAAAAGAGCAAGAACCAAAGCCAAGGCCGCCACAGCACGGCCCCGCCCACGCAAAAGAAGACCCGCCCCGCTGGGCGACGCCAATTTGGCCGCCGGGCTGCTGATGCTCTTTGCCGGCGTGTTGCTGGTGCTTTTGTACGCCAACTACTTTGCGCAGATGTTGCAAACCGCCATCGGTCTTTTGCAAGCGATACCGCTGGGTGAATTGATGAGCGCCTACCCCTCCACCGTTGCCGATTACAGCGGGGCATTGCTGATTGATTTGCTGGCCATTGTGGCGGGCGTTATGCTGATTATCGGCGGCAACCGCATCCGCACCGAGGGCAGCGGCAAACGCCTGGCGCAGGTTGCGCTTATCTTCCAAGGCATGGTGCTTATAAACTACATTGTGCGCTGGGTGTTGGCCATTGTGATTACCTACGCCGGCAACACCGAGATGTTCTCGCCGCTGTCGGTTATTATCAACCTGCTGATTGAAGTGGCGTTGATTGTTCAAGTGGTAACGGCGCTAAGGCTGCACGCTGAAGAGTAGCCGCAAACCGCTTTATCACAGCCAAAAATAAAAGAGAGCCGCTAGCAACGGCTCTCTTTTTTGTTGTTTATTTTTACTCTATAGCTGCCCGCCGACGGGTCACTTACTTGTCGTCGGTGAATGGACCGTTTTTGTTTCCTCTTTCGCTTTGGCGTTGTTGCTGTTTTTCAACGTCGGCGGTGGCTTGGCTCAGCGCCTCTTCAACCGACGATGTGTTAACGCTGCTGATGCGTTGCATCGGGCGCTCGCTCACACGCCGTGGCGGCGTGACAGGCGGTTGTTTTGGCGGGCCATCGATGCGTTTCATCGACGAGGCTGGCCGTTTCTGCGGCGCCGCGTCGCCCGGTGTGACCGATTGGCGAAGCAACTCGCCGGGCACCCGCCCGGTGTCGCCCCGTTGAACGGCGGGGCGTCTGGTGATAGCGTCGCCACGTTCTATCGGCGCGCCTTTGAAAGAATCGCCCGTTGCGGGTTTATCGGCACTCCACGCCGACGGCGCGGCCGCCGGTTTATAATCCCATTTTTGGTCGGCGGGCGGGGCTTTGGGTGTTTCTATACGGGGCGCCGATGGCCGAGCAGGCGCATCCGCCGGGCGGTTTTTCTTGCTTTCCATGGCGGCGCGGTAAATGTCGCCGCTGGAATGGGTAGAAACGGCACGCCGCGGTATCACGGGGCTCGTTTCACTGGGCTGCCAGCTGGCGGCGGTATCTTGCGGCGCCACCCGCTGTGTGCCGGCAATAATGTCATCAATGCCGCGGTCAAGCCGTGCTTTTTCTTCGGCGTCGCGGCGTAAGCTTTCAATGGCTTTTTCACGCTCTTCATCGGAAAGCTGTGCCACTTGCGGTGCCACGTCTTCAGCGGTCGTTTCGGCGGCAGGCACCACCTTTTCGTCAACGGCGGGTTCAGTGGCGGTTTGAGGCACCACTTCTTCAACGCCAGTTTCAGCGGTTTGCGCCACCGGTTCGTCGGCAGGCGGGGTGGTTTTTTCAGCTTTCTTTGCTGTTGTTTTTTGTGCTTTTTTAATCCGCGCCCGCTCAAGGGCGGCGGTGTCAGCGGCGGCAATGCGCTTTTCTTTCTCTTGTTGCTGCGCCTCATCTTGCACCGGCAGTATTGCTTCAAGGGGTGCGTCGTCTTGTTTTTCAACACGCTCTTTAGCAGGCGGCGCAGCACGCCGTGCCGGTTTCTTGCGGCGGCGTGATTTCTTCAAGCCGCTTTCTATCTCTTCACGGGACAGTTCCCCCGTGAGCATTTGCTCAATATTCTCTTCCGAAAGCGATTCTTCCGCCACCTCTTGGTAGCGCACCAAGGCGATAACACGGCCGCTGGTTAAGTATATGGCATAAAGCGCCAAAATACCTATAATAACACAAAGTAACACAACCACCGCTTGCGTGAAAATATCTCTGTAAGTTAGCAATACCGTTAGGCAAAGCGCCAGAACAAGTAACACGGCCACACCGGCCGCAACAATGCCTGCAATTTTTTTACCCAATTGGCACACCTCCGCAATAACTGGTTGGTTGCTGTGTGGTTAAATGTGAATTCATAATATGTGGTATTCTCCTGTTATTTGGTCCCGAAAATGCGGTCGCCAGCGTCGCCCAAGCCGGGGACAATGTAGCCGTTTTCATCTAGCTTTTCATCCACGGCGGCAAGGTAAATATCAACGTCTGGGTGTTCTTTTTGCAGCTTTTCCACCCCTTCGGGCGCCGCCACAATGCCAATGAACTTAATCTTTTTGGCACCGCGCTTTTTAATCTGCGTAATGGCGTCCACCGCCGAGCCGCCGGTGGCAAGCATCGGGTCAAGCACAATAACGTCACGGTGGGCTATGTCTTGTGGCAG
>CAYZSR010000115.1:0-4267 GCA_964479715.1 uncultured Oscillospiraceae bacterium | reverse complement strand
TTTGGGTAAATTCCGGCTGGCGGTCGGCCCGCAGGTCTTCATCGCGGAAACAACGGGCAATTTGGTAATATTTATCAACGCCGCCCACCATTAAAAGCTGTTTAAATAGCTGTGGTGATTGCGGCAGCGCGTAAAATTCTCCCGGGTGCACACGGCTTGGCACCACATAGTCCCGCGCGCCCTCCGGCGTTGATTTAGTGAGCATCGGCGTTTCAACCGAGATAAAGCCGGCGTCGTCTAAAAATTCTTGCGCCACCTTTTGCACCCGATGGCGAAAGCGCAGGTTGTGTTGCATTGTTTCGCTGCGTAAATCCACATAGCGGTATTGCAGCCGCAACTCTTCCCGCACCGTTTGCTCTTCCGGCGTAAAGGGCGCGTGCTGTGATTCGCTAAGTATTTCCATCGTGTCGGCAAAAAGCTCGATGTGCCCTGTTGGTATTTTGAGGTTCAGCGTTTCTTCGTCGCGTTCACGGATAACGCCGGTTACCTTAACAACGCTTTGGTTGCGCACCCGCTCTACCTGCTCAAACAATTCTTCAGACACGTTTTGTGCGTTAAAGACAACTTGTAAAACGCCCTCTTTGTCGTACAAATCAACAAAAATAACGCCGCCCATGTCTCGTTTTGTCATAACCCAGCCGCTGGCGCTAACCGGCTGCCCCATATATTTTTCTGTAAAAGCGCCACAATATTCTGTTCGGTACATAGCCTTCTCCTTTTTATGCAAAATAAAAAGCCCTTCATCCCCCATGGGACGAAAGGCTGTAAAAGTCTTCGCGGTACCACCCAAATTGGCCAGCGCGGTGCCGGCCCACTTAAACGGCAGCTGTAACGCGCTGCGGCACGCCCAATTCTACTAACGGCACGCCGCTTTCTTTTGGGGACGAAAAACTGTTTTTCAACCGGGCGTTTGCGCGGCACTTGCACCGTCTGCCGCTCGCTGTGGCGCCGTTGCCGGTTGATTTTGTTTTCCATAGTCTTTTCTCTATAATGTGCGTCTTATTATAACGCAGTGTTTTTGCCTTGTCAATAAAAACGACGGATAAGAGGGCGCGGCTACATAGAAATGTGAGCCCGGCTACCCTTGGTGCCCCGTTCTACAATAATTTGCCGGTCGATGCGGTCGGTTAATTCGCCAACGTGGGAAATAATGCCGATGAGGCGGTTTTCACCCGCCAGGTTTTGCAGCGTCGTAATCGCCATGTCAAGCGATTCGCTATCCAGCGTGCCGAAGCCTTCGTCGATGAACATAGCGTCGAGGTGGATACCGCCTGAGTGCTGCTGCACCACGTCGGAAAGGCCGAGCGCTAACGCCAGCGAGGCGGTGAAAGACTCCCCGCCTGAGAGGGAGCGCACATCCCGCTCTTTGCCGGTGTATTGGTCACGCACGGCAAGCTCCAACCCGCTTTGGCTGCGCAAATTGTCGCCCGCTTGTTGGCGCCGCAAAAGGTAACGGTTGCCTGTCATGGCGGTTAGCCGCTGGTTGGCGGCGTCCAGTATTCTTGCAAAGTACGCCGTTTGTAGATACGTTTCAAAAGTGATTTTAATTTTGCCTGATAAATCGCCGCTGGCGGTGTCGGACAGGTTTTTAAGGTCTACATACAGCTTTTCTTTTTCTTTTCGCTCATCCAACAGTTCGGTCAGCGTTTGCTGCCGCCGTGCGTTGTTGGTTACGATGTTTTTGCTTTGAGTGCGGCTTTTGTCGCACGCTTTAAGTGCGTCATCAATGGTTTTCTGCTGCTCGGCAAGTGCCGCAACGTCTATTTTCTCTTTGCCTTTTGTCTTTTCTTTTAGCTGATTAACGGTTTGCTGTGTCAGCTGCTTTTTTTGCGTAAAGTCGTCGATAGATTGTTTCCATTCAGCCAGCGTTTCTTTATCCACCAGCGCTTTTTGATAGGTGGCGCCGTCCAGCCGGTGGGCGCTTAATGCTTTTTCAAAAGCTTCCTCGGCCTGCTGGAATTGTTGCTGCTGCGCCGGCAGTTTTTGCTGCCGCTCTTTAAACACCGCTTTGGCGGTGGCTAGATTGTTTTTGCTGTTTTGATGGTTTTCAACCGCCTGCTCCAACGCCTTTTGCCCGCGTTCTTTTTCTTCTTTATGGTGGCTGAGTGCTTGCTGCGCAAGCGCCAACGTCTTGTAACTCAGCTTTTCTTTTAGCTTTTGTTTTTCCTGCCGCTGGGCGCTGTGCTCTGTCTCCAGCTTTACCGCTTGTTGCGCTAGGGTGCTATGTAAGGCGGTTAACCGCTCTACGTCCGCCGTTAAAAGCTTTGTTTTCTCTTGGCTTGCAAGCCTTTGTTGGCAGGCTTTTTCAAGCTCATTCACCGTGCTTTGCTGCGCCGTCACTTCTTCTTTTGCTTGTTTGTGCACCGCTTTAAAATCAAAAGGTTGCGGCGTGGTGCTTTGCTGTGGCAGCGCCTCTTTAAAGGCGGCTTCAAACTGTTCATTGGCGGCTGTTACTTCAGCTTTGGCACCGCTTACCCGCCGCGCCGCTTCTTCCGCTTGTTGCTGGGCGCTGTCTGCCGCTTCTTTGGCTTTGTCAACCATTTCTTCAGACGGCGCCGCTTGGGATAGCACCGCCGGCGACGGGTGCTCTACCGAGCCGCAAACGGGGCAGCTTTCGCCCGCTTTAAGGGTCTTTGCCAAAAAGCCGGCTTGCTCGTGCATAAAAACACTTTGCTTGGCTTGCCAGTCTTTGGTTAACCGCTGCCATTGTTTGTGTTTCTCTGCGTAGTCATTTTCAAAAGTTTTATGTTGTTGTTCTTTTTGCAGGAATAGTTGTTGCTGCGCTTCGCATTGCACCAGCTGTTGTTGATGCTTTAAAAGTTCTTCAAGGCGTTGCTCCGCTTTGGTTTTATTCACGTCAACATCGGCCGCTGCTTCTATCTCTTGTTGCAATTTGTCGTACAGCCGCTGCGCGTTGGTTTTATCCTGCGCTGTTTCCTTTAAATGGCGCTGTGTTTTTCCCAACGCCTCAAAAGTTTCAACGGTTTGCTTTTGCAGGGCGGTGTACTCCCGCTGGTAATCCAGCTCGCTTTGTAGCCTTTGTATTGTTTCCGCCAGTTTTTGGCGATGTGGCTCGTTCGCTTTTTCTTTTTCATGGGTTTCGTCAGCACTGCTAAAAGCGGTTTGCGCCTTTTCAACCACCTCTGTTTGTTCTTTTATCGCCGTCTCGTTATCGTTCAGTTGGGTTTTAGCCAGCGTCATCTTTTCATCAAGGGGTTTTATTTCGTGCAGCGCAATGTCACCCTGCTTAACCTGTTCTTTCAGCTCGGTTATTGTTTGCTGTTTGGCGTTCAGTGTGTTGAGCAGGTCGGTGTTTTTTTGCAGGCTTGCTAAATTTTCATTGTCGGCTTCCGCCAGCACTTTTTCCGCTTCAAATTCTTGCCGCTGTTTTTGCAACGCACTGTACTGTTCTTCAAGCGCAGTCAGCTGTTTTTGCTGCGCCGTCAAAAGCGTTTCAAGGGCGCTGAGCAGCCCCTGCCCGTCGTGGTGGTCTTCATGCGCCAGCCACACTTCAAGGGGTTCTGCGGCGGCGTCATCGGCGGTGTAGTCAATGTCAGCGGCGTGTTGTAAAACAACGCGGTTGTCTTGCTCCAGCTCACGCTTTAACGCGTTACTGCGCTCTCTTAACAGCTGCTGAAACTCCAAAAACTTTTCGGTGTCAAAAATTTTTCGCAAAATGGTTGAGCGCTCTTTGGTGCCGCTTAGCAATAGTTTCAAAAAATCGCCTTGTGCAATCATTGTCGTTTGGCAAAATTGGTCCCGGTTAATGCCCAGCAAATCTTCAATGTAGGCGTCCACGTTTTGAATGCCGATAACAACGTCGCCGTCGGGCAGTGTCAGCGTGGCGTCTGCCACCTGCGTGGTGGTGCCGTCGCCCCGTTTGCTAAGCCGTGTGTAGCGGGGGTTGCGCCGGGCGGTGTACTCTTTATCGTGGTATTTGAAAGCCAGCTCAACGTAGGTTTCCGTTTCAATGTCTGCAAAGTCGCTTCGCATCATGTCGCCGGTGCGGTTGTCTCCGCTGGCGGTACCGTACAACGCGTAGGAAATGGCGTCAAAAATAGTGGTTTTGCCGCTGCCCGTCTTGCCGGTGATTAAAAAGAGCCCATCTTTGCCGAACTGCTCAAAGTTAATTTCTGTTTTCCCGGCAAAAGGCCCAAAGGCGGACATTGTTAAATGAAGCGGTCTCATAATATCGCCTCCAATTTCCCTAGCATTTTGCCAACCAATGTCAGTTGTGATTTATCGGGCCGCTGGCCGTTTTGTTTTT
>CAYZSR010000114.1:0-4343 GCA_964479715.1 uncultured Oscillospiraceae bacterium | reverse complement strand
TTATAGTCTGCCGCTTTGTGTTGTGTGTTAATGGGGTTTCTACCGTATTTAATAGGCTGTACGCCATTTTTGCCTTGTGGTAATAGCGATTTTATCGCAGCGTGTTGCCATTATTTTACAGGCGGGGCGATGGGCGGGCGAATAATATTTTTACCGCCGCCCCGATACGACAGCATTCAGTCGGTTTCACCATCGGTATGGGGTATACTAAGGGCACAACGTAAATAAAAATGCCAACCGATGGGGGCTGAAACCATGACGTATTACCTAGACTCGCTCACCATACGTGCTGACAATTCAATCGACGGGCAGCAACAAATTGCGCTGCTGTGGCAAGATATAGACAGCGGGCGGCTGCCCCTTAAATTTGACAGCGACAACAACTTGCTGGGGCGGCGGCTGCTGTTTGCTTGCTACGGCGGTTATGAAAACGGCCACGGCGGGCGCTACAATTTAACGGTGCAGGCAAAACCTGCCTCGTTTTTAAGCTATTTAGAGCGGCGGGTGGCTGACGGGCACTTTAAGAAATACGAAGAAGAGGCAGACGACGTTGCCACCGCGTCGCGGCGGGTGTGGCGGCGGGTGTGGCAAGACAGCGACAGCCAGCTGGAAAAAGCGGTGCCGGTTTTTGTGCATTACTATGTGGAGCGTGAAACGGGCGGCGGCACAAGCGAAGAGACGGCGCGCCAAAACGCCTACGACTATATGGACGACTACGGCGTGCCCTACGGCAATTACCTTGCCGTTACCTCGGCGGCGTAGCGGAGTTGCCGCATGGCGGAATGGCGCAGACAGCTGAAATTTGCGCAGGCACCGCACAGCGCAAAGAAGGAAGAAAGCGGTAAACCAACGGGCTTTGTGGCACTTTTTTTAGCCCCTTTTGCTGCTCTTATGATAGCTGTTTTTTAGGCGTCTTTTTGCGAGAGCGGGCAAAACAAACTTAGGCAAAAAATAAAAATGCCGCTACGCGGTTTTATAAAAATGATTAAAAGGCACGGCGTTAAAACGCTGTGCCTTTTTTGTGGTGGTGAAAGTGTAGGTGTGAAAAAATACTAAACATGCCTAGGGTTTTGTTAAACAAAGGGTGTTTGGCACCCGCAAAATAATTTAGCTTTCCATTGGGGCGGCGATGGGGTATTATTAATACATAAAAGACATAGTGATGGGAGCGATTTTTATGTGGCTTGGAGCCATTGTTATAGATACTGACAAGGCAGAGGCGCTGTCTGCCTTTTATCAAAAATTGTTGGGCTGGGAAAAAGAATACCAGGGTGAAGCGCGTGAATGGATTGTTTTATATGACAAAAAGAGACGATTTACACCCCTTGTTTTTCAGCAAGAGGCAGATTATACGCGCCCTATTTACCCCACTGAAAAAGGCCGCCCGCAACAGATGGTACATCTTGATTTCTATGTGGAGCAAAACGATTTAGAGAAAAAAACTGAACACGCCTTGGCGTGCGGTGCGGTCTTGGCAGACACGCAATATTCAAGCGATTGGCGTGTGTTTTTAGACCCCTCTGGCCATACTTTTTGTATTATTCCCATTCCACCGGAGATGGCACAATATTTTGAATAGCGGCAAGCGGTGCGTTGCCATTTAGGGTAGACGCCGCGGCTAACGGGCACCACACAATAAAAACCGACCGAGTCAAAAGACCGGGTCGGTTTTTTTATGTATTGCTTTGCTTTGTATGCTTATTTCGCAAACGAGTGCACTTGGTTTTCAGGGTACCCAACTGTGCGGTGTTTGCGGCGGTGCGGTTTGCGTTGCTTCTCTACGCGGCGGCATAAAACGCCCTCACCGCGGTTTAACCGACCAATCCACCGTAACAATGCTGGTGGTAGTGTTGTTGTGCACCACGCCGGCTTGGCTGATACCTTCTATGTGGTCGGCAATGGTTTGCCGGTTTTCATCGGTCAGCTTTTTGGTTACGTTCAGGCGGTTGGTGTACCACAGCGTCGCTTCTTCTACGGTTTTAAGCTGCTCCCACACCTCATTGCGGTAGTTAAAGCGCGGTTCGTACCCTTTCAGCCACAGGTAGCTGAAGAGGTGAATAATGTCGCTGTCGAGCTTTTTCTCGCGGTTGTCAATGCCAACAAGGCGGGACAGTTCTTGCAAAAGCGGGTCGGTGCGGCGGGCGGGCTTAACAATAAAGCAGTGGTTTTTAGCGCAGGCGTTCATTGTATCCAGCGACGCGTAATCGGTGATGGCGGGCGTCATGTGGGCAAAAACCACGTCGTAGGCGCCGCGCATTTCCCTTGCGTCAAGGTCTATCTCTTTCCAATCGATGCTGAAAAAATCAATGTTGTCTGCGCCGTGTTCGGCGGCTTGTTTTTCCGCCAGCGCAATCATTTTTGGCGAAATATCGGTGGCGGTAACCCGCCCCACGCGCGGCGCAAACGCCAGCGCAAAGCGCCCCGCCCCGCAGCCGATATCCAGCACCGCGGTGTTTTCCGTAAGGGGCACCGTGTTTTCTATCTGTTTTAAAAAAGGGTTTTCATCAAAACGGGGTATGTCACGCACAAAATCACAGGCGGCGTCGTCCCACATTTTTTGCTGGGCGCCGCTGTCATGCTTTTTAGCGCTTACCCACGTTTTTTGAAGGGTTTCTAAAGTCATCTTTACCGTCCTTTATAGCTGAAAAGAGGCGGGTTAAGCGTCCGGGAAGGGAACAATAACCGGCACGTTCATGTGGTCTATAATATGCACATGGATGCCGTAAACGTCTTCAATGGTTTCGGCGGTGATGCACTCGTGCCCGCCGTGCGAATAGATGGTGGTGTCCTTTAAGAACAAAAACTTGTCGCAGTAGCGCACGGCCAAGTTTAAATCGTGTATTACAATCATCACGCAGATGTTGTGCTGGCGGGCGATGTTGCGCACCGTTTGCATAACCTCGTGTTGGTTGTAGGGGTCCAGGTTGCTGGTTGGCTCATCTAAAAGCAGCAGTTTCGGCTCTTGCGCCAGCGCCCGTGCCAGCGTTACCTTTTGCGCCTCACCGCCGGAAAGCTCCGACACGTTGCGCAAAATGAATTCATCCAGCCCCATTTGGTGGATGATGTCGCTGGCGATTTGGCGGTCTTCACGGGTGGCGTCCCACTTGATGTAGGGCTTGCGGCCAAGCAGCACCGCGTCGAACACCGTCATGTTAATAGGGTCGACATTTTGCGGCACAAAGGCGATGTTTTGCGCAAGCTCTGAGCCGGTGAGCTTAAAGACGTCGACGTCGTCTACATACACGGTGCCACCATTGGCGGGGTAGATTTTGTCAATGCATTTAAGCAATGTGCTTTTGCCGGCGCCGTTGTTGCCAAGAATAGCGAGGCTTTCGCCTTGCTCCATAGTGAAGCTGACGTCGTTTAAAACGTTGCCCGCTTTGCGGTTGTAAGCGTAGCTGATGTTGTTAACCTTTACCATTCATATCGCCTCCTTTAAAGAGTAAAAAGAGGAACATCGGCGCGCCGAGGAACGACGTAATGGCGCCGATGGGTAATACCACAGGGGCGATAATGGTTTTGCCGAAGGAATCGGCCAGTACCAGCAGCAGGGCGCCGGCAACGGCCGAGCTGGGAACGAGGTAGCGGTAATCGTTGCCGACAAAGCGGCGCATGATGTGCGGCGCCACCAAACCGACAAAACTGATGATACCGACAAAGGAAACCGCCACCGCCGCGGCAAAAGAGCCGATAGCCATGGTGATAAGCATAATGCGGCGGGTGTTTACGCCAAGGCTTTTGGCGGTGTCTGCGCCGCTTTCCATGGCGTTGTAGTTCCAGCGGTTCAGCATAAAGTAGGTTAGCGCCAGCGCCAGCACCACCGCTAAAATAAGCAGCTGGCGCCAGTTGGTGCCGCCCAGGTTGCCGAACGTCCAAAAGACGACGGCACCGATTTTGTTTTCGTCGGCAAAGTATTGCAGCAGCGTGCTGCCCCCTTGAAAAAGCGAGCTGAGGGCAACGCCCGCCAGCACCAGCCCGGTGGAGCCGATGTCTTGCTTAAGCTGCGAGATAAGAATAATAACCACCGTTGAGATGGCGCCGAAGAAAAAGGCGCACAGCGTAACGATGTATGGGTTGTTAATGGTAACCGCCGAGGTGGCCGAGGCGGAGTTGACAACGCCGCCGCCAAAGACGATGATGCCCAGCGCCGCACCGAAGGCCGCCCCTTGCGAGACGCCCAGTGTAGAGGCAGACGCCAGCGGGTTTCTTAAAACGCATTGCATCACGGCGCCGGTTGAGGCAAGCAGCGCCCCCACCAGCAGCCCCGCCGTAACGCGGGGCAGGCGGATGTTCATAATAACCGTTTCAGACTCAGCCGCGCCTTGGCCGAAGATGGTCTTTAC
>CAYZSR010000113.1:0-4345 GCA_964479715.1 uncultured Oscillospiraceae bacterium | reverse complement strand
TCTCCAAGTTTTTGCCTAAGTTGTTGTTGTTAACCGCCAGTTGACGGTGCGAGTTAATCGCCATAATGTTGTGTTGTATAACCATTAATTAGTCCTCCCTAATTTTTATAACGGGGGCGTCCTGCCCTCCGTTTTGCAGGGCGTTTTAAACGGGCCACATTCAAAGCGCCCTCTCTTTGCAAAGGCATCATTTGTGCCCTTGCGTATATATCTACGGTTCTATTCTAGCATAGTTTAGCGGGTTTCCAGCACTTTTTTTGCTTTTTCGCCATTTTTTGCACAATTATCGCACTTTTTGGGCAAAAAAATTATTTTAGTCAAAGTCTCTTTTTTGAGGCAATGCTTTCTCACTATAAATGCAAGCCGCAAACACCGCACCGCTCGGTTTTCAGAGGCTGATTTTTCAGGGCGCCGCACCACCAGCGATGAGGCGTTCTTTTTTATTCGGTTGATTTTTTGATTGAAAAGGCACCCCTTTTTACACATGACGCAGCGATACTGCCCCACCAACACCACCATGAGCTAAAACCGCAGCGGCGCCACTCTGTTTGCGCCGCCGTTTTCTTTGCCCCCACCAAGGCGACACCCCTTCTCTGCTAAGCCATCTCTGTTGCCTGCCCTTTATACAGTAAATACTCATTACCATTCGCCTATCCCGCCCCGCCGCTACTCCCCACACCAAAATACCATTTGTTCCCCGTAGCCTGTGTGGCGTTGCACGCCGGCGGCTGGTTATTCAGCCCCGCCACCCGCTAAACCGCCGCGCGGTTTTTGCCAAACACACAGCCGCTCCACTAATCTATAAGTGGTGTCGGTCACTTTTGTCCGTTTGTCCGCCCCGCGAGCCGCTTTAAAACCCGCCGTTTGCCCCCCACATGGCGGTGCCCGCAATAAAAGTCTACTCTACTCCCCGCCATCCGCCCGCAACAAAACGAGGCAGCCAACTAGGCCGCCTCGTTGTAATCAGTCTTTAGTTGCTGCGCTCATCGGTGCTGTGCAAGCGCTTTGTTTTTTGCCTTTCTTTACCATTACCTTATATATAAGGGAGAAAGGCGGGCGCTAAAAGCAAATATCGGTGCAACAACGCAAAAGAAACGCCTGCACCACGCCCCCTGAAGGGAGCCGCCCGCTCTAAAGCGAAAGCTGTCTGCTTTAAAGCAAACTATTCACCACAAAGAAACGCCACCTGCCGCTAGCCATTTAAAAAAGCGGGGTGGTCTTTCATGTAGCACACCACCATGTGCAGCAAAATCAGGTGCATATCTTCCACCTGCTCGTAGCTGTCCAGCGGCGCGTTGAGCGACACATCGGCAAGCTCTTTCAGCTGGCCGCCCTCAAAGCCGGAAAGTCCCACCACCTCGTTGCCCCGTTCTTGGGCATAGCGGCAGGCGTGCACAATGTTGGGCGAGTTACCGCTGGCGCTGATGGCCACCACCAAATCGTCCGGTTGCAGCAGGTTAATCAGCTGCTGTGTAAACACCTCTTCGTAGGCAACGTCGTTGGCAAAGGCGGTAATTTTCTCTACGTTGTCGCTTAGCGATAAAATGCGAAAGCGCCGCTTGGCGGGGTCTTGCACCGCGTTTTTGCCAAAATCGCAAACAAAGTGGTTGGCGGTGGCGGCGCTGCCCCCATTGCCCATAATAAATACTTGGCGGTTGTTTTTATAAACGGTGCGCAGCCGCTGTAAAAAACCGTCAAACTGCTTTTCATCAATGGTGTCCAGCGCGGCTTTTAACGTGTCGCTGTATTGGTTCAAGTAGCTTTTCATGGGGTTGCCTCCTCATTTTATACGGTGGCCCGCAGCGCGGTTGCGGCGGCGCCGTACAGCCCGCCGTCGTAGCGCAAAACCGTTGGCTCTACCGTTACATTCGGGTTGGCGGCGTGGTACATGTTTTTATGCAGGTGCTTCAGCAGCGGTTTTTCATACCATTCAAAGGCAAGGGAAAGCCCGCCGCCGAGTATCACCTTTTCAGGGTTCAAAAGGTTGCAGGCACCGCCGATAACCTGCCCCAGATAGTGCCCCTGTAATTCAAAGGTTTCAAGGGCCGCCGCTTCGCCGTCGGCGGCTTTTTGGGCGATGCTTTCGCCGTTTGCCGGCGTGGCGGTGCCGCCCAGTTCTTGGTAGGTTTGCACCAGCCCCGGGCCGGCGGCGTACATTTCCAAACAGCCGTGCAGCCCGCAGTTGCAGCGGCGTCCGCCGGGCACCACCACGGTGTGTCCCACTTCGCCGGCGCTGCCGGTGGCGCCGTATTGCAGCGCGCCGTCCGCCACGTAGGCGCCGCCCACCCCGTTGGATATGGTAAGGTACAAAAAGTTGCGTACCCCCCGCCCGCCGCCAAATTGTTGCTCTGCCAGCGCGCTGGCCTTGGCGTCGTTTTCCAAATAAACGGGGATTTCCAGCCGCTCACTTAAAATAGCCGCCAGCGGCACACCGCGTATGCCGGAGAAGCTGGCCTCTACCCACACCCCGGCGGCGGGGTCGGTCAGGCCGGGTATGGTTACGCCGGCGGCGGTTACCAAAAGCCCCAGCGCAGCGGCTTGCCCCAGCGCCTCGGCGGCGGCGGCGCCCACTTCACGCAGCACCGTTTTTTCTTGCAGGTTGCTCCAAAGATAGCGCCGCTTGTAGAAAAGCTCGCCGTTTGGGGCGATAAGCCCCGTCATCAGTTTAGAGCCGCCGATATCCACCGCTAAAACGGCTTTTTTAGGCTGTGTCATCTGTGTTTGCTCCGTTTATTGTTCGCTTTTCAGCGCTTGTTGTTCGTTGTATAAATCAATTACTTCGCTGCGGGTGGCGGTGCCGGTGGTACCCAGCTTGCGTATTGTTACGCCCGCCACCAAGTTGCACATCTGCGCCGCAATATAGGGGTCTGCGCCGGCACAAAGGGACAGCACAATGCCGCTGCTGCACGCATCACCGGAGCCCACCACGTCTATTTCCCGCTCGCCGTGTTGCACCGCGGGAAACAGCTTGGTAACGCCGTCTTTTTTCGCCAGCACGCCATGCGCCCCGCAACTGATGATGGCGTCGCCGTTTGTTTTTTCTTCCATTTCGTCCAAACAATGCCCCAGCACCGCTTCATCAAAGGGCTGTGGCTCGCGCCCTGTTATCGCCAGCGCTTCTTTGTCGTTGCACTTTACCAACACGTTGTTAAATTTATCAATGTGCGCCCGTGAATCGGCAAAAATAAGCAGCTCGGGGTGGTCTACCGCCAGCTGCGCCAGCGCCTCTCGCACGGCGGGGGTTACCACGCCGGTGCCCTCATTCACCACTTGGTCCAGCACTAAAATGGCGTCCACCTGCGGCGCTATCGCCTTCAAATTTTCAATAACCATTTGTTGCAGCGTGTGCGGCGTCTGCGTGTGGTTTTTCAAATCCAAGCGGTTGTGTTCAACGGGGCGGGTGGTGCTGTTGTAAAACATCGGCTTCATGTAGGCAGGCGTTACAATTTGGTGGCTTTGCGTTACCCGCTCGGTGTTCACGCCGTACTGCATCAGCATTTGCAACAATTCATGCCCGTCGCCGTCGTCGCCGATGAGGCTAACAAGGTGCAGCTGCCCGGCGCCCAGCGTTGCCAAATCCCGCAGGATGGTACCCACCGCGCCCGGCTCTATTTTACGGCTTACCACCTGGTACGCCGTCAGCCCCGTTTCAAGAGATTTTTCATCCAAGTCACGGTCAATCATCATCCAGTGGTCGGCGAACAAATCGCCCACCACCGCCACCCGTATATCGCTAAATTTATCAAACAGATGGTTTAATACCGCTTCATCCATGATGTCTCCTTTCTATTCGCCGTGCAGCAGCGCGTACCCAAGCGCCGGCACTGTTTCAGCGTGTTTGCCTTGCAGGTAATAGCTTTCGCCGCCGTCGGCGACGGTGCGGGCTAAAATGGTTTTCCAAGGCCTGAAATAGTAGCGGGGGTCGCTTTTAGGCAGTTCGGTGCCGGTGTCTTCGTCCTCCAAATCCATCAAATCAAAGACAGCGGTGGTAAAATCGGTTATCTTTTCGCCTTTTTGGTGCGCCACGTTGCGCGCCATAGACAGCGCCTTAAGGTAAACCTCCGGCCCTGTTACCGCCGAGCCGATGTTTAAAAAGACGCCGCCCTCCAAGTTTTGTATCGAGCGCGCATAGATTAAAAAGTCGTCGTAGCTGGTGGCGCCAATGGCGGCGCCGTCGGCGCTGGGCAGCTCGTGCACAATGTCGTTGCCGATGCCCACATGCGCCGTAACCGGCACCCGCAGGCGGTAACCGGCAGCAAAAAGGCTGGTGTCACGGTAAAGAAAGTGGTTTTCTTCAAGGTGGCGCCCAATCGCCTCGCCAAAGCCGATGCCGTCGCGGTACCCG
>CAYZSR010000112.1:2748-4438 GCA_964479715.1 uncultured Oscillospiraceae bacterium | reverse complement strand
TCAACCATCCAGCCCATTACGGTGGCGTTGGTGCCAACGTCGGGCGCGGGAACGTCAAGCTCGGGGCCGATAATCGGCTCTATCGCTTGGATGTAAGCGTTGGTTAAGCGGTACAGCTCTTGTTGCGACAGCGTGGCGGGGTCGCACACAACGCCGCCTTTGCCGCCGCCATATGGTATATCCACCACGGCGCATTTAAAGGTCATCCACGCGGCAAGCGCTTTCACTTCTTGGTCGTCTACCGACGGGTTGTACCGCACGCCGCCTTTGGCGGGCCCACGGGTGGTGGAGTGCTGCACACGAAAGCCGTTAAAAACTTGGGTGCTGCCGTCGTCCATTACAACCGGCACCGCCACTTTAAGCTCTTTTTCAGCGTGCTTAAGGCGCACATAGTCATTTTCATCGTAGCCGAGAATGTCTGCGGCTTGGTCTAATATCTGCAAAACGTTGTCGAACGGGTCATATTGAGGCATAATTATTCCCTTTCCCTTCTATTTTTTTGAAGCAGTGCTTCAATTCCCTTACCCTCTAGTATAGTTATAATTGTGCAATATTGTCAATATAAGATGGCGATTTTCGGCTATATCTCTATGCCTTTGCGGGCGGTAACGCCGCTGTCGAACGGGTGCTTTTCTTTCACAAAACGGGTCACGTAATCGGCGTTTCGGCACAGCCATTCGTCGCTTTGGTGCCCCGTAATAACCAGCTCTAAATGGGGTGGTTTGTTACGCATCAACGCATCAAAAGGCGCTTTGTCAAGATAGCCCAGCTGATACGCGTCCATCGCTTCGTCTAAAATAAGCACGTCTAAATCATCGGCGGCGTCTATCGCTTGCCGTAAGTTAGCGTCGTGAATGGCGGTGGTTTCTTTTTTTTGCGCGTCGCTCATCGTGTGGCTGAAACCTTTGCCGCTTTGGCCGTAAACCACCGTTACACCCGGCAAATGTTTAAGGACTGCCACCTCGCCGCTGTTGCCTGTTTTGAAAAATTGTACTATCATAACACGTAAACCGTGCCCTGCGGTACGCAGCGCTAAACCCATGGCGGCGCTGGTTTTACCTTTGCCGTCGCCATAATAATAATGCGTTAATCCAACCGGCATAAAAACCTCCTTGGCTTATTAAATATAGGCTTTTTATCAGTATAACAAAACGGCGCCGTTTTTTCTATGCGGCGCGCAAACGATAGGATGATACCATGCAGTACACCGACGTTTCCCCCGCTGTTTTTCTTGCCCGCCCCAACCGCTTTGTAGCGGAGGTGGAGCAAAACGGCGAAACGATAAAATGCCACGTGAAAAACACCGGGCGGCTGAAAGAGCTGCTTGTTCCCGGTGCCGACGTGTACATTCAAAAAGCTAAAAACCCCAACCGCAAAACCGGTTACGACCTGTTTGCCGTTTACAAGGGTGACACGCTGGTTAATATTGACAGCCAAGCGCCCAACCACGCGTTTGGCAGCTGGCTTGCAGAAAACGACCTTTTTGGTGCCGACGCCGTTATTCACCCGGAAAGCAGCTACGGCAACTCTCGTTTTGACTTTTATGTGGAAAGCGGCACGCGTAAAACCTACGCCGAGGTAAAGGGTGTAACCCTTGAAAGGGACGGCGTTGCCCTTTTCCCGGACGCCCCCACCGAGCGGGGTGTTAAGCATATTTATGAGCTGATTGACGCCCGCCGAAACGGGTTTG
>CAYZSR010000112.1:607-2738 GCA_964479715.1 uncultured Oscillospiraceae bacterium | reverse complement strand
TGTCTTTGTTATTCAAATGCAAAACACCCG
Organism: uncultured Oscillospiraceae bacterium; assembly: GCA_964479715.1. Taxonomy (GTDB): domain Bacteria; phylum Bacillota; class Clostridia; order Oscillospirales; family Ruminococcaceae; genus JAAYCI01. The sequence continues at coordinate 2,708 of CAYZSR010000112.1, read as the reverse complement.
CTGTTTTACCCCCAACACCGCCATGCACGAGACGTTTACCAAAGCGCTGCAAGACGCTAAAAAGGCAGGCGTACAGCTGCTTGCCTTTGATTGCGACGTAACCCAAACAGCGCTTGCCATACGCCGCCCGTTACCGGTGGAATTATAGCCTTTCTGCGCTATGAAGTGAGCGGCTTTGGGCTTTGCGCCGTTTTACAAGCGCCGCAAACGGGTTGATAAACCCGCCGAAATAATTGATGAACAACAACTACAAACCCCGTCTACTGCAGTAGGCGGGGTTTAGTTGTTTTACAGAATGTGAAAGTTCATTGGCTAACAGCGGCTTTGGCGGCCGATAGAAGCGGCCTAAGTATCGCCGGCTCATTCGCCAAAAACTTGCAGCGGCAGCCCTTCCGTTAAAACTCAATTAAATTTTACATAGCAACTGCCACGCCGTTATCGTTTCATATCACCGCACAAAATCGTTTTAGAGGGTATAAAACCGCACGGATATAAAATAACCTCTCTCCCATTGCTTTATCTAAAAGCAAACGCTCGCCGTTTAAGTGGTGCCTTTATCTAAACGCCGAGCTACATCGGCACACTTTTGCCGCCAAAAGCTGTTTTAGCGGGCGCCGCTGCGTGCACTTTCTATTTTGCCAAATACTCGTCATTTAAGCGGTCTTGCAGGTAAACGTTGGTGAAATGGCCTTTCTCGGCGGATTTATAACGGCGGTGTCCCTCGTCTAAACAGGCAGAGCAAGCGCCGCGGGGAATGGTTATCGCCAAAATGCGGTGGCCCGTGTCGCTGTCAGACTCGATATAATCTACGCCGGCGCAATGTTCGCACAGCTTAAAGGTTTGGCTTTGGTGCTCCATAATTTGGTCGGTGTCATAATAAACGCGCCGCTGGCGGGTGTGGTGCGTTTTGCCTTTAAAGGTGCCTTTTGCCAGCGCCTCTTTTTGGTTCCACAGCGTGCGCACCACGTTGCTTATCTGTTTTACCTGCAGCGTTACCTCGTCGCTTTGTTTCCACTTGCCAAGGTGATAATCCGGCTCATGCACGCCGGAATAATCCAGCCCCGCCATCGCCAAAATAATGCCGAGGTTTACATAAGGCAGCGCCCCTTCGATGGAATAGCCGCCCTCCAGCACCGCCATATCGGGGTTGAGGCGGTCGTTCAGCAAAGCATAGCCTTGGGCGGAAAAGTTCATGTTGGTGAGCGGGTCGGTGTAGTGGTTGTCCTGCCCGGCGGAGTTGATGATAATATCGGGCTGGTAATCTTCTAAAATGGGCATAACCACGTTGTCTAAAACGTAAAGAAAACCTTCATCGCCGGTGCCGGGCGGCAGCGGGATGTTCACGTTGTAGCCAAACGCCGACGGACCGCCCAAATCTTCGACGGCGCCGGTACCGGGGTACAGGGTGCGCCCGTCTTGGTGAAAAGAGATGAAAAGGGTGTCTTTGTCGTTCCAGTAAATGTCTTCGGTGCCGTCGCCGTGGTGGCAGTCGGTGTCAACAATGGCAACCCGTAAATCGCCGTGTTTTTGCCGCAGATGTTCCAGCGCCACCGCCTCAACGTTGACGATGCAAAACCCGCGGTCGCCGTAGACAACACGCTGGGCGTGGTGCCCCGGTGGGCGCACCAGCGCGAAAGATTTATCCACCTCTTGCTGCATCACGGCGTCAAAGGCACGTATGGCGCCGCCCGCCGCAATGTAATGCGACTGGGTAAGCCGTTCATCGGCACTGGGCACCGCAAAGTGCACCCGATTGATGTCTTTGGCGGTGGCCACAACGGGGTTGTAAAACTCAACGCCGTCTATATCTTGAATGCCCTCTTCAAACAGTTGGTCTTGGGTGTATAAAAGGCGCTCTTCCCGCTCGGGGTGGGTTTCAGAAATGGCCCAGTCAAAGGCGGGGAAAAAGACAAGCCCTAATTTGTTTTTAGCTTTCAACGGCATCACCTCGTAGCGTGCCGGTAAGACCCGGCTTTACCTGCGCTTTAACGCGTATGTTGCGGTGGGTGCCGCCAAACCGCTGCACCCTGTTAAAACAGCTTGCTTCGGTAATTTCCACGGCGGCGGTGTCATCGGCGGTGTTTTCTTTAACAAGTTGCCG
>CAYZSR010000112.1:0-597 GCA_964479715.1 uncultured Oscillospiraceae bacterium | reverse complement strand
CGCGTATTCTTCAGCGTCTGCCAATGTGCAACCGGGGCTGATGGTTTCATACAGCGCCACCTCCGGCACAGAGAGCGTTTGCCGCTCGGTATCCGCCACCAGATTAATTTCAAAGGTGGGTTTTGCCAGCGCCGCGCCAACGGCGTTGGCAATGGCGTAGTGCGGCGGGCAGTGCACCCGCTGGGTAATCTTCTGCTTTAATCGCTCTGCCAGCACCGCGGCGGGCCCGCCCACCATATAAACGGCGACGGGTTTAACGGCGCGGTCTTGCAACAGCTCTTTAACGGTGTAAACGGGATGGTTGTTTAAGCGTTGCAGCAACCGCTCCACCGTTTGCCAGATGGTGTCCGTTACCGTGTCCAGAATGCGGCCGGCGGCGTCGGCAGGGGTGGTGCCCATGTCATCCGCCAACGCCGTTACTGCGTCCTCTGCGGCGCCGTGGTGCGGCGCTTCCAACAGCGAGAGCGCCACCATGGCGTCGGTGGGTGTTAGCGCATCGCCACCAAAAGCAACAGGACGCCCCAGCCGCTGTGGGCCGATTTTGAGAGCGCCGTCCTGCAACCGCACGTGGCTGTCACCGCCAATGCCGATGGAGTG
>CAYZSR010000111.1:0-4540 GCA_964479715.1 uncultured Oscillospiraceae bacterium | reverse complement strand
TGGCGATGATATCACCAAAGGCATCAACGTTGAAATTGGCAAAAAGCAGGTTGGCATCACCGTCGTTGTTATCTGCGAATACGGTAAAAGTCAGCCGGTTATTTTTGACAATCTTGTCGAGGCACTTTCAAAAGCGGTGCACTCCATGACGGGGCTTGAAATAGCCGAAGTGAACATGCGCGTTTCCGACGTGATGACCAAAGAAGATTTTGACAAACAAAGCAAAAAATCCACCGACGAAAAACCGGCGGAGAAAGCCGACTGATTCCCCTTAATAATGACGACAGTCTTAGCTTTTCATCATAGTGGCGCGGCACTTTCTGCATTTTCGGATAGGGTGCAGAGGGTGCCGTGTCACGTTGTCTGACTTTCAGTAATGGTGGCGGGGCGCGCCGTTTCGTAGCGCCAACCTTTTTTGCCTTTTCTTTTGTTCACAGCCGGCGTATTAAGCGAATAAAAAAACATTGCGCCGGTTGGCTGTTGCGTCCGCCACCAAAATGCGTTATAATAATAACAGCTTGAAAAAGCTAAACAATAGCATAAAGCGTTCTAATCTTGCAGCTTCGGCTAAAGGAAAAGGCGGTCATCACTGCGCTACCATTGTAGCGTTTTTGTAGGGCGCCTTGCGGCGCTTTTTTTGTTGTCTTTTTATAGGGAGGCGCTATGCAAACAAGAATTGCTTTGGTGGGTATACTCGTTGAAGAGTTTACATCCACCGAAAAAGTAAATGAAATATTGCACGAATACCAAGATTATATTGTCGGGCGGATGGGCATCCCCCACGCACAGCACGCGGTGGGTGTTATCAGCGTGGTGCTTAACGCACCGAACGACGTTATCTCGGCGCTGGGCGGTAAAATAGGTATGTTGCCCGGCGTTAGCAGCAAAACCATCTACGCAAAACAGATAACGCCGCAAAAAGAAATGGAATAGAGCGGTGGCTATGCAAAAGAATCTGGACTATTTAATTGATAAATTAGCAGACACACAGCGCCTAACAGCGGACAAATTTGCTGCGCTTTTTAACGGGCAGACGAAAGCGCTTACACGCTACGCCGCCGCCAAAGCCGACGCGGTGCGCCGCCGCCATTATGGCGACGCCGTTTACCTGCGCGGGCTTATCGAGCTAACCAACCACTGCCGTAACGACTGCTATTATTGCGGCATTCGGCGCGGTAACTTAAATGCCAGCCGCTACCGCCTTACGCCGGACGAGGTGCTGCAATGCGCCGACGAAGGGTACCGCCTTGGCTTTCGCACCTTTGTTTTGCAGGGCGGCGAAGACGGGTTTTACACCGCGTCCAAAGTGGCTCAATTAGTGGCGCAGCTGAAAGCCCGCCACCCGGACTGCGCCGTAACCCTCTCACTGGGTGAGCACCCGCACGCCGCCTACCAAAGCTGGTTTGACGCCGGCGCCGACCGCTACCTGCTACGCCATGAAACGGCAGACGCTGCTCACTTTGCCGCGCTGCACCCACCGGAGCTGACGCTCGCTAAACGGCAGGCGTGCCTTTATGATTTAAAGGACATCGGCTACCAAATAGGCAGCGGTTTTATGGTTGGCTCGCCGTGGCAAACGCCGCAAACGCTGGCGCAGGACATGCTTTTCTTAAAAGAACTGCAACCGCAAATGGTCGGCATCGGGCCTTTTATCCCGCACAAAGACACCCCCTTTAAAGATAAAAAAAGCGGCACCGCCGACGACACCGTCTTTATGCTCAGCCTGGTGCGGCTAATGCTGCCCAGGGTGCTTTTGCCGGCGACCACAGCGCTAAGCTCCGCCAGCCAAAACGGGCAGGAACGCGGCATTTTAGCCGGCGCCAACGTCATCATGCCCAACCTTTCGCCCAAAGAAGTGCGGCACAAATACATGCTGTACAACAACAAAGCCCACACCGGCAGCGAGGCGGCGGAAGCGGTGAGAGATTTGGAAAAACGCATGCAAAAAATAGGATACAACGTGGTGGCATCACGCGGTGACGCCGCCGGGTTTTCAATAAATAACCACATTACAACGGAGGTAAGCAATGATACCATATAAACCGGCCTCTTCCATTGCGGAAGAATTTATTAACCACCAAGAAATTTTAGACACACTGGCCTACGCCGATGAAAACAAAGACAACCTTGAACTGGTTGACGCCATTCTTGAAAAGGCGGCAAAACGCCAAGGTCTTACCCATCGGGAAGCATCGGTTTTGCTGGCGTGCCAAGACGACGAGCGAAACCAAAGAATCTTCGCCCTCGCCACCGAAATTAAAGAGGCATTTTACGGCAAACGGGTCGTTATGTTTGCACCGCTTTACCTATCCAACCACTGCATTAACGGGTGCGTTTACTGCCCTTACCACAGCACCAACACCACCATTGCCCGCAAAAAACTGACGCAAGAACAAATTAAAGACGAAGTTATTGCGCTGCAAGATATGGGCCACAAACGCCTTGCCTTAGAAACGGGCGAGCACCCGGTGCACTCCCCCATTGAGTACGTGCTGGAAAGCATTAAAACCATTTACGGCATTCACCACAAAAACGGCGCTATCCGCCGTGTTAACGTCAATATCGCTGCCACCACGGTAGAAAACTACCGCAAACTGCACGAGGCGGAAATTGGCACTTATATCCTCTTCCAAGAAACCTACAACAAAGAACGGTACGAAGTGCTGCACCCCACCGGCCCCAAACACGACTATGAATACCACACCGAAGCGATGGACCGCGCCATGCAGGGCGGCATTGACGACGTTGGTATTGGGGTGCTTTTCGGCCTTGAAAACTACCCTTATGAATTTGCCGGTTTGCTGATGCACGCCGAGCACTTGGAGGCGGCTTTCGGCGTTGGGCCGCATACCGTCAGCGTGCCGCGTATCCGCGCCGCAGATAACATCAACCCCGATGATTTTAAGGACGCTATCGACGACGACACCTTCCTTAAAATTATCGCCTGCATCCGCATTGCGGTGCCCTACACCGGTATGATTATCTCAACCAGAGAAAGCCGCGACTGCCGTGAAAAAGCGCTGCATGTCGGCGTTACGCAAATCAGCGGCGGCTCACGCACCAGCGTCGGCGGCTACCAAGAGCCAGAGCCGGAGCAAGAAAAATCAGAACAATTTGACGTGATTGACAGCCGCACCTTGGACGAAGTGGTGCACTGGCTGGTAGACCTTGGCTACATTCCCAGCTTTTGCACCGCCTGCTACAAAGAAGGGCGCACCGGCGACCGCTTTATGTCGCTGGTGAAAAGCGGGCAGATTCAAAACTGCTGCCACCCCAACGCGCTGATGACGCTGAAGGAATACGCGCTGGACTACGCTTCGCCCGAGACGGCAGAAATCAGCAACCGCCTTATTGATGAGCAAATGCAGCACATCAAAAGCGACAAAGTAAAAGAAGTGGCGCAGAAGAACCTTGAAAAAATAAACGACGGCGAGCGCTATTTCCGTTTTTAACAGGAGTGATGAGCTTTGAGCTTTACCAGCACCGCCCCACGGGGCAGCCGTCTGCACATCGGTTTATTCGGCAAGCGCAACGCCGGTAAATCCAGCGTTATTAACGCGCTGACAGGGCAAAACACCGCCATTGTCTCGCCGCAAAAAGGCACCACCACCGACCCCGTTTCCAAAGCGATGGAGCTGCTGCCCATCGGCCCCGTTCAATTTACAGACACCGCCGGCATAGACGACGCCGGCGAATTGGGCAGCGCGCGGGTTGAAAAAAGTCTCGACGTCTTGAACCGCATTCATCTGGCGCTTTATATCATCGACGCGCCAGCGGGTAAAGACGCGCTGGACGACGCCTTTTTGGAGCAAGTAAAAGATAAGAAACTGCCTTTTATTATTGTCTACAACAAAACCGACCAAGGCGGCGCCCCCGACACGCTGGCCGCCAACGAAATAGCAATCAGTAGTGAAACGGGGCAAAATATCGACGCGCTGAAAGCACTGATTGTCGCTTATTCTGAAGAAAAAAGCCCGGCGCCGCCCCTTGTGTCCGATTTAATTACACAGGGCGACACCATCTTGCTGGTTACACCCATTGATGAATCGGCGCCGAAGGGACGGCTTATTTTGCCGCAGCAACAAGTGCTTAGAGAGCTGCTTGATACGCGCGCCCACGCCATGGTAATGCAAGAAGATGGCGTTGCCGACGTGCTGGGCAACCTGAAAGCGCCGCCTGCCTTGGTAATAACCGACAGCAAAGTCTTTAAAGAGGTGGCACCGCAAGTTGACGCTTCCATTCCGCTCACCTCTTTTTCCATTCTTTTTGCGCGGCACAACGGCATTTTGAAAGACACGTTAGAAGGCATTAAAGCACTGGGTACACTGCAAAACGGCGACAAAGTACTTATTGCCGAAGGTTGCACCCACCACCGCCAATGCGATGACATCGGCACGGTGCGTATTCCCGCTTTGCTCAGCAAGCTGACACGAAAAGAGCTTGCCTTCAGCTTTACCAGCGGCGGAGATTTCCCCGGCAATTTGGAAGATTTTTCTCTTGTTGTGCACTGCGGCGGCTGTATGCTAACTGACAATGAGGT
>CAYZSR010000110.1:0-4696 GCA_964479715.1 uncultured Oscillospiraceae bacterium | reverse complement strand
CCGACCGCATCTCGGTCTTACGTGACGGCGAAGTAATCGGCACCGTCAACTCCGCCGATGTGGGCGAAGATGATTTGAAAAACATGATGGTCGGCCGTGAGCTGGGCGAGCACTATTACCGCACCGATTACGGTGAAGCGGTGTCCGACGACGTGGTTCTTTCGGTCGACAACGTATCGGTTGAAGGGCAGGTAGAGAACATCAGTTTTAACCTGCACAAAGGCGAAATACTCGGCTTTGGCGGGCTTTCTGACTGCGGCATGCGTGAGGTGGGCAAAGCCATCTTTGGCGCCGCCTACAACCGCACCGGCACCGTTGCATTGGCCGACGGCACCGAAATTACATCCATTCCGCAAGCCATCGACCACTCCATCGCGTACGCGTCCAAAGACAGAGATAACGAATCGGTTGTGCTTGGCAGTTCCATTCGGGACAACATCTGCTTGCCGTCGCTTGATATACTAGCTAAGCGCGGCATTTTATCTTCCAAGAAAATGAACCACTTTGCCGAAGATAACGCAGAGCGCATGAGCGTGCGCATGGCGGGCATTAACCAGCATGTGTCCAACTTGTCGGGCGGCAACAAACAAAAAGTGGTGTTGGCGCGCTGGCTCGGGCGAGACTCAGACATTCTTGTGCTGGACAGCCCAACCCGCGGCATTGACGTTGCCGTTAAAGCGGATATTTACGCGTTGATGAACGAATTAAAAGAACAAGGAAAATCAATCATTATGATTTCTGAAGAAATACAAGAATTGCTCGGTATGTCTGACCGCATTATTATTATGAAGGACGGACAGATTAACGGTGAATTTATGAGAGACCCCGGCTTAACCGAGGAAATTCTCATCGATAAAATGGTTTAAGGAGGTGGGCCTAATGAGTAGCAAAGAAAGCGCAGTAAAAAGAAACGGGCTCTCTAAACGGATGCAATCCTTTTCAGATAACCCGGTTGTTCAAAATCTGTTGCCACTAATTGGTCTTGTCGTTATTATTGTTGTTTTTTCAATTCTTACCGATGGTAAAATAATCCAGCCCACAAACTTAAAGCTGATTATGGGCCAAGTGTACGTGTTAATGATAGCTTCCGTCGGCGTTTTTATGGTTATGACAGTCGGCGGGTTGGATTTTTCACAAGGCTCTATATTGGGTTTTAGTTCCATTGTTGTTTGCTGGATGTCACAATATAATATTTTGCTTGCCATTGTCTGCGGCGTTATAGCCGGTGCCATTATGGGTGCCGTTAACGGGTTTTTCCACGTTAAGTTTCGTATTGCGTCCTTTATTGTAACCATCTGTACAATGTACTTATTTAGAGGGCTTTGTGAATACATTACAACCAACGGCCCTGTTGCCGCTGCATCCAACGTGGTGGCACTTAACAAAACATGGCTTAAAGTGGTGCTAACACTGGCGGTGCTTGCCATTGGTTTTTTCCTGTTTCATTTCACACGGCTCGGCATTGACCTGCGCGCCATCGGCGCCGGTGAAACAGCGGCCCGCTTTTCAGGCAGCCGTCCCGAGCTTTCAAAATTTCTGGTCTATGTAGCGGCCGGTGCCATCACCGGGTTTGCATCGTTTTTAAACGTTGTAAAGGTAGGTTCCATCACCGGTACAGCCGGCACCCAAATGGAAACACAAATTCTCATTGCGTTGGTGCTGGGCGGTATGCCGATAAACGGCGGCGCCAAAGCGCGGTTTTCTAACATTGTTATCGGTACGTTGACCTATTGCATTTTGGAAAAAAGCTTACCGATGGTCTTTACCAACTCGGCAACGCAGCAACTGGTTCAAGGCATTATTTTCTTGTTTGCCGTTGCGCTGACGATAGACCGCAAAAATATGCGTGTCATTAAATAAGCAAGGCACAATAAACCACGCCAAATCATCGGCGTTGCATGTTGTTGCTTTTATAAACGCTTCTTCAATAGATATATGGCGCTGCCGCAACCGGCGGTGTGTACCGTTTTGATAACTAGAACGGTGCGTTTGAAACCACTCACAAGATCTCGGGGCGCCGCTATTGATAGTAGAAAGTAGTGAATAAAATGATAAATTACAAGTTTTGGTTTGTTGTAGGCAGCCAATTTCTTTACGGCCCTGAAACACTGCAAGAGGTTGAAAAAAATAGCCGAACCATGGTAGATAAGCTAAACCAAAGTGGCAACCTGCCCTTTGAAGTGGTCTACAAAGATATAATGAAAACCACCGGCGAAATTGAAACGATGGTTAAAGAAGCCAACTACGACGCTTCTTGCGCCGGCATTATTACCTTTTGCCACACCTTCAGCCCAAGTAAAATGTGGATAAACGGCCTTTCGCTTTTGCAAAAGCCGTGGATGCATTTCCACACTCAATTCAACGAAGAAATACCCAACGACGCCATCGATATGGACTATATGAACCTGCACCAAAGCGCCCATGGCGATAGAGAGCATGGGTTTATCGGCGCCCGCATGCGCCTGCCGCGCAAGATTATTGCCGGCTACTGGCAAGACGCCGAGGTGCAACATAGAATCGGCCGCTGGATGCGTGCCGCCGTCGGTGTGGCTTTCAGCCGCCAGCTGAAAGTAATGCGCTTTGGCGACAACATGCGTGACGTCGCCGTTACCGAAGGCGATAAAGTAGAAACACAAATGAAACTTGGCTGGGAAGTAAACACCTGGCCGGTGGGCGCCTTGGTTGAAACGATGGACGCCGTTACCGAACAACAAGTGGATGAAAAGCTGGAAGAATACAAAGCAAAATACCGGCTTGAAACCGACAATTTAGACGCGGTGCGCTACCAAGCACGGGAAGAAATTGCCATTAAAAAAATGCTCGATGATGAGGGCTGCAAAGCGTTTAGCAACACCTTTGAAGACCTTTACGGCATGGAGCAGCTGCCCGGGCTTGCGACGCAAAACCTGATGGCAAACGGTTACGGCTACGGCGGTGAGGGCGACTGGAAAGTAAGCGCCATGACCGCCATCATGAAAGCGATGACAGCCGGTATGCAAGGCGGCACCACCTTTATGGAAGACTATACCTACGATCTTAAAAACGGTTTTTCGTTGGGTGCGCACATGCTGGAAATTTGCCCCAGCGTGGCGGACGATAAAGCGGTGGTTGAAGTGCACGACTTAGGCATTGGCGACCGCAACCCGCCCGCACGCCTTAAATTTGACGGCAAAGCGGGCACCGCCATTGTGGCAAGCCTGGTAGATATGGGCGGGCGGCTGCGCCTTATTGTGCAGGATATAGAGTGCGTTACACCGACGCAAACAATGCCCAATTTACCGGTAGCGCGCGTTATGTGGCGCCCCATGCCCAGCTTAACCGTTGGCGCCGAATGCTGGATTGTTGCCGGCGGGGCACACCACACCGTCCTGAGTTACGACTGCGACGCCGAGATGATGCGTGATTGGGCGCGCATGATGGATATAGAATTTGTGCACATCGATAAAGACACAACACCCACCCAGCTTGAAGAAAAGCTCTTTCTTGCTGATGTGGCTTGGAAACTGAACATTTAGACTTTAGACACGCCTTAAGCACGGCGGCGTTATAGCGCCGCCGTGCTTTTATTATAGAGGAGGATGCATGAGTAAAATTATTAGAAAAAGAATAGACACGTTGCCCAACCAACTGCTTAAATTGGATGAAAGCAACCTGCCCGTTATAACGGCGAAAGATTATCAAACCCGTATCGAAAGCTTGTTTGAAGCCGCCGGCGGCGCCTACACCCATTTTGTTATTTACGGCGACCGTGAACATTTTTCCAACATAGAGTTTTTTACCGGTATCGACCCTCGTTTTGAAGAGGCGCTGCTTATTTTGTCCAAAGAGCGCAAACCCTACTTTATAGTCGGCGACGAAGGCTGTGACTATGTTGAAAGGGTGCCATACCCCATAGATATGGCGGTTTACCACGCCTTCAGCCTGCCTCAACAGCCGCGGCGAGAGCTGTCTGTCCTGAACAAACAGCTTGCCGATGCGGGGCTGACGAAAGAGTCAAAAGTGGGTGTTATTGGATGGAAATATTTTGACGCCCGCGACTTTAACAGCGACGCTGTTCAGTTTGATTTACCACTCTTTATCTATAAAGAATTGGCGTTTGTTTGCGGCGAAGACAACTTGAACAATGCCACCAACCTGATGATAGACAACGAAAAAGGGCTGCGCACCAATTTAGACGCCAAAGAACTTGTCTTGGCCGAGGTAGCCAGCACCAAAAGCTCACGCGGGGCGTTGCGGGTGCTGCAAAACCTTAAAGAGGGGATAAGCGAGCTTGAAGCGTCTAAGTATCTTGAAATTGACGGCACCCCTTTGTCGGTTTACCCCAACATCAACTTTGCTGAAAACTACTACTACGCCATCGCCAGCCCCATGCATGACCAGCGCCTTAAAAAAGGCGACGTAGCGGCGGCGGGTATGTCTTATCGCCGTTCTTTGTGCCACAAGGCAGGGCTTTTTATTGACGATGAATCAGACCTTGAAGAGCCACGCCGCACTCAGGCAAAAGAAATTTTCGATACCTATTTTGAAGCGATGAAAAAATGGTATGAGACCCTTGGCATTGGCATAAGCGGCGGCGACGTCGTTGAAGAAACGGAAAAAATTATGGGCCCGGCGGTTGATTTTGGCATTGGGCTTAATCTGGGGCATGGCATCCACACCGACGAGTGGATTAACACACCCTTTTACCCCGGCTCCA
>CAYZSR010000109.1:3488-4800 GCA_964479715.1 uncultured Oscillospiraceae bacterium | reverse complement strand
TGTCTCGCTCGGGGTCAACCATATCGGGCGGCATCATCTTGGGCTTTGAGCCGGAGTTTGCCGCCAAGTTCTCCTTTTTGCTGGGCATACCCGCCATCTTGGGCGGCGCCGTATTCCAGCTGGGGGACGCCGTTAAACAGCAGATTACCGTACCAGTATTGCCACTGGTTATTGGTGTTGTTACCGCCGCCGTTTCCGGCTATTTGTGCATTCGCTTTATTAAATTCGTTGTGCGCAAAAACAAGCTGAACATCTTTGCGTGGTACACGCTGGTGCTGGGTGTTGTGGTAACGGTTATCGGCATTATTGAGCACATCGCCGCATAAATGCATTCATTATTTTATAGAGAATATTTTAGATAGAAAAGGGTTTTATGGCAGCAAAAAAATCGTCTCGTAGAACAAAAAAGAATAACGGGTACAACACCGTAGACCGGCGCTTTAGCATTTTACTGTTTGCCGCCGGTTTGCTGTTTATATGCCTAAGTTTTATACCCGGTGAATCGGGCTGGGCGTGGCTGCGTCAAAATATTTTGTTTGGCGCTTTCGGCGTTAGCGGCTGGCTTATCGGCCCACTTTTTATATGGTGGGCTGTTTATGCTGATTGCGCTCAGCGGGCTGGTTATGGCGTTTGGCGCTTTTGATATCAGCGGCCTGTCCTTTACGCAGGCGCTGCGTGCCATGCATTTGCAAGGCAAAAGCGAGCTGTTTTCCGGCGGGTTGCTGGGGCTGGTCTTAGGCGGCACACTGTACACATTGGGTGGCAAAATTGTCGCCCGTGTGCTGATGGTGTTGCTGCTGATTATTTCTATTATGGTGTTTGCCGGCATTTCCCCGGCGGATATTTACAGCAGCCTGTCGGCGACGTGGCAAAACCGCCCCCAAGGCGACTCCGACGAGAAGGCGCTGCGTAAAGAGCGCCGTCAGCTGAAAAAGGCAAAGCGTAAAGAACGCCGCCAACTGAAAAAAGCGCGGCGTAAAGAGCGCAAAGAGCACCATGAAACACAGCGCAAGCAACAGGCAGAGCGCCGTGAAAAGGTGCAAATTACCCCGCCGCGACGTGCCGCTGCGAGTGGCACCCGCCGCACCTCACCGTCGGTGGACGTCAGCCTTGGTCCCGATGCCCGCGCCAGCGAGCGTGGCAAAGGGGAAGGGGGCGAGGTGGAAGTGGGCCCCGGCGGCACCTTCGGCATGAACCCGCTGAAGGGCGCCAAAGAAAGCTACACGCCGCCTCAGCCGATAAACGGCAGCACCACCGGCGACGTTGACCTCGTTTTTGATTTTCATTCACGCACGAACGGTGCATCGCCCGC
>CAYZSR010000109.1:1108-3478 GCA_964479715.1 uncultured Oscillospiraceae bacterium | reverse complement strand
GAGTTGCCCGGCGATGATATGTTGCTCTTTGGCGACGACGACCCCTACGCCGCCATCGGCGGGGCGGACAGCCGTCTGAGAGACGCCAACCTGCCGCCGGTGGAATACGTGCCGCAAGACAAACCCCAAGCCGACCCCGGCTTTGACTTGTTCGGCGGGGGCGGCACCGCACCCCAAACCAATGGCGAGTCTTCATCGCCGTCGCTCTTTGACCAAGAAGCGCCACCGTCAGCACCCGACCCGGTGCCCGACGCCTTTTTTGACAGCCCGCCGCTGCCGCAAACGCCGCCACCGGCGCCTGCAACAGGCAGCAGCGCACCGCCACAGCCGCCCGCCACACCGGCGGCAAAAACCGATACCAACGGCGACACACCCAAGCTGGACCCCGCCGTGAACCAATTGATAGATGGCGTTGAAGCCAAACGCCAAGCGAGTTTGAAAGCAGAGCAACAATCGGCGGCGCAGCGGCCCCAAGAGCAAGAAATAGGCTATCGCCGCCCACCCATTGATTTGTTTTTGCCCGCCAAGGTGGAAAGTGACGACAACGCCCGTGAAGAAATGACCAAAACCGCCGACAAGCTGGTTAAAACCCTTAAATCGTTTAATGTTGAAACACGTATTTTAGATATTTCCCGTGGGCCAACGGTAACCCGTTACGAGGTGCAACCGCAAACCGGCGTTAAAATAAGCCGCATTACCAACCTTTCAGACGACATTGCCCTAAATCTTGCCGCCGCCGGCGTGCGTATCGAGGCGCCGATACCGGGGCGCCCCGCCGTGGGTATTGAGGTACCCAACCACGTTAAAAACACCGTGGCAATGCGCGGCGTACTGGAAAGCGGCGAGTTTAGAAACTCCACCTCACCACTGCCCGTCGCCCTTGGCAAAGACATCACCGGCGACTGCGTGGTGGCGGATTTAACCAAAATGCCGCACCTGCTTATTGCCGGCGCCACCGGCAGCGGTAAATCGGTGTGTATCAACGCTATCATTATGGGCTTTTTATACCGCTCTACACCGGAGCAGCTGCGCCTTATTTTAATTGACCCTAAAATGGTAGAATTGGCAGAATATAACGGCATACCGCACCTTTTAATGCCCGTTGTAACCGAGCCGCGCAAAGCGGCAGGGGCGCTGGGCAGCGCCGTTGCTGAGATGGAAAAACGCTACAAACTCTTTGCGGAAAACCAAGTGCGAGATATTCACACCTACAATAAAAAGGCGAAAAAAGAAGAGCTGGAAACAATGCCGCACATCGCCATTATCATTGACGAACTGGCCGATTTAATGATGACATCGGGCAAAGAGGTAGAAGACTACATCTGCCGCATTGCACAAAAAGCACGGGCGGCGGGCATGCACCTTATCGTTGCCACCCAGCGCCCCAGCACCGACGTTATCACCGGCTTAATTAAGGCGAACATCCCCAGCCGTATCGCCTTTGCCGTTTCCAGCCACACCGACAGCCGCATTATCTTAGACGGCAACGGCGCCGAAAAACTGCTCGGCATGGGCGACATGCTCTTTATGCCGGTGGGCGCCAACAAACCGGTGCGGGTGCAGGGCACCTATGTGCAAGACAAAGAAATTACTGAGGTGCTGGACTTTATTAAAGACAACACCACCGCCCAATACGACGACGACATGATTGAAGACATGGAGCGCCGTGCCTCGCCCGACCAATTGGACGATGACGACGAAAGCATGTTTGACGACCCTGTCTTTATTGAGGCAATTGAAGCGGGGCTGGAGACCGACCAAATGTCCACCAGCTTTTTACAGCGGCGTTTGCGGGTGGGCTACGCCCGTGCCGGCCGTATGGTAGACGAGATGGAGCGCCTTGGGTTTATCACGCCGCAAGATGGCTCTAAACCGAGGGATATGCTGCTAACCCGTGACCAATGGCTGGAAATGAACGTGAGCCAAGACCTCCCCGGCGCCGATTAAAGCGCGGCAGACGGGGCTTTTGAAAGGCCGTAACCGCAGCGCCCGCCGCCGCGGCGCCACGGTCTTTTAATTTTTATAAAAAAATCTCGCCGGCAACGGTTTGTTAACAATTGTGCGCTATACTGTATATTGCGTTGTTGAAAACCGTTTGCTGCCGGTGTATAAAGAAATAGAAAAGGCGCAATAACTATGGCGAAACCAACAAAAAAACAAGTGAAAAAACAACGCAAAGCCATTCTGCTGCTGGTTAGCGTTTTAGTGCTGACGGTTTTAACGGCGGCGGGGCTTTCAGTGCCGGAGCTGAAGGGCATCGTCTTTTCCGCCTTGGAAATTGATGCACCGCACCAACCGCCCGCCGCTATAGGTAACGCGGATTTCGGCGCCGTCAGCGTCCATTTTATAGACGTGGGGCAGGGCGACGCC
>CAYZSR010000109.1:276-1098 GCA_964479715.1 uncultured Oscillospiraceae bacterium | reverse complement strand
AGACGGTGAATTTGCCCTTATCGACGCGGGGCCGCCCGGTGGACGGGATGATTTAATCGGCTATCTTAACGGCGCCGGTGTAACGGCGCTGCGCTATGTGCTGATGACGCACCCCCACGCCGACCACATCGGCGGTATGCAGGCGGTGCTAGAGCAGTTTCCCGTTGCGCTGGTTTTACTGCCGGATTTTGACAAAGGGCCAATGCCGACCACCGCCCTTTTTGAAGATTTACTGGCCGCTATGCTGGCGCAAGACACCGCCGCTGAAACGGTAACGGTGGGCGGCGTTTACCCGCTGGGTGGCGGCAGCCTTACCATTTTGCAAGACGGCATAGACACCAGCAGCAACTTAAATTTGCTGTCGGTCGTTACGCTTTTTGAGGCGGACGGGCTGCGCTTTGTTTCAAGCGGCGACGCTGAAACCCCTAACGAAAAACAGCTGCTGCAAGACGGGGCAGACCTTTCTGCCCAGCTGTTTAAGGCGGGGCACCACGGCAGCAGCACCAGCAACTTTAGCCTGTTCGTGGCGGCGATGAAGCCGCAGTTGGTGGTGGTGCCGTGCGCCGAAAGCAACATTTACGGGCACCCCCACCGCGAGGCGATGCAAACCTTTGAAGAGCAGGGCGCCACCGTGCTTATCACCGGCGTTAACGGGCATGTGCGGGTGGGGCCAGACGGTGCGGGCGGGCTGGTGTACGGTTGCAGCAAGCAAGACACCGCCCAAACGGCGGCGTAAACGCAAGGAGGCACCATGTATTTTTCCATCGACAAAATAGAGGGGGATAAAGCCACCTTAATCGGCGAAGATAGAAAGCCGCTGGT
>CAYZSR010000109.1:0-266 GCA_964479715.1 uncultured Oscillospiraceae bacterium | reverse complement strand
CTCTCTGTTGCCAGAGGGCAGCCAAAGCACCGGCATGCTTAAATACCAAGACGGTGCCTTCCATGCGGCGCCGCAAAAAACCGCTGAGCAACAAAAGAAAATTGCCGGCATGTTAAGCCAATTGCTTAATAAAGACGGCAACCAACGTTAAAGTACCCAAACTATAAAAAGCTTAAACGGCATAAGGAGAAGTTATGAACGATACCACGGCACCAACTGTTGAGCCAGGTTTTGATGTGCGGCAATATTCCGTTCGGGAAGAGGTA
>CAYZSR010000108.1:4361-4820 GCA_964479715.1 uncultured Oscillospiraceae bacterium | reverse complement strand
CGCGTCGAGGGCTCCTCGGGCGCCGGGCTCGTCACCGTGACCCTGAACGGCAAGCAGTACACCGCCACCACGGCGGCAAGGGTACCAAGGTGCAGCATCACGCTGAAAAGCAGCGCCCCCTCACCCGATGTTTTGGTGAAGTGCTGGTATAAAGAAAGGTGCCCACTGCTGGAAACAGGTAAAAACTCGGTCAATCCTTGAATCAGGCCTTGCAACAGGCCATCCCATATTGTCATTGTTATTCCTCCGCGTAGTAGCCGCTGTGTTGCCGCCGGCTAAAGTGCCTTTTTACCAGCTTTTATTGTATCATAACACAGCTGTTTTTTCAAAGCTTAAAGGGTCTTTATCAGCAGGGGCACGGCGGGCTGTGCCGCTTTGGTAAAACACCACGGCGCCCGCCGCACCCCGTGCTATCACTACGATTTAGCGCCGCCTTTTTCTTCAAACGCCGCCGGCGGG
>CAYZSR010000108.1:0-4351 GCA_964479715.1 uncultured Oscillospiraceae bacterium | reverse complement strand
GGGGTGTTTTTCAAACTTTGTGCCCTTCACCAGTTTTAAGCGCCCCTTGTTACCAACTTTCAGCAAGCTAACAATATAAGGAATAAACGCCCTCTTGCGCCCCTTTCGTTAGCGTAACGCTCTGCGGCTTTATTTTAATCAGCCCGCGCCGCTTTACAGCGTAGCTATAACAAAAAATCACCGCCGCAACAACACGCCGCCGAACGACGGAATCAAGTTATTTAATTGACAATCCCCAATATAATACAGTATAGTAGGTAGACAATAATAATATATTAACGATATTGGAGGACCAATGAATGGGCTTAACGATGGCACAAAAAATTATTCGCGACCATTTAACCGACGGTAAAATGGCGCCCGGCGAAGAAGTTGGGCTGCGAATAGACCAAACACTAACGCAAGATGCCACCGGTACCATGGCGTATTTAGAATTTGAAGCGATGGGTATACCCCGTGTTAAAACGGATTTCAGCATCGCCTACATTGACCATAACACGCTGCAAAGCGGTTTTATGAACGCCGACGACCACAACTTTATCCGCAGCATTGCCAGCAAAGTGGGGGTGCATTACGCGCGCCCCGGTTGCGGCATTTGCCACCAGGTGCACTTAGAGCGCTTTGCCAAACCCGGCAGCACGCTTATCGGCTCAGACAGCCACACCCCCACCGCCGGCGGCATTGGCGCGCTGGCGATAGGCTCCGGCGGGCTGGACGTAGCGGTGGCGATGGGTGGCGGCAGCTACTACATCCCCTACCCGCAATCGGTTTATATAGAGCTAACCGGTGAACTGCCGCCCTTTGTCGGCGCGAAAGACGTTATTTTAGAGGTGCTGCGCCGGCTTACCGTTAAAGGCGGCGTTGGCAAGATTGTTGAATACGGCGGCGACGGCATTAAAAACCTAAACGTGCCGCAACGCGCCACCATCTGTAACATGGGCGCCGAACTGGGCGCCACCACCTCGCTTTTCCCGTCTGACGACGTGACCGAGGCGTTTTTAGCGGCGCAAGACCGCCGGGCAGACTACCGCCCCCTAGCGCCCGACGCCGACGCCGAATGGGACGAAAAACACACCATCAATTTATCAGAGCTGGTGCCCCTTGCCGCTTGCCCCCACAGCCCCGACAACGTTAAACCCGTTGCCGACATCGGCGCTATTAAAGTGGACCAAGTGTGCATCGGCAGCTGCACCAACTCCAGCTTAACCGACCTTAAAACGGTGGCCGCCATGCTGAAAGGCAAAACGGTGCACCCCGACGTAAGCGTGGTTATTTCACCCGGCAGCCGCCAAGTGCTTGAAATGCTTAGCGAAAGCGGCGATTTAACCGCCCTGCTAAGCGCCGGCGTGCGCCTTTTAGAGTGCGCCTGCGGCCCTTGCATCGGCATGGGGCAAAGCCCGCCGTCAGCGGGTGTTTCACTGCGCACCTTCAACCGTAACTTTGAAGGCCGCAGCGGCACCGCCGACGCCGACGTGTACCTCGTCAGCCCGGAGACGGCAGCAGCCGCCGCTCTTACCGGCACGCTGACCGACCCCACCACCTGCGAGCCGATTGACGCGGTGACCATGCCGGCGCACTACAAAATTAACGACAATATGATTGACCCGCCCGCCGACGAAGAAGAAGCCAAAGACATCGCCGTCAGCCGCGGGCCCAACATTAAACCGCTGCCTACCGCACACCCGGTACCGGATTCCTTTGAACTGCCGGTACTGCTGCAAGTGGGCGACAACATCACCACCGACCACATCATGCCGGCAGGCGCTAAAATACTGCCCTACCGCAGCAACATTCCGCACCTTGCGCAATATTGCTTTGAAGGGGTAGACCCCGCTTTCCCACAACGGGCGCTGGACGCCGAAGACGGCGGCTTTATCGTTGGCGGGCAAAACTACGGGCAGGGCTCGTCCAGAGAGCACGCGGCGCTGGTTCCGCTCTACCTTGGCATCCGCGCCATTGTCACCGTCAGTTTCGCGCGCATACACAAAGCCAATCTTATCAACGCCGGCATTGTGCCGCTTGAGTTTCAAAACGCCGACGACATCGCCCACATCAACCAAGGGGACACCCTTGAGATTAAAGGCTTGCACAACGGCTTAAAAAACGGCACCGTTGCAATGGTTAACCAAACAAACGGCAAAGAAATAACCCTTTGCTGCAATGTGTCTAACCGCCAAGCCGCCATTTTAAGAGAGGGCGGTCTGCTCAACTACACCAAAAACAAAGCCACATCATAACCACAGCACGGCTTTAAAGGCCGCCACGGCGGCACCAATAAAAAAGAATACGCAAACAGAGAGCATCTGTTAGCAGGAGGTAAAAGTATGTTCGACGACAAACAAGCCATTGAACGACTGGAAGAGGTTCTTGCCATGCAGAAAAAGCGCGTGGAACGCATGCGCGGGCAAGACGATTTTGTTAATTACGATTCGCTCGACCCCCTTATTATCGGGGTTTGCGGCGGCGACGGCATCGGCCCGATGATTACCAAAGTATCGGAAGAAGTGCTGCGCTTTTTATTAAAAGATAAAGTGGACGCCGGCAAGGTGGAGTTCCGCACCATTGAAGGGCTGACGATAGAAAACCGCATCGAAGCGGGCCAAGCCATTCCCGACGATGTGCTGGAAGAATTAAAAGCCTGCCACGTTATTTTGAAAGGCCCCACCACCACCCCCGACGCCGCTTACAAAGGCCCCAACTTGGAAAGCGCCAACGTAGCCATGCGCCGCGATTTGGACCTTTTTGCCAACGTGCGTCCCGTTAAAGTGCCCGAACAAGGCATCGACTGGACCTTTTTCCGTGAAAACACCGAAGGTTCTTACGCGGTAGGCAGCCTCGGTTTTGAATATGAAGACGGCATCAGCGTTGACTTTACCATCACCACCACCGACGGCAGCCGCCGCATTGCCGAGCTGGCGTATGACTTTGCCGACAAAAACGGCAAAACCAAAATGGCGGTGGTTACCAAAGCCAACGTTATTAAAGCCACCGACGGTAAATTCCTGCGCATTTGCAGCGAGGTGGGCGAAAACTACCCCGCCATTGACACCGAGAGCTGGTACGCCGACATTGTAACGGCCAAACTGGTTAACGAAGACCGCCGCCGCGACTTTCAGGTGTTTGTGCTGCCCAACCTCTACGGCGACATTATCACCGACGAAGCCGCCGAGTTTCAAGGTGGCGTTGGCACCGCCGGCAGCGCCAACATCGGCAAAGAGCACGCCATGTTTGAGGCCATTCACGGCTCGGCACCGCGCATGGTTGAGCAAGGCCGCGCCCAGTATGCAGACCCTTGCAGCATGCTGCGTGCCAGCGCCATGCTGCTGAACCACATTGGCGAAACCGACGCCGGCAAAAAGCTGGAACGGGCGCTGGACATTTGCATGTTTGAAGAGAAAAAACTGGTTGTTACCGGCCGCGATACCGGCGCCACCAGCGAAGAATACGGTCGCTATGTGATGGACACCATCGCCTCTTTGTAAGCTTTTACATTAAGAAAGGAGGGGACGCTTTGGACCACGATAAAGTGTCTCTGCCACTGATTCGGCGTTTACCACGCTATTACCGTTTTGTCAGCGAGTTAAAAGACAACGGTGTGGCCACCATCTCATCCAGCGAGCTGGCAAATCAAATGGGCACCACCGCCAGCCAAATACGCCAAGACTTTAACTGCTTTGGTGAGTTTGGCCAGCAAGGCATCGGTTACACCGTAGACCTGCTGCACGCCGAGCTTGAAAAGCTGATCTTCGGCGGCAGAGAGTTGAATATTATTTTAATAGGTACCGGCCGTTTGGGCCGTGCTATAACGTACTTTTTATCCACCGAAGCCAAAGGCTATAAATTAACCGCTCTTTTTGACGTGTCCCCCACACAAATTGGCGAAGAGGTCTCCGGCCTTACTGTTAAAGACGTTGCCGCGCTGCCGGCGCACTGCAAAAACAACAAGCCCGACGTAGCGGTGCTCTGCATTCCGGAGCACGGCACGCAAGAGCTTGCCGCCACGCTGTATGATTTGGGCGTGAAAGGGTATTGGAACTTCAGCCATTATGAGCTGGACGAAGACCGCCCCGGCACCATTGTTGAAAACGTCCATTTAGGTGACAGTTTAATGAGCCTTGGTTACCAAGTACGCCAATTAAAACATATTGAATAGGAGTATTATCAATGGCAGATTTTAAATACGAAATTACCGAAAAAATCGGCGTTTTATCTCAAAACGTCAACAACGGCTGGGAGCGCCAGCTCAACATGGTCAGCTGGAACGAGCGCGAGCCGAAGTACGACATTCGCGACTGGGCACCCGACGGCAAAAAAATGAGCAAAGGCGTCAGCATGTCCACCGAAGAACTGA
>CAYZSR010000107.1:0-4864 GCA_964479715.1 uncultured Oscillospiraceae bacterium | reverse complement strand
TGCCGCCCATGGGGGTTAACTTCTCCAGCTTTACCGGCGAAGCGACCGATGAAATTATCCGCTATTATGAAGAACGTGCCAAAGGGGATTGCGGCTTAATTATTACTGAGATTGCCCGTATTGACGACAAAACCGGTATCGGTTTGCCGGGGCAGTTAAGTGTTTCTTCCCCTAAATACATCCGTAAATTAACACAGCTGACCCAAGCGGTGCACCGCCACGACGCAAAGGTCTTTATACAGCTGCATCACCCCGGCAGAGAGGTTGGCAGCGGCATGCTGGGCGGCGTACAATCGGTGGCACCAAGCCCCATTGCCTGCTCGGTAATAGGGGAAACACCGCGTGAGCTGACCACCGAAGAGTGTGAAGACCTGGTGCGCAAATTTGTAACGGGTGCCGCCATTGCGCAAATAGCCGGTTTTGATGGTGTTGAACTGCACGCGGCGCACGGCTACCTGCTTAACCAATTTTTAAGCCCTTACACCAACCAACGCACAGACAAATACGGCGGCGATTTTGAAAAACGCCTTACCTTTATCGGCGAAATTATCTTTGGCATCCGCCATGTTTGCGGCAATGATTTCCCCATCTCGGTACGCCTTAGCGCCGATGAATACGTCGACGGCGGGCTAAAAATTGAGGATTCCATAAAAATTGCACAAACGCTGGAAAGTATCGGCGTAAACTCCCTAAACATAAGTGCCGGCACGTATGAGTCGGCGTACGCGATTATAGAACCGCAATTGCTGCCGCAAGGCTGGAAAAAGCACCTTGCCAAAGCGATTAAAGAAAAGGTACAAATACCGGTTATTGCCGTTAACAACATTAAACAACCCGCTTTTGCAGAAAGCCTGCTGGAAGACGGCGTGTCAGACTTTATTGCGGTTGGGCGCGCGCTGCTGGCAGACCCTTACTGGGGTAAAAAGGCAAAAGAAGGCAGAGATGACGAAATTCGCACCTGCCTCGGCTGCATGACGTGTTTCCAAACGCTGTCCGCCGGTAAGCCGACACTGTGCACCGTTAACCCTATTCTCGGCAGAGAGCGCTTTTACAACGAAGACAGCCTGAAGCAAGACGGCGACGGACGCACCGTGGCGGTTATAGGCGGCGGGCCAGCCGGCATGCACGCCTCCATGATATTGGCACAGCGCGGCTTTAAACCGGTTCTCTTTGAAAAGAGCGATAGTTTAGGCGGCACGCTTAAATTGGCGCAAAAACCAACGGGCAAAGAGCTGATAACCGAGCTTATTTCAACGATGGAAAAAGAGCTGGAACTTTGCGATGTTGAGGTTAAACTAAACACCGAAGGCACCGTTGAAGCGGTTAAAAAATTGAACCCTTACGGTGTGATGGTGGCAACCGGCGGCAAACCCATTGTTCCACCATTTGCAAACCTTGACGACGCCAACACCATTTTGGCGGAAGAAGTGCTTGACGGCACCGCCGCCATTAAAGATAAAAAAGTGGTGGTTGTGGGTGGTGGCGTAACGGGGCTTGAAACCGCCGAAGTGCTTGCAAGAGCAGGCAACAAGGTAACCGTTGTTGAAATGACAAAACGGGTGGGCGCGAGTCTTTATAGAACGTTGCAGCTAATGCAGCTTAACATGCTGAATGAGCTCGGCGTTGAAGTACTGCCCAGCCACAAAGTATTGGAAATTAAAAAAGACGCCGTTTTGGTGAATGACAAAAATGCAGACACTGAAAAAGCACTGGATGCAGACCATGTTGTTATAGCGGTGGGTGTCCACGCGGATAACGCTATTATTGAAACATTTGAAGATGCTTTTGACCACGTTACCGCACTGGGCGATGTACGCAAAGCCGCCCAAATTGTAGACGCCATGATGGAAGCAAACGACAAAGCCTACGTTTTCTAGCTTTCACAAACACTTTTGCAACCATTATAGATGTGTTACAAACAGATAAATAAAAACAAAGGTAGCGCGGCAACAATACAGTTGCCGCGCTGCCTTATTGTGGCAATAATAAGAATATGATTGAGAGTTTTCAAATGGGCAATTCTGAGATTATGCAAGCATGAAACAACATAATCCAGTCAAAGGTGTAAAGTGATTTGCTTGTCATCGTGTGGCTACAGGAGTTCATTTGGGATAAGATTTTAAAGCGTGTGGAATATTAGAGTTCGGGTAGCAACAGCATAAAATAGCGATTAAACAGCCTTTGCGTGGTTTATAGAATGAGATAATGTGGCAAAGCACGCCGTCTCTCGCTATCGCGAGAGATGTAAAGCGAAAACACTTAACAGAGCACGTTAACGAGATAGTCTGCGAGACTGGAATATCATCCCGGTAAAAGTGCGTAATCGGACAGCAATGTTTCATAAAAATAAAAACCCCCTATGCAATGTCTTTATGCACACAGGGGGTTATATTTTTATGCAGGACTATGCGGTGGAAAATTGGCTTTCATATAATTCTTTATACATGCCATCTTTTTCAAGCAGTTCTTCGTGGGTGCCTTGCTCTACAATGTTGCCGCTGTCTATCACTAAGATAAGGTCTGCGTTACGAATGGTTGAAAGGCGGTGGGCAATAACAAAGCTGGTGCGGTTTTCAGTTACCTTTGCCATGGCGGTTTGAATGTGGTACTCAAGCCGTGTATCAACCGAGCTGGTTGCCTCGTCTAAAATAAGTATTTTGGGGTTTTTAACGATGGCTCTCGCAATGGTAATAAGCTGTTTTTGCCCCTGAGAAATATTGCTAGATTCTTCGTTAATCATTGTTTTATAGCCATCCGGCAGCGTGCGAATATAATAATCCACTCGGGCTACTTTGGCGGCGGCTTTCACCTCGTCTTTGGTAGCGTCCAGCTTGCCAAAGCGAATGTTATCTGCCACCGAGGCATAATACAGCCACGGGTCTTGCAGTACCATGCCGAACAGCGAGCGAGACTGCTCTTTAGACAGCGTGCTGACATCAATGCCGTCAATGCTGATAGAACCGCTGTCAATATCATAAAAGCGCATGAGCAGGTTTATCAGCGTTGTCTTGCCGGCACCCGTCGGGCCGACTATCGCCACCATGTCGCCGGGGTTTACCGTCATGTTTATATTTTGCATAAGCGGTTTTGCTTTGTCATACCCAAATTGCAGGTTTTTCAGCTCTACTTTGCCTTGGATAGCGTCCGGCTCAAAGCCGGCAAGTGCCGGTTGTTCCGGCTCTTCCACTTCGTCAAGCAACTCAAAAACCCGCCCGAGTGACGCCGCCGCCGCTTGAAAAATACCGGAAAGCTGCGTGATGTCTCGTATCGGCCCGCCGGACTGCCAGACGTACTGGATAAACGATTGCAAGCCGCCCACGTCTATGGCAGCGGCAACGGTGATGCCGCCGATAATGAGCGGCTGGTTCAGCACCGTTAGCGCCATAACAAGAAACAGCCCGATGTAAAACAGGTGGGTAACGTGGCTTAAAATGGGGTTGATGCTGCTTGCCGCAAAGTTGGATTTAAAGCCGACGTGCGCCAGCTTATCAATAATTTTGTTGAAGCCGCCGCTCACTTTTTCTTCTTGCCCAAACAGCTGCACTACCTCATAAGAGGTGTAATGCTCGGTGCTGTACCCATTCAAATCGCCCAGCGTGTCTTGCAAATCAGTGAAAAGAGGCTGACTCTTTTTTAAGAAAAACCGATAGATGAAAAAACAGATGGGAAAAACCAACACGGCAATAACGGTAAAG
Source organism: uncultured Oscillospiraceae bacterium (assembly GCA_964479715.1). Lineage (GTDB taxonomy): Bacteria > Bacillota > Clostridia > Oscillospirales > Ruminococcaceae > JAAYCI01. The sequence continues at coordinate 1,169 of CAYZSR010000107.1, read as the reverse complement.
GAAGGGGAGCGTATCGCCATAAAAGTAATGCTGAAGATAAGCGTTAACAGCGCCCCCACCACGCGCAGGGTGCCTTGTTGCAGTGCGTTGCCACCACGTCTACGTCGGTGGTAATGCGGCCAAGCGTGTCCCCTTGTTTGTGCCTGTCAAAATAAGAAACGGGCAGCGTGTTAATTTTTTTGCTGATGTCATTGCGCACATCGCGCATGCTGCTTTGCACCACATCCGCCAGCAGGTAGTCTGAAAAATACTCACAAATAGCATCCACAATGCTGGTGATGATAAGCGCCGCGACAATGCCACCGATGTATTTAAAGTTGATGCCGGTGCCGGCTTTAACGTCCCGTGCCAGTTGCGAAATGGCAAGCCCGATGATAAAGGGTTGGCTGGCGCGGGCAAAGGTGAATAGCGCTGTGAAAAACAGCGATAGATTAAACCTTAAACGGTACGGCTTGGTGTAAAAGAAAAGCCTTTTTAGCTGGTTCATAGCGCCAATTCCTCCTCTGACAGTTGTGATTCAGCAATTTCTCTATAAATGGTGTTGGTTTTTAGAAGTTCTTTATGGGTGCCCTGACCAACAATCTCACCGTCATTAAGTACCAAGATGTTGTCGGCATCCATAATGGTGGAAATACGCTGCGCCACAATTAAAATAGTGGCGTTTGTAAGGTGTGATTGAAGGCGATGTCTTAGTGCGGCGTCAGTTTTGTAGTCCAGCGCCGAAAAGCTGTCGTCAAAAATGTAGATAGGCGCCTGCCGTGTGAGGGCGCGGGCAATACAAAGACGCTGTTTTTGCCCGCCGGACAGGTTTACGCCGCCTTCCGCCAACACCTCACCATAGCCTTCTTCACGGCTTTCTATAAAGTCTTTTGCCTGGGCAACGTCTACGGCGGTTTCAATCTCTTGCTGTGTTGCGTCGTTGTTGCCGAAAAGCAGGTTGTTTTCTATTGTGTCTGAAAAAAGCACGGCACGTTGTGGCACATAAGCAATTTTACCCCGCAACGTGTTGAGGTTGTAATCACGCACGTCGACCCCGTCAATTTCAACCCGCCCTTCAGACACGTCGAAAATCCGTGGTATCAGTCGAATTAGTGTTGATTTACCGCTGCCGGTACTGCCGACAAAGGCAACCGTTTGCCCCGGTTTTGCAGTAAAGCTAATGTTTTCAA
>CAYZSR010000106.1:2808-4951 GCA_964479715.1 uncultured Oscillospiraceae bacterium | reverse complement strand
TTAAAACCCGATAAGTTTGAAAAGGCGAGTGCCTTTTGTGAAGGTTATAAAACTTTTTTAGATAAAGGTAAAACCGAGCGTGAAGCGGTTAACGCAACCGTCGAACTGCTGACTGAAGCCGGTTACAAAGAATGGAACGGCAAAGACAAACTGTCCGCCGGTGACAAAATCTATGTAATAAACCGTGAAAAAGCCATCACCGCAGCTACCATTGGCAGCAAAAGCTTAAAAGAAGGCCTGCGCATGGCTATTTCACACATCGATTCACCCCGGCTCGACCTAAAGCCAAACCCGCTTTACGAAGCCAGTGAATTGTCTTTCTTTAAAACACATTACTACGGCGGCTTGCGCAAATATCAATGGGTTACCATACCGCTGTCAATGCACGGTGTTATTATCCGCAGCGACGGCAGCCGCGTTGAGGTAAACATCGGCGAGGATCAAGACGACCCTATTTTCACCATTACCGATTTGCTGCCACACCTTGCCGCCAACCAAAACAAAAGAAAACTGCGCGAGGGAATTACCGGCGAAGAGCTAAACATCCTTGTTGGCTCATTGCCGTTTAACGATGAAGAAACCAAAGAGCGCGTTAAACTCGAAACAATGCGCCTTTTAAATGAAAAATACGGTATTACCGAAGAAGACTTTGTACGGGCAGAGGTTGAGTTTGTACCCGCTTTCAAAGCCAAAGACATCGGTTTTGACCGCAGCATGATAGGGGGCTACGGGCAGGACGACCGTGTGAATGCTTACGCCACCTTGATGGCAGAGATTGATACAAAGAACCCCGCTTACACCACCGTGTGCGCCATGGCGGACAAAGAGGAAACCGGTTCCGACGGTAACACCGGTCTTGCAAGCGACTATTTCTTCCACTTTCTGCAAGATTTAGCCGACGTACACGACGTGCCTTACCGTGAGATGCTGGTTCATTCCATGTGCCTTTCCGCCGACGTTAACGGCGCTTTTGACCCCACCTTCCCGGATGTGTTTGAAAAGAACAACACCGTGGTGCTTAACCAGGGTATTGCCGTTACAAAATACCACGGTGCCCGCGGCAAATCCAGCACGTCGGACGCCTCCGCGGAATTTATGGGTTACGTTACCAACTTGTTGGATAAAAATGACGTTGAATGGCAAAGCGGTGAACTTGGTAAAGTAGATATGGGCGGCGGCGGTACCATTGCGAAATTTGTTGCCAACCGCAACGTCGACGTGGTGGACGTTGGCGTGCCTGTTTTAGCGATGCATTCCCCGTTTGAAATCACCGCAAAGCTGGACATTTACAGCGCCTATAAGGCATTCTGTGCCTTTGCGCAAGACGATGAGTAAGTATTATAAACAAACAGCGCAAGCGGCAAAAAAGAAAAGAACCTATAAAAACACTAACAAGCAAAAATTGGTTCTGCTTGTTAGTGTTAGTTTAATAGTTATTTCCACGCTGGGCACGGTGGCTTTATACAACCGCGCCAATGCTTACCAGCCGGGCGGCACCCCGCCCGGGCCGCCCTATGTGGTTGCGCTGGACGCAGGGCACGGCGGTGCCGACGTTGGCGCTGTAGGGGTTATTCAAGAGATTGACTTAACCCAGCCAACGGTAGATTATTTGTACACGCTGCTCGCAAGCGACGCAAACTACAAGCCCGTCTTGTGCCGTAAGCTGGACGACGGCGCCACGCTGACCGAACGCGTCAATAAGGCTAACAGGCACCGAGCGACACTGCTTTTATCCGTCCACGGTAACTCCAGCGAGGACGCTTCCGCCGGCGGTTTTGAATGTTTTCCCGCACCGCCCGGACGTGACTGGCACAGCGAAAGTATGCGCTTTGCCACTTTGATTGCCCAACAAATGGGGCAGCAGGGTAGTGTGCTGCGGGGCGAAAACGGGGTGCGTTTCGCCTATTATAACCAATCCACATCAGACGGTACCCACACCGGCAAGTTTTTTAGAGAATCAAGTGACACCACCATCTTTAATGAAGAAAGCTTTACCATCGTAGAAAAAGCAAACTGCCCCGCCGTGTTGGCAGAGCAGTGTTTTGTTACAAATAGCACCGATGTGGAAAAATTCGGCACGCAGGCGGGCTGTGAAGCCGCCGCCAAAAGCTATTACCTTGCTATTTGCGAATATTTTGGCACC
>CAYZSR010000106.1:0-2798 GCA_964479715.1 uncultured Oscillospiraceae bacterium | reverse complement strand
CGAGTGAACTACTTGAAAAATTTCTCCTGCACTTGCTGCCGATAGACAAGGTACATTCTATCCACCAGCACATCGTAGATGAAGAAGGTGATGTTGCCAAGCACCCACAGCATAATCCAAAACCAGGGGGCTTGTTCGGCAAACTCGTTGCGCAGCGGTGTGCCGATAAAAACAAACAGCAGCAGCGAATAGACAACAACAAGCGCCACGTTAAAAAGTGTAAATTTAAGAATAAATTTCACCAGTTTTAAGCGTATCTTATTTAAAACCGGGTAGAGAATAGGGTAGTAGCCGAATAAAAAAATAAAGAAAAAAGATGTTTCATAATCCAGCACCGTTAAAAAAGACAGCACGCTAATGGCTATGTAGGCAAGGCCTGCCGTTCTTTTGCCAAACTCTACGGCAATGGGTATTAAGCACAGCCCCGCCATAATGGGTGCGGTGAAGGTGGCAAAAGGGAAAATAGAGCCAAGCAACATAAAAACAAGGGCAAGGGCAGAGGTAATGCCTGAAAAAGCAATACGCCTTGACCTGTTTGGCTGCGGAACATGGTTGTTGCAGTTGTTGTTCTCGCCCTTCTTATTACTCACATTAAAAACCTCTGCACCCGGTGCAGCACATATCAATACAGCACATGGTTGCGCAGGTGTTGCAGGCGCAATTTACCGCCGTGCCACCCGGGTCCGGCGCCCCGCCAAAGGGGTTGCCTTGCATGTTGCCGCGAGACGATTGCCGCAAATTTTGTAAAGCGGCGTGATATTCTTTATTGGTCGGCTCAAGCTCAACAGCTTTTTGAAAGTAAAAAACCGCTTGGTCCAGCCACCCTTTATAATAATAGGCGCTGCCCATTAAAAAGTTCCATTCGGCATCGTTTGTGCCGGCGGGTATGGCACCCAGCTCTCTAAGCGCTTCGTCGATACGCCCGGAGTTGATAAGCGCCCGCACCTCAGGGTAGCGGTTGGCGTTGCTACTGGATGTGGAGCCTTGGTCCGGCGCCGTTTGCCCAGTGCGGATGTAGCTCATCAGCGTATCAAAGGCAAGGTTAATTTCCGTCATTTTTTCTTCCGCTTCATCTCTAAGCGGACCGGCTTGATAATTATCTTGATGATATTTTTGCGCCAACACTTTATACGCCGCTTTAATCTCTTCTTCGTTGGCGTTTTGGCTTATTTGTAATACGCTGTAGGCTTGTTCAATTGTCATGTTAAAGTCTCCGCTCTTCGCTCATTTTGTTTTCCGCCTGCCGCTTCAATGGCGGCGGGTAAACCGAGGTAAATAATATTATCTAAAATTGCTTTGTGCTGTTTAAGCTCCAGCAAGTTGTAACTTAACGCAATCTCTCCGGCGGCCATTCGACATCTGGTTTTTGTTATTTCAACGGCCTCATCTTTGGTAAGGTCGGCTTGTAAAAACACATTGTACCGCCGCTGTTTTTTGTCTTGTTCGTAGTCTTCGGCGGCGTCTAGTAAATAGACTATCTGCCCGCAAAAAAGCCCCATGCGCCGCAGAATCGGCTTTTGGCTTTCCGTTTGCGCCGCTTTTTCAAACAGCGCCGCGCACATCAGCGCCGTTGGGTCACACGCTTTATCAACCAGTGCGGTATTTTCTTTTTCAATTTGACGCTGACGCCGCATCTGTTCTTTCAAAATATCGTCCAAAGCAGGCTCGCTAACAGCGGCTTTTTTGTGTGCGTGCCTCAAAACGGGGTAGGCTAGGCGATACAATAAGCGTTTTGCAAACTTTTCGTCCTGAATATCATCTACAAGGGCGTAGTAGCTAAGCAATATGAGGGAATCTGCCGCCAATTGTAAGCCGTCGGTACCATATAACGTTGGCTGCCTTGTAACGGGGTTGGCAATGCACTTTTCATACTGAACCTGCCCCTCATCGCCGGATAGTGCATCGGCAAAAAGCGCCAGCAAAACCAAGTCGTAATTCAACAAAAAACGGCTGGCCAAACCATAGCTTTGTCCCAGCTGTTTACATAACCCGCAATAAACTGAGCGGTATTCTTCAAAATCTCGTATTTTAAGCTCACATTTCAGCGGTTGTACATACCCAAACAAGCTCTGTTATACCCCCGGCCGTTTATTAATATTAGTTCTATTCATTGCATTATAATACACCATATAGCTAAACCTTGCAACGTTAAGCAAGTTGTATGACGCATTAAACCACCATTAAAAAAGGAAGTAAACATGAAGCAACCAATTGTAACCGGTGACCGTCTTGAGGAAATTATCAAAGTGCATCCAACGCCCTTTCACATTTACGATGAAAAGGCGATTCGTCAAAACGCCAAAGCGCTACACCAAGCCTTTTCATGGAACAGCGGGTTTAAAGAGTACTTTGCCATTAAAGCAACGCCAAACCCGGTTATTCTTGATATTTTGAAACAGGAAAATTGCGGGGTGGACTGCGCCAGTTTAACCGAACTGATGATGGCGGAAAAAACCGGTTTTGTCGGCGAAGAAATCATGTTTTCTTCCAACGTAACCGCCGCCGAAGAGTTTGTTTATGCAAAAAAACTGGGTGCTATTATCAATTTGGATGACATCTCCCACATAGATTTTTTGGAAGAGCACGCCGGCATACCGGAAACTGTCTGCTGCCGCTACAACCCGGGTGGCGACTTTAAAATTCACAATCAAGTGATGGATAGACCACAAGATGCAAAATATGGTTTTACTAAAGAGCAACTTTTTGCCGGCTATAAAAAACTGAAGGAAAAAGGCGCCAAACGCTTTGGCGTTCATGCTTTTCTTGCAAGCAACACGCTGGGTAACGAGTATTACCCC
>CAYZSR010000105.1:1983-4972 GCA_964479715.1 uncultured Oscillospiraceae bacterium | reverse complement strand
CATCGGCTCAAAAACGGGGGCGCCGTCCACCAAAAAGAAAATGTCGGTGGTGGTGCCGCCAACATCCAACAAAACGGCGTCTTCATCGGTGTCCACCAGCGCCGTTAAGCCCATAAAACTTGCCGCCGGACCGGAAAGCAGCGTTTCCACCGGCTTTTCCTTGGCGGCTGCCAGCGTCATGGTGCCGCCGTCTGCTTTAAGCACATAAACCGGCGCCGAGACCCCTTCACGTTTGAGCGATTGCTCAATGCCTTTGGCAAAGTGGTTAAAGGTGCCGTGCACCGCCGCGTTGAGGTACGCCGTTTGCACCCGCCGCGGAAAGTTCAATTTGCCGGACAGCGTGTGCCCCATCGTAATGTGTGAAAAATCGCCCGCCAGCTTGCGCTGAATTTCCTTTTCAAAAAGCGGGTTGCGGGTGGAAAATTTGGTTACCACCGCCACGTTGCCCAGCCCTGCCTTTTTAAAGGCGGCGGCTACGTCAGCCAGTTGGGCGTCGTTCAGGTTTTGCACCGCCTCGCCGCGGTGGTCCATCGAGCCGTCAAGGTATTCAAGAAAGGTGAAATCATCGTCAAAAGGGGGCGCCATGCCCGGACCCGCCTGCACCATCACGCCAACGGGCGGCACGGCGTCTTCTACAATGGCGTTGGTTGAAACGGTGGTGCTAAGCTGTATGCGCGCTACGTCAGCGGGGTTTTGTCCCTCCATCAACTGCTGCAGCCCTTGCCACACCGTACCGAAAAGGTCGCCTTCGATGGTGGGGTTTTTAACGGTTTGCACCATTTTTCCCTCTTTTAACAGCACCCCGTCCAGGTGGGTGCCGCCCATATCAATGCCAATAATCAACGGTTTGCTCCTTTGTTTGGGTATAAAATCGCTTTGGGTTGCGTTTCTTTCACATACCATACAGTATACCACGCATTACGCCGCTACCCCAACCACGGCGGCACGTTTAAAAATGCCATGCGCTCTTCACCGTAATCAAAAACGCAGCGGCAGCCGCGCGGCTTTTGATTTTTCACACCGGCTGGAATGGTTTTTCTATGCCACTTGCCGAAACGGCGCTTTTCCAAAGGCTGTGTTTACCGCCGCCTTTTTACCACCCGCTGGCACATCGCGTAAACGACGGCAAAAAAAGAACGCCCGCCCTGTGCAAAACACAGGCGGACGCTTTTCTGGCGGAGAGGAGGAGATTCGAACTCCTGGCACCGTTAGGCGCAATAGTTTTCGAGACTATCACCTTCAACCACTCGGACACCTCTCCACAAAGTGGTTTTGCCCGTTATCCGGCGGGCAACCTTTATTATTATACAAGTAACCGCCCGGCAAGGCAACCCGTTTTCTAAAAGATTCATCAATAAACCGGCGCCATTTTACGCATTATTCACATTTTTTTGATATACTGTGTAATAACGACTAAGAGCACCGCCGCCAACCCTTAAATAAAAAACACCAAAGCCACATTTTTAACGGCTTTAGGTTTGACACGCTACCATTAAAGAAGTAAGATAAAAATAACAAAATAAGCAACCGAGGTGCCTCTTGAAATTTCAAATAATTGCTGATTCCTGCCTGGATTATACACCCGCCATCAAGCAGTCTTTAGAGCTGCAATCGGCGCCGCTTAAAATAACCATTGACGACACCGTCTACACCGACGACGGCACGCTGGATATTGATGACTTGCTGGCCGCCATGCGCGCCACCCGCCGCCCCATACAAACGGCGGCACCGGCACCGGAAGAATACGCCGAGCTGATGCGCAAAGCCGATGCCTCTTTTGTGATAACGCTTTCTCAAAAGCTATCGGGCAGCTACAATGCCGCCATGGCGGGCAAAGCCATTGTGCTGGAAGAAACGCCCGACAAACAAATACACATTTTTGATTCTAAAAGCGCCGCCGCCGGTGAACTTTGCGTTGCTTTTTACCTCAAAGAGCAGATACAAAAAGACCTTTCTTTTAACGACATTGTGCACAACGTAACGGCGTTTATCGATTCGGTCCGTACCTTTTTTGTGCTGGAAGACTTATCCACACTGATTAAAAACGGCCGCATTCCCAGAATGCAGGGGAAATTAGGCACCGTTTTAATGGTGCGCCCCATTATGGGTGAAGACGGCAACGGCGAAATTATGCCCATTGAAAAGGTGCGCGGCACCCGCCAAGCGCTAAACCGGCTGGTGCGCATTGTTGCTAAAAAAACGGCGCATCTGCCCGCCAAAAGCACGCTGCTTACCCTAAGCTATTGCAACGACGCTGAGCGTGGCGTTGAGCTGAAGAAAAAGCTGCTGCAGGAATGCCCCGCTTTGTACGACGTTATCATCACACCCACCGGCGGGCTTTCCGCCACCTACGCCAACAACGGCGGCGTTATTCTTGCCTTTCCCGATAAAGTGACAGAGTAACCGCTTTTCCTATGTTATACTTTTTGTGTTATACTACGTTATAGCACCACATATTTCACTCGTCATCGTTTTGACGTTCAGCGAGCTTGTCGTGGTTTTGCCGTGTATCAAGCTCGCTTTTGAAATTTGCGTCGGGGTTTATAAAAACCTCATCGGCGTCGGGGGCGCCGTCGCGGCTGTCTGCGTAGCGCTCCATCATCGTTGGCGCCAAGTTTTTGTACCGCGGCGCCGGGTTGAAATATTCAAAAATAACGGCGTCATTTTGCTTTTCTACCAGCGTAATAGCGTCGTCTGAACGCACCGTCCAGGTAAAGCGCATGGCAAATTGCTGCGCCAATCGTACCGTAAACGGTTTTTTCGCGTTTTTGTAGGCGATAAACTGCGGACGCCCGTAAAAGTTGGTGAAAAGTGTGCCCACCAGCCAGCCGCGCAGCCCTTTCTTTAAGTGGCTTGGCGGTGCTGAAAGTTGCCCCCGCAACACCCCCGGCACCTTTTTCTTAAACCAGCGCACCACCCGTGGGTCAAAACTTTGCACGCACAGGTCGCCGTCGTAACGGCGCAGTACCCGCCACGCGTTGCGGCACAG
>CAYZSR010000105.1:0-1973 GCA_964479715.1 uncultured Oscillospiraceae bacterium | reverse complement strand
TTGCCGCTTGGCTTAAACTCCACCACCAGCGGCACGGCGCCGCCCACACACTGCAACGTTTCACTTAAAAGCGGTACGCGCTGGCTGGAATTGAAAAGCGTTAATTTATGCATCGTCTGCCAATCGGTTTTTGCCACGGCGCTATCCAGCCCGGTGGCACGCAGCAGCGTTTCATCATGAAAAACAACCACCTCACCGTCGGCGGTGAGCTGAATGTCTATCTCTATGCCGTAGCCCTCTTCAACGGCGGCGGCAAAGGCCTGCAAGCTGTTTTCCGGCACCGTTTGGTCGCGGCTGTGCAAGCCACGATGCGCAATATAAAGCCCCCAAAAAGGCGCCCGTTTGTGCGGGCTGCTGTTGCCCGGCAGCAACAAAAACACCGCCAGCAAAAACAGCAACATCAACATTAGCAAACTATTTAAAAGCATAACCGTCTCCTTCGCACCTACATAACCCGCTCTATTTTAACCAGTATACCACACTCGCTTAACAGATATAAACTACGCTCGCTAGAGGTGATAACATGGTAAAAATACTCATTGTGGACGACGAGCCGAGAATACGGGATTTAATTCGAGAGCATCTGGAGCACGATAATTTCAGCTGCGTTGAGGCGCCGGACGGCGATGCCGCGCTGGCTATTTTAACGCAGGGCGGCATAGACCTTGTTATTTTAGACGTGATGATGCCGTTCAAAGACGGCTTTGAGGTGCTGCGTGAAATGCGCACCCGCAACATGAAGGTACCGGTTATTATTCTAACCGCCCGCGGCGAAGAGTACGACCGCGTGCAGGGGCTTGAAGAAGGCGCCGATGACTACGTTGTGAAACCCTTCTCCCCCAGAGAGCTGGTGGCGCGTGTGAACGCCGTGCTGGCACGCACACTGCCCGAGGCAAAGGCAGAAGGGCAAAACTACCTGTTTGGCGGGCTGGTTATCAACACCGGCTCACACGAGGTAACGGTAGACGGTGAAAAAATTGATTTAACGCCCAAAGAATTTGATTTACTTGTCTTTTTAGCCGCCAACGAGGGCATCGCCCTCTCGCGGGAAAAGATATTGCAAAAAGTGTGGCATTACGATTATTTCGGTGAAGACCGCACGGTGGATACCCACATAAAAATGTTACGTAGCCACCTTGGCAAATACCGTGATTACATTGTTACGGTGTGGGGTGTCGGCTATAAGTTCGACGCCAGCGCTATAAGTGCGTGAACAAGGTGCGGCAACAATTCGGCAAAATTAAGCGATGGTTTAGCGGCAGTTTAAGCCGCAAACTTTTGCTGTCTGTTTTTTTTGCCTGTTTTGCCCTCATTATCATTATGTGGTTGGTGGTGCTGTTTCTGGAGCCCATCTATGTGGCCACCGCCAAAATGCAGATGCGCCAAACGCTGGACGGGCTGGCGGGCGCTTTTGACTGCATTTACGAGACGGAAAACGCCACCCTCACCAGCTACCCTAAAGACTGTGAAAAGGCAATGCTGTCTATCCCCTATGTGGACTATATCGCCGGCGAGATAAGCGAAGAGCGGCTCAACCTGCAATACCTGCGGTTTGATTTTTGCACCCCTGAAGAAGGCAACGTTGAAGCGTACGACCCCCTTTCCACCCGCAGTTTGCTGCAATGGGGCGACCGCTTAACCGGCACCCCCGTCATCGGCTGGGAGGTACAGGCAAACCGGCTTCATCAAGAGGTTTTCAGCCGCGACGACGTTTATTTTGCCCAAGCGGGCACCGAACTGTACATGGGCAAAACAGCGGCCGACGGCGGCGTCTCGGTGCTGTTGGTTGCCACCATAGAGCACGTGCCCACCATGGTGCGGGTGGCCACCCGTATCATGCTGTTTTCGTCGCTTACATTAGTGGTGATAGCGGTACTTATTTCGCTGCTTATCGGGCGCTGGTACACAAAGCCCCTTGAAAAACTTTCTCGGGCAACCCGCAAAATTGCCGAGGGTGATTACACGGTGCGCGT
>CAYZSR010000104.1:0-4999 GCA_964479715.1 uncultured Oscillospiraceae bacterium | reverse complement strand
CCACCCCCGCCTCCGTTGATATTTGGCTGGATGGCGGCGAAGAGCTCGACCTTGCCGGTTTCAAGATTGATGTTATCCACACACCGGGGCACTCGCCCGGCGGTATGTGCTTTTACATTGAAGACGAAAACGTACTCTTCAGCGGCGACACGCTCTTTTATGGTTCCATCGGCAGAACCGATTTTCCCTTCCCCGGCGCAAGAACCGACTATAACACGCTTATTTCCAACGTAAAAATGTTGCTGGACACCTTGCCGGGCGACGTTGCCGTTCTTTCAGGGCACGGGCCCGCAACCACCATCGCCCGTGAAAAAAAGCACAACCCGTTTGTACGCTAAAAACGCGGCACAGCAAACTGCATTGCACCGCAAAATAAAGTAGGTTTTTATGAGTTATATAGACACCGTACAAACCGCCTTTAACAACCAAGATTTAAACACAGCGGCGGCTGTTTTAGAGCAAAACAAAGCCGCGCATGGCCACGAGGCGGACTTTGCTGTCGCCAGCGCCACCCTTGCTTTATATATGGGTAGCACTCAACAGGCAATGCAAACGTTGGAACAGGCGCTACAAAACCACCCCGACCACGGCGGCATATTGTACAGCCTAGGCTCTATTAATTACCAGTTAAACAAGCCCCAAACGGCTTATTTATACTACCAAAGGGCAAAGCAACACATCGATGACGAAGGCCTTTTGAGCCAAATTGAAGCGCTGAGTAACGATTTAATACGCCAACACGGGGCATCGACAGAGCAAAAAGGAATCACTACGATAAGCAAAGCACAGCTGGAGCATATGGATTTTAACGTGAACAGCACCGACCCAGAGCAGCTGCACTTTCTAGTAAACCGTCTTGATTTCGGCAAAGATGTGGACGGCTCAATTGCTCAATTGCGGCAAGCTATTGCAGACCACAAGATAACCAAAGAAAGAGTGCTGCAGGTGGTTGGCAGGCCCGCTTCCGGTAACACCGAGTTGGAATATTTTATTAAGGAAAGGCTATAATGTGGTAGACCAGAAAAAAATCAGTTTTATCAGCTGCGTTAACGACGACGCCTATTACAACGAAGTGCTTTTTTACATCAACCAACTTGTGATACCGGACGGCTATTCGGTTGATTGCCTGGCGGTGCGCGGCGCCGATTCAATGGTGGCCGGGTACCAGCAAGCCATGCAAAGCAGCAACGCTAAATATAAGGTGTATCTGCACCAAGATGTGCACATTGTGAACGAGCATTTTTTAGCTGATTTGCTGGCTATTTTTAACCAAAATAACGCCATTGGGTTGGTTGGTATGGCAGGCAGCATTCAAGCCGACCCAAACGCTGTGTGGTGGCATCAGCCTTCTTATGGCGGTGTTTACCAAACCAACCAGTTAGGGCGACCTTACTTAAACTTTTTCAACAAAAAGCTAACCAATGATTTATATTTAGAAGCAACGCTGCTGGATGGGTTGCTACTTGCCACGCAATATGACTTACCTTGGCGCACCGACCTATTAAACCATTGGCATATGTATGACATCTCCCAAAGTTGTGAGTTTTTAAGGCGTGGGCACAAAGTGGTTATCGCCAACCAATTTGACGGCACTATACAATCCCCATGGTGCATTCACTACGGGGACAACGGCTCGCTGGACGTTGATTGGCACGCGGAAAAAAACAAAGTTGTGGCAGAGTACACGGACATCTTAAGGGCTTAGCAGTACAGCTGTTTGGCTTTACACATCTTGTTTGCCCGCTAATTTTAACCACTATAGGTTGGTTTTCAATATTTGCATCACGTTGCAGTGCTCCGCCGTGTTGAAAGGGTTGTCCCTTTACAGCGTTCTTTGTTCCGGGGGTTGTTTTTTTTGTCTATCAGGGAGGTTTTGAATCTTTATCGGTTCTTGCCTTCCTTCTTTTTATAAATACAGTGTTTCTTTTTTTGGTTTATTAAACGTTCATCAACAGTTTATTCATTTGTATCGGTTATAATAAACTCTATTTGTTTTACCGGCTTGCCGGCAAATTCTCTCAGTTAGGAGGCATCACCCGTGGATAACCAAAGACCATCTCTTTTTGACCAAGGCAGCGACGACGAAAACAATGGGCGCAATAACAAAAAGCGCTCTTTTTCACAGCCCGGTCGTAGCCGACGGGTGCCCTCTAAAGACAGCGCCGACCAGCGTAGCGGCGACCAAAGAACACCGCCGGCAGAAAATAACGAACAGCCGCCGGCGCCGCAACGCCCCTCCATATGGGAGCTTGCGGGCGAGCCCGACCCATCCCGCCCGCAAAATGAGGGACCGGTTTATAGAAAAGAAAGCGGCGGCGCCCCCTATCAAGATGATGAACAGCGCGGACGGCAATCGGCAGCACCACGGCGCTTTAACGCACCGCCGCCGGAACAACTAACTATTTGGGAGCTTGCCGAGATAGACGAGCACGACGGCACCGACTATGTGTATTACGATGAAAGCGACAAACCCTCTATTTGGGAGCTTGCCAACGAAGAAGAGCTAAAGGAACGGCGCCGCCAAGAAAGACTTGAGCGGGAAAAAGCCCGTCCTTCAAAGAAGCGTAGAAAAAAAGAGAAAAAGCCGCGCCCAACGGGCAAACGGCTTGTTTTGCACATTGCCAGCTTAGCTGCCGGACTAATGGTTACGGTAGGCGCTTTGCTTGGCGTTGTGCTTGTTTTGTTTTTAAACACCGCCACAAAAAACGACGATTTGTGGCTGGATGTAGACCAAATCCCCTACAAGGACAACTCGCTTCTATTGTACAAAGACCAACAAACCGGTGAAACGCTGCAATATGTTAGCTTGCCGAACACCCAAAACAAAGAATATGTGGATTCTTCCCACATACCGGAGCATTTGCGGCAGGCGTTTATCGCCATTGAAGACCGTCACTTTTATAAGCACAGCGGGTTTGACGTTAAGCGTACCCTTTACGCCGCCTTTAACGAGGTAAAATTCATGCTTACAGGCAGCTACATCGGCGGCGAAGAAGGCAGTAAACAGGGTGGCTCCACCATCAACCAACAGCTTATTAAAAACCTAACCCGAGACGATGAAGTATCTGACATGGCGGGTTTTTTACGCAAGGTAAAAGAAATATACCGCGCTTGGAAGATGGACAGAGCCTATGATAAAGAAGTTATTATAGACGCCTATTTAAACACCATCAGCTTTACCGGTAACACCGCCGGTGCACAGGCGGAGTCCCGCAAGTTGTTTAACAAAACGGTGGACCAGCTTACGCTGGAAGAGTGTGCGTCGCTGGCGGCTATTACAAAGAACCCGTCGCGGTACAACCCGGAAACTAACCCAAACAACCATATAGAGCGCCGCAACTATGTGCTTCTTAAAATGTATGAAGAAGAATTCATCAGCGAGGCGGAATACAACAACGCCGTAAACCAGCCGCTGGTGCTGGACTATACCCCGGAACCCAAGCTGGACACCACTGTAACCGACTATTTTACCGACGCCGTTATCGACGAAGCATTGCAGTTTTTTGTAGATGAACGCGGGCTCACACGGGAAGAGGCGACGCTGCTTTTATACACCGGCGGCGTGCGTATACACACCACCGTTGTGCCAGAGCTGCAATACAACATGGAAAATGTAATGGTTTCTTCTTATTTATTCCCCCGCCCCGCCACCACCGTTAAAGGGACCATGACTAACGAGGCGGGGCAGCCATTGCTGGATGAAAATGGCAACGAGGTGCAGGGTAACATTCAAGAACTGCCCGAAGCCGCTATGATAAGCCTTGGCTACGACGGCGGCCTTTGTGCCGTTGTCGGCGGGTTGGGTGAAAAACAGATTAGCCGTGGGTTTAACCGCGGCACCAGTGCGGTGCGCCAAGTTGGCAGTACGATGAAAACCATCTCTCCCTATGTGAGCGCTTTTGAACAGAATACTATCACCTGGTCTACCCCCTTTATCGATTCGCCTGTAAGGCAAGTAAAAGATGAAAACACCGGTGAAATGGTTGATTGGCCTGCCAACGCCACTAAAACCTACACCAATTCAGATATTTTAGTCCGTGAAGGCTTTGCCCGCAGCGTCAATACCACCGCGGTGCGCGTTGGTGAAACGGTTGGTAACACATCAATGTATCGCTTCGTGAAGAATGACCTTGAAATATCCACCATCGTGCTTAAAGACGCCAAAGCCGGCCCGCTGGTGCTGGGCAGCAGTACCTACGGTATCACACCTTTGGAAATGGCGAGAAGCTACGCTATCTTCGGCAACGGCGGGCAGCTGCCCACCGTACACAGCTTTACCCATGTGTCCAACGGTACCGGCGGCACGCTGATGGAGCAAGAACTGCCGCTAAAAAAGGTCATCGGCGAAGACAGCGCCTTTATTATGAACCGCCTTATGCGTGAAGTACTGCACGGCGATGGAACCGCCAGCGGTATGAGCGTTCCCGGCACGATGGACAGCGTTGGCAAAACCGGCACCACCAGTGACAATAGGGACCACTGGTTTATCGGTCTAACACCCTACTATGTAACCGCTTGTTGGTACGGGTATGACAGCAACGTGCCGTTGCAAGCAAACTATTACAGACACCCGCCAACCATGGCGTGGCGTGCTGTTATGAGCCAAAGCCAGCAAGGGCTGGCGTACAAAGACTTTCCCGCCACCGGGCTGGTAAGGCAAGACGCCTACTGCCTAACAAGCGGCTACGCCGCAGGCGCCAACTGCCCCACCGGCACCGGCTGGTACAAGCTGGATTACCCGCCCACACAAGGGTGCCCGTTACACAGCGCTTAATACTTTTTCTATTAATAAAGCACAAAACACCCCTTGGCACATCGCCTAAGGGGTGTTTTTGTACGCGCTATATGATTTATGTTTTTTGCACTCTTTCACGTGTTAAGATACGTATCGGTGTGCCCTCCAGCCCAAATGTTTGCCGAATTTGGTTTTCAATGTAGCGCTGGTAGGAAAAATGAAAGAGTTTTTTATCGTTTACAAAGCAAGCAAACGACGGCGGAC
>CAYZSR010000103.1:3031-5021 GCA_964479715.1 uncultured Oscillospiraceae bacterium | reverse complement strand
AAGGGGTGGGTGGGACAGTGTTTGTAAAGTTAAACAGCCTTGGTGTAGACGGGCTTAACGGGTACGTAGTAGCCACCGAGGTGGATATTTCAGGCGGGTTGCCGCAATTTTCCATCGTCGGTCTGCCGGACAGCGCCGTTAAAGAAGCCACCGACAGGGTGCGCAGCGCGCTGAAGAACCTTGGCTTTAAATACCCGCCCAGCCGCATTACCGTTAACTTGGCACCCGCCGACGTACGCAAAACCGGCCCCGTTTATGATTTACCGCTGCTGCTTGGCGTGCTGGCGGCAACGGAGCAAATGCCGCCCCCGCCGCAGGACGCGGCGTTTATCGGCGAGCTGAGCTTAGACGGGCAGGTGCGCCCTGTCAGCGGGGTGCTGCCGATGGCGCTGGCGTGCGAAGAAAATGGTATCAACACGTTGTTTGTGCCACAGCAAAACACCGACGAAGCCGCCGCGGCAACAGCGGTAACAGTATATGGTGTAAGCCATGCGAGCGATGTGGTAAAGCACCTTCAAGGCGATGAAAAGCTGGCACCCGCCAAAGCGCCGGACTTTACAACACGGGCATTGGCGCAAGAGGCGCCTGATTTCAGCGATGTGCACGGCCAGCCCGAGGCACGCCGCGCCATGGAAATTGCGGCGGTTGGCAGGCACAACGTTCTGCTGGTTGGCACGCCCGGTGCCGGTAAAAGCATGCTGGCAAAACGGTTGCCGTCCATCATTCCGCCGGTAACCCGCCGCCAAGCGGTGGAGACCAGCAAAATCTATTCGGTGGCGGGGCTGCTGGACAAAGAGGGCGACGTATTGCTTACGCAGCGTCCCTTTCGCGCGCCGCACCACAGCGTTAGCGCTGCCGGTTTAAGCGGCGGCAGCAGCCAGCTGCGTCCCGGCGAAATAAGCCTTGCTCACAACGGCCTTCTCTTTTTAGATGAATTGCCGGAGTTTAAACGCGACGTGCTTGAAGTGTTGCGCCAACCGATGGAAGACGGCGCCATCACCATCAGCCGTGTGGCGGGCAGCGTTACCTACCCCAGCCGCTTTATGCTGGTGGCCGCTATGAACCCGTGCCCCTGCGGCTACTTCGGGCACCCCGTTAAAGAATGCCGCTGCCAGCCCGCCACCATAGACCGTTACCTGCAACGCATCAGCGGGCCGCTGCTTGACCGTATCGATATGCACATCGATGTGCAACCGGTGGATTATGATGCCATCAGCCGCCCGACGGGCGGTGAAAGCAGCCGAGATATCTTAAAACGCGTGCTGGTGGCGCAGCGCTTCGGCGCGCGGCGGCAGGGGGATGAGTTGGCTAACGCCCGGCTGGAAGGGCAGGCGCTGCGTGAATTTTGCCGCCTGACAAACGACGCCGAATCCACCCTTAAAACAGCGTTTGAGCGCATGGGCCTTTCCGCCCGTGGGTACGATCGCATTCTGCGGGTGAGCCGCTCCATTGCCGATTTGGACGGTAGCCATGCCATCGGGGCGGTGCATGTGCAAGAAGCAGTGCAGTACCGCAATTTAGATAGAGATTACTTTTACACCGTTTAAGAGCGGCTGTGGGCACCTACCACAGGGGGTATCCCCACCTTTTTAGTATAGTTTGCCAAGCAGGCTCTTATATGGTATAATAAGTTGATAAGGAAAGTTGTTTGCTAAAATCAGACCCGACAAATGTTTTAATTTAATATGAAAAATAAAGAGTGTTGCCTCTACTTATGGCGTATATATAGAGTAGAGGCATCTTTATTGCCGCAAAAGTAACAACCAAGGGAGGCTGTGCTGTGAACCCACGCCAAAGAACCGAAGCGTTGGAGCAAAAAACGCTGTCACCCTACGCCGCCAAAAGCGCCCAAAGTGCTGGGCGGGCACGCCCCGAGGCGCAGTGCGAGTTGCGCACCGTCTACCAGCGTGACCGCGACCGCATTATCCACAGCAAAGCGTTTCGGCGGTTGAAGCAAAAGACACAGGTGTTCTTGTCGCCGCAGGGCGAC
>CAYZSR010000103.1:2330-3021 GCA_964479715.1 uncultured Oscillospiraceae bacterium | reverse complement strand
GCACACGCTGGAGGTTAGCCAAATTGCCCGCACCATCGCCCGCGCCATGCAGCTGAATGAAGATTTAACCGAGGCCATTGCGCTAGGGCACGATTTAGGGCACACCCCTTTCGGGCACGCCGGCGAACGGGCGCTTAACGCGCTGATGCCGGGTGGCTTTAAACACAACGAGCAAAGCGTGCGGGTGGTAAACCACCTTGAAAAAAACCATAGAGGGTTAAATTTAACCGCCGAAGTGCTGGACGGTTTGGCGTGCCACACCGCCGGTACCTGGGCCAAAACAATGGAAGGCGGCGTGGTGCGTTACGCCGACCGCATTGCCTACATGAACCATGACATTGAAGACGCCATTTCAGCCGGCGTGCTTACGCAGCAACAGCTGCCCGCCGACGTGCTTTTAGTGCTGGGAGAAACCAAAAGTGAGCGTATCACCACCTTGATTACGTCGCTGATTGAAAACTCCCAAAACGGCACGCTTGCCATGGCGCCCGATGTGGACGCGCAATACAAGGCGCTTTATGCCTTTATGCACAATACCGTTTACGTCGACCCTGAAGCCAAAGCGGAAGAAGACAAGGTGGAAATTATGATTGGCACGCTGTATGATAAATTGTTGCGGGTGCCGGAGCGTATGCCGGATTTTTACATTGAAATTGCAGGCCGAGACGGCACCGAACAAGCGGTGGGGGAC
>CAYZSR010000103.1:1520-2320 GCA_964479715.1 uncultured Oscillospiraceae bacterium | reverse complement strand
GATACAGGTGTTTGAGGAACTCTTTATCCCAAGGAAGTGGAGCAAATAAATGGCTATTACGCCGGACTATGTAGCGGAGCTTTCGCGCCGCACCGACATAACCGAGCTGGTGCGTGGCTATGTTGAGCTAAAGCGGGCGGGGCGGTTGGAGCGGGGGCTGTGCCCCTTTCACAACGAGAAAACCCCCTCTTTTTATGTGTACCCCGAGACGGAAAGTTTTTACTGTTTCGGTTGCGGTACAGGCGGCGACGCTATTACCTTTGTAAGAAACATTCAAAACCTAAGTTACCCTGAGGCGGTGCGCTTTTTAGCCGAACGCGCCGGCATGGCGCTGCCCGACCAAGACGATGAACAGGCAAAGCGCATGCGCCGTTTGCTTGCCATCAACCGGGAAAGCGCGCATTTTTACGTTGATGCACTCAACGCGCCGCAAGGCGCCGAAGCGCGCGCCTACCTGCGCCGCCGTGGTTTTACCGACGCAACGATACGCCGCTTCGGGCTGGGTTTTGCGCCCGATGCCTTCGGCGATTTGCTAAGCCACCTTAAACGCAAAGGCTATGACGACGACGAACTGTTGCTGGCGGGGGTGTGCAAAAAGGGGCGGGGAGGCGGGCTGTACGACGCTTTTCGCAACCGCGTTATTTTCCCCATCATCGATTTACGCGGCAGCGTCATCGCCTTTGGCGGGCGCAATTTGTCGCAAGAATACGGGCCGAAATACCTCAACAGCGCCGACACGCCGGTGTTCAAAAAAAGCCGCACCCTCTTCGCGCTGAACATGGCAAAAAAAGAAACCTCTA
>CAYZSR010000103.1:0-1510 GCA_964479715.1 uncultured Oscillospiraceae bacterium | reverse complement strand
TATGGACGTTATCAGCCTGCACCAAGCTGGTTTTACCACCGCCGTGGCAACGCTGGGCACCGCCCTCACGGCGGAGCAAACCAAAATGGTTAGCAATTACGCTGACGAACTGGTGCTTTGCTATGACTCTGACGAAGCGGGGCGCCGCGCGACCGACCGCGCCATACAGCTGTTAAAACACACACCGCTTAAGGTGCGTGTGCTGGATATGGAGGACGCCAAAGACCCCGATGAATACATTGAAAAATATGGCGCCGCCCGTTTTAAGCGTTTGCTGGACGGCAGCGGCAACACCATTGAATACAACTTGGCGCAAACCAAAGACAAGTTTGACATTGCCCAGCCCGACGGGCGCTCAAGCTATATCCACGCGGCACTGCAGGTGCTGGCGCAGCAAGCCACCCCGGTGGAGCAAGACATTTACGCCGGCCGCATTGCCGAAGAAACAGACGTTGCCAAAAGCGCCATTTTAACGCAGCTTGAAGGCGTTAACAGGCGGCACCAACGGCAGCTGGTGCGCCGCCGCAAACAGCGGCTGAAAGAAGAAAGCACCGCCGCTTCCATCAACATTCCGCCCAACGTCGGCGGCGAAAAAGCACTCGGCGTTGTTTTTGCCGAGCAGCAGCTGATGGCGGCGCTGCTTAAAAACCCCGACGACTTTTTACCGTTGGTTGCCAAACGGCTTAAGCCGGAACAGTTTATATCCGACGACATGCGCGCCGCGTATGAGCTTATCTTGGCCCGCAGCAACCAAATTGAACATTTAGAACTGGCTTCTTTAAGTGACGAATTGCCGGACAAAACCGTTTCGCTTTTAGGGCGCGTTATCGCCATAAACTACGAAACGGGCTTTTCCGAAGAAGACCTTGAAATGTTCATCAGCCGCATTGAAGCGGGCGGAGACAGCGACGAGCAAGCGCTGGAAATGAGCGGCGAAGAAATGCAACAACATTTTGACCATCTGCGCAAAAAAAAGCAATAGCTTTCATATAAAAAATCACCCCACGGGGAATATTCATAAAGGAGCGTACTATGGCAGAAGAAAAAACCAAAGTAGAAGAAACCGATGAGGACGAGGAAAAGGACGAAAAAACCAACGAAGAAATAATACAAAAGTTGGTTGCCAGCGGCAAGAAAAAACGCCGCTTAACGACGAAAGAAATTAACGAGGCGCTTGAAGAAATAGGCTTTGACGTTGAACTGGTAGACCAGCTTTATGATACGCTGGACGAAAACAACGTAAAAATAGTGGAAGAAGACGACGAAGAGGAAGAAGAGCCGCTAACCGAAGAAAGCGTTGAAAAGTTTGAAAGCGAACTGTCCGCCGGCGGCGTTGCCATTGACGACCCCGTTAAGGTATACCTAAAAGAGATAGGGCGGGTGCCGCTTTTAACCGTTGAAGAAGAAGTGGAGCTGGCCGAGAAAATTTTAGAGGGCGGCGTAACGGGCGACATTGCTCGCCAGCAACTTTCTGAAGCGAACCTGCGGCTGGTTGTTTCCATCGCCAAAC
>CAYZSR010000102.1:0-5057 GCA_964479715.1 uncultured Oscillospiraceae bacterium | reverse complement strand
CAAACCGGCATTGAGCTTAGCTTTATCAATTTAAGCGGCGGCATCGGCATTCCCTATAAACCGGAAGATAAGCCGGCGGACATTTTACAGATAGGCGAAGGGGTTAAGAAGGCTTACAACGACGTATTGGTGCCGGCAGGGCTGGGCGATATTGATATTTTCACCGAGCTTGGGCGCTTTATGCTTGGCCCTTACGGGCAGCTTGTGGCCACAGTGCGGCACATTAAGAACATTTACAAAGACTATGTTGGGCTTGATGCATGCGCTGCGAACTTAATGCGCCCCGCTATGTATGGCGCTTATCATCACATCACCGTTTCTGGCAAAGAGAACAATCCCGCCACAGAACTGTATGATGTGACCGGCTCTTTATGTGAAAACAACGATAAGTTTGCAATTGATAGAAAACTCCCTAAAATTGAAGTGGGGGACAAGGTTGTTATTCACGATACCGGCGCCCACGGCTTTGCAATGGGCTATAATTATAACGGCAAGCTGAGAAGCGCCGAGCTTTTATTAAAAGAAGACGGCACTGTCGCTCAGATAAGACGCGCTGAAACGCCGGAAGATTATTTTGCCACCTTGGACTTTGATATGGTCCGTAAATAGTCTTGAAATGTGATTGACTTTCATACTTAAAGTAGATACAATATATAAGGTGTTAGATTACAGTTAACACAACCCATGGCGGTCTTGAGCCGCCATATCGGGGTGTGGCACAGTTGGTAGCGCGCTGCGTTCGGGACGCAGAGGCCGCGAGTTCGAGTCTCGCCACTCCGACCATATAGAAAAGGCTTTGGTTATTTTAAATAACCAAAGCCTTTTTGTTGATACGGCATATATTATTAGTTACCTTGAAGCGCATTTAACTACCAACTTAAAACATAATAGTGCCACCAAAACTGATTCCACAACACTTTATACTTTATAAAACCTATGTTATAATTAGTTTTCAATAAGTAGCTTATTACGCTATCTGCCTATCGGAATATAATATCATTACATAACGTAGACAGATATGATTAGCTGCTCTAAGCAATCAGGCTGGTTATTTCCATGCAAAACAAGTATTTAGATAGCGTAATTATACCAATCGTCTAGCATTCACTGTAATGCGAACTCACCTTACAGGTGAAGTATAAGGGGGATGTCGTTGAATATATCGGTAATTGGTAACGGACGTTGGGGAAGCTTTATAGCGTGGTATTTAGATTACTGCGGGCATAATGTTCGCTCTTTTGGGCAGCCAAACAGTCCACATACCATCCAGTTTCAAGAAACCCGCAGCAACGGAATGGTAACTTTTGGCGAGAGCATTGAAATTATAACGGATCTTAATGACGCGCTCCGAAATGATGTAATTGTCATTTCCATTCCTAGTCAAAATCTACGCGGATTAATGAGCAATCTGCATGAAATGGGCGTACGCGATAAACTTTTTATTTTATGCATGAAAGGTCTTGAAGTTGAAACAGGCAAACGTTTAACACAGATTGTAGAGGAAGAAACCAAAGGCAACAACCGCACCGCCGTCTGGATTGGCCCCGGGCATGTGCAAGAATTTTTGCGCGGCACCCCAAACTGCATGGTTATTGACACCAATAATGAAGACGACAAAGAGTTGTTGATTGAGGAATTCTCAAGCGATTTGATTCGCTTTTATTATGGTGAAGACCTGATTGGCAACGAAATAGGGGCCGCCGCTAAAAATGTGGTTGGCATTGCTGCCGGCATGTTAGACGGGCTGGGCATCAGCGCCTTAAAAGGTGCCCTAATGAGCCGCGGTACCAGAGAGTTTTCACGCCTTATTTCCGCTTTGGGCGGCAACGAACTCTCAGCCTATGGGCTTTGCCATTTAGGTGATTATGAGGCAACCGTTTTTAGCCAGTTCAGCAACAACCGCATGTTTGGTGAAAAATATGTGCAGGGTGAGTCTTTTGAGAAGCTGGCAGAAGGCTATTACACAACCAAAGCGTTGCTTGAATTAGCAAAGAAAACTGATACCGAGCTTCCAATAACAAACGCCGTTTATCAAATTTTATACCATGATAAGCCCGCCAAGGAGGAATTAGATGTCCTTTTTTCTAGAGATTTAAAGCAAGAGTTTCTATAAATGATAATTGAAAAGCAGCCGAATTTCGGCTGCTTTTTTGTTGCATGATTCTCTTTATACTATCTTGAATTTACAATTCAAAATTTATCTAGGGAAGGTAGCGGGGTGGTAGAAAACCTTTACAACGATGTCGCTCTATGGGCATGGTCTTTACTTGTTTAGTAGGTTTTTTGAAGCCTTTTTATTAAAACGCACCTTTTATTCTTCTGCTTTTTTATGTGTGAAATAAAGAATGATCTATTTATTGCTCGCTAGGGGTTCACGTATGCTTTGTATTGCTCGATATATTTCCTATAAGCAATTCCTCCCCAATGTTCATGCCCTACATAAATAACAAGTACTGAGGCTAACTAGACAAATATATTCGCGCGGCTATTCACCGCATAAAACCCGCCATTCACAGTTGTGTCTTCATTATTATATACTATCTGGTCGCCCTGCAACGTTTCGAAAACTCCGCCGGCACTTTCTACAACGCAGTGCATGGCGGCAATATCCCACTCACTTAAAGGACCAAACTTGTAATACACATCGGCGGAACCATCAGCAACAAGGCACCCTTTGAGCGAACTGCCAATTTGCGCGAGCTTTTTTATGTTGCTGCGGTGGGCTTCATATAAATCAAGTTCTTGCTGCGTAATATGTGATTTGCTTGCCACCATAATTAAATCCCTTGTTTTACCGCTCACTTTTATGGGGCGTGTTTTATTTGTTTTTGTATGCAACAAAAAAGCCCCCTTTTCTTTAGAAGCGTAGTATAACTTATCTAAGGCGGGCGCATACACGGCGCCGATAATTGGTTTTTGGTTATGGGTGAGGGCGATATTCACCGTAAATTCAGGCGAGTTATTTATAAAGCTTTTAGTTCCGTCTATCGGGTCTACAATAAAGCAATAAGGGTTTTGCACCCGCTCTTCAATCGGCTGGTGCACCGATTCTTCAGAAAGCATAGCAACATCCGGGTAACGGGTAAGCAGCGCCTCGGTGATAAGGACGTTCGCCTTTTTATCCGCCGTTGTTACCGGCGAATCATCCGCTTTGTGGTCAATTTTGTAGCTGGCGTTTTGGTAATAATCCAAAACCAATTCACCCGCTTTTTTGCAGATGGCGATACAATCTTGTAAAATAAGTTGCATGGCAAGCCTCCCGCTTAATTATAAAGCAAGTGGCTGAAAAAGCCAATGAAACAAAAAACCGTGTGCAACAAAGGTTACACACGGCAATGGCGGAGAAGAAGGGATTTGAACCCTTGAGGCGTTTAAGCGCCTACACGATTTCCAGTCGTGCACCTTCGGCCAGCTCGGTCACTTCTCCTTATTTAGTTGTCAGTTTCAGCTAAGCTACACTAGTTTCAGTTGTGTAACTGCAGCAAGATCGGTCATCTTTCCTTGTGAAAAAGATTGGTTGGTTTAGCGCTGCAAAACATCAACGTCTATTATATTATAGAAACCGCCGCTTGTTGTCAAGATGAAAACTTGTTTTATACCGCAAACTATACTATAATATTTTAGTGCTTGCGCCTGTAACATACATTGTTTCTGCCAAGCCGCATTTTGAGGGAAATGCAAATAACTACGTTAACCGAAGAAAAATCATAACGGAGGGGACCATGTCTGATTATTTGTTGATGTCAGAAAATGAGTTAAAAGAAGAGAAAAAAATCATCGAAAAGGAATTAGAGGGATTTAAGCAAAAGGATTTAAAGCTGAACATGGCGCGCGGCAAGCCCGGCGACGACCAGCTGGATCTATCGATGGATCTATTTAACATAAAAGATTATATCGATAACACCGGTGTGGACACACGCAACTATGGGTTTTTGCACGGCGCACCGGAAGCACGGGAGTTTTTCTCTACCATGCTTGGTGTGACGCCGGAAGAAACCTTTGTTGGCGGCAACGCCAGTTTACAGCTTATATATTTTGCAATATTCCACGGCTGGAAAACCGGCTACACCGAAACATCCGGCCCGTGGGAGAAAAATGAAAAAAGAAAGTTTCTTTGCCCCGCACCGGGGTACGACAGACACTTTAGAATAACCGAATCGCTGGGTTTTGAGCTTATCACCGTGGATATGACACCGAACGGCCCCGATATGGACGCCGTTGAAGAGCTGGTTAAAGACCCCGACGTTAAAGGTATTTGGTGCGTGCCGGTTTACTCAAACCCGGACGGTTACACCTACAGCGACGAAACGGTGGAACGCCTAGCCAAGATGGACTGCGCCGCCGATGACTTTAGAATTATGTGGGACAACGCCTACGGCTATCACCACCTAACCGACGAGCACGAAAGCTGCCCCAACATGTTGGACGCCTGCAAAAAAGCCGGCAACACAGACCGTGCTATGATATTTATGTCGACCAGCAAGATGACCTTCCCGGGTGCCGGTATCAGCGTTTTGGGCGCCAGTGAAAACAACATCAAGCAATTTCACGACGAGCTTTTTGTAACCACCATTTGCTACGACAAAATTAACCAGCTGCACCATGTACGGTTTTTTGAGCAGGCAGGCGGCATTGCCAAGCACATGGAAAAACACGCCGCGTTGCTACGCCCCAAATTTAAAATGGTGATTGATACCTTTAACAAAAATCTGGGCAGCTGTGGCGAGATTGCCACATGGACCGACCCTAAAGGCGGCTATTTTATCAGCCTTTACACCTTGGAAGGGTGCGCCAAAGATATTGTGGCGCTGTGCAAAGAGCTGGGTGTTATTTTAACCGGTGCCGGCGCGGCTTATCCCTACGGTGACGACCCCAAAGACTACCACATTCGTATCGCACCCACCTACCCGCCGCTGGATGAGCTTAGAAACGCCTGCGAGCTGCTGTGCGCTGCCACCCGTTATGTCAGCGTAAACAAACTGTTAGCACAAAAGAACTAGCACTTCTTTTTTAGAACATACAAATCTGCCAATTCACCCGTGTTAATTTCTCCATCG
>CAYZSR010000101.1:0-5059 GCA_964479715.1 uncultured Oscillospiraceae bacterium | reverse complement strand
CAGATGCGCTACGCACCACGCTGAAAGAAACGATGGGCAAAACCTTTAAGCAACGTGCGTAAACGTTGTGAAAAGTGCAATAAACAAACCGATGGCGCCTTTTAACCCATCGGTTTTTTTGACGGTGTTTTATATCTATGATATAATTTTAAGTTGTAAAGTTGTAAGTTTGCATAAAAAATTCTTAAAAAAGGCGATGGCAAAATGAAACACAACATCCAACCTGTTTTTTTAGGTGCCGACATGAACTGCTACTCTATGGCGCGCACTTTTCACGAGGCGTACGGCGTGCCTTCTTATGCGTACGGGCGCTACGCCATGGGCGAAACAAAGTACTCACGCATTGTGCGTTTCACGCCGGTGCATAACATAGACGATGATGATGTAATGTTGCAAACGCTTAAAAGCTTTGCAAAAAACCACCCCGGCACCAAGAAAATTTTGCTGGGTTGCACCGACGGCTACGTTGAGATGATTATCCGCAACCGCAAAGTGCTGCAACAAGATTTTATTGTGCCATATATTGACGAAGCGCTGAAAGACACCCTCGTTTCTAAAGAAAGTTTTTACAAACACTGTGAAAACTTTGGCATCCCTTATCCCGATACGGTGGTTATCTATAAAGACAGCGCCGCCAGCGCCTTTGAAAACACTCCCTTCGGCTACCCTGTTATCATCAAGGCAAGCAGCAGCATTGCCTACTGGGAGCACGCGTTTGACGGTATGAAAAAAGTGTATGTAGCCCACAGCCCCGCCGAGGCAAAGGAAATTACAGACCGTATATTTGCCTCCGGTTATCCGGACAGCATTATTTTACAAGACAAAATACCTGGTCCCGATTGTGAGATGCGCGTTTTAACCGGCTACAGCGGCAAAGACGGCAAAGTGAAGATGATGTGTCTTGGCAACGTGCTTTTGGAAGAACACGCACCCACCGCCCGTGGCAACCACGCCGCTATTATCACCGAATACAACCGCCCGCTAATGGAAAAACTGCAACAATTTTTAGATTCCATCGGCTACATCGGTTATTCCAACTTTGACATTAAGTACGACACCCGCGACGGGCAATACAAGGTTTTTGAAATTAACCTGCGGCAGGGGCGCAGTAACTACTACGTTACCGGGGCGGGGGTTAATTTGTCAGAGTACGTTGTGAAAGACTATGTCTACGGCGATGATTTTGGCGAGACGCTCTTTTTCAACGAGGCAAGCTACTGGCGCTCCATCCCCGACAAAGTGGTGTGGAATTACACCGACAGCGCCGAGCTTGTGCGCAAAGCTAAAGAGTTAAAGCGGCAGGGCAAAAGCAGCACCGCGTTAGATTATACATATGACACACGGCTTAACCCTTTGCGCTGGGCGTATTTAAAGGTGCATTATTACCGCTATTTTGAAAAATACGCCACCCACTGCCCCAAACCGAAAAGATAACAGAAAGTAATATTCAAGCAAAAACATACAAATAGTTTAGAGAGGTGTAACAATGGCGCAAAGCAAAGTGTTGGGTATTTTAGGTGGCATGGGGCCGATGGCAACCGTTTATTTTTATGAGCTGGTTACCGCCCATACCAAAGTGGCTAAAGACCAAGACCATATCGACATGGTTATTTCCAGCAAGGCCACCACGCCCGACCGCACCAAATACATCTTAGGGAAAAGCGACGAAGACCCCTTTGTTATTATGGAAGCCGACGCCCAGCGTCTAGTTGTTTTTGGTGCCGAGGTTATTGCGGTGCCTTGCAACACCGCCCATTATTTTTACAAGCGGTTGCACAAGGTGATTCCGGTGCCGGTGCTAAACATGGTGGGCGACACGGTGCGCCAAGAAAAAGAAAAAGGCCGCACCAAGGTAGGGATTTTAGCCACCGACGGCACCATTGAAACCCGCACCTATCAGCGTGTGTGTGAAGAGCAAGGGCTGGATTACATGGTGCCCGATGAAGCGGGGCAGCAGTTGATTATGAGCATTATTTACGACGACATTAAGAAAAACAAACCGCCTACAATGGAGCATTTTTTCACCGCGGTAGAGCCGCTGTGGCAAGCCGGCTGCCAAAGCCTGATACTTGGCTGCACCGAGCTTTCACTCCTTAAAAAAACTGGGCAGTTGGATAGCCGCTATATAGACAGCATGGAAGTGCTGGCAAAATCCGCCATTAAAGCGTGCGGAAAAACCCCCGTCGGTTTTAATGAATAACTATACAAAACGTATAAACCGGCACAGTAATTACTAAAGGAGGCCCCTATGGGCGGTATTGTAGGCATTATAGATAAAACAACGCAGCCTGAAAAAAACCGGCCGCTGCTTGCGCAGATGGCGCGGCGCATTAGGCACCGCGGCGTACCAAGTGCCGTGCCTTACCACGATGGAGCGGTTTCATTGCAGCAATGTGGCGACGCTTTTAAAAACACCGCCGCCGACCCGCTTTATTTTGAAACGCCCCGGCTTGCGGCTGTTTATGACGGTACCATTGTTAATTTTAAAGAGCTACGGCAAAAGCTATCTGAAAAGGGATATACCTTTGCGGGCGAAAGTGACGGCGAATTGTTGGCCGCCGGCTATAAAGTGTTTGGCGAGCAGCTGCCGCAGTTGTTGCGGGGCGCTTTTGCTTTTGTCATTTGGGATAAAGAGAAGCAAACGTTATTTCTAGCGCGCGACCCCTTTGGCGCAAAGCCTCTTTTTTATTACAAATTGCCGCAGGGGTTACTTTTCGCCAGCGAGATTAAATGCTTTTTAGAGCACCCCGGCTTTAACAAAAAACTCAACCCGCATTTGTTGCGGGCGTATCTTTCGTTCCAATATTCACCCGGCAGCAGCACCTTCTTCCAAGGGGTGCATGAGTTGCCGCCGGCGCACTACGCCGTGTGGTCGGCGCGTGGGCTGTCCATAAAAAGCTATTTTGAGCTTGCCTTTAACGCCGATGAAAGCGGCAGTTTTGAAAGCTGGGCAGAGCGGATAGACGCCGCCGTGCACCGTAGCGTAGACGTATACAAACAGGCTGAAAAACCGGTCGGAAGTTTTCTTTCGGGCGGGGTGGATTCAAGCTATATTACCGCCTGCCTAATGCCGCAGCAAAGTTTTTCCATCGGTTTTCAAAACGATAACTTTGATGAATCGGGGCACGCCAAAGAGCTAAGTGATAAACTGGGCATAGAAAATGTGCGCCGCCATCTAACGGCGCAAAACTGTTTTGATGCGCTGTCGTCCATTCAATACCATATGGACGAGCCACAATCCAACCCGTCTAGCGTGCCGCTGTGGTTTTTAGCGGAGATGGCCAGCGAAGAAGTGCCGGTGGTGCTTTCAGGCGAAGGGGCCGACGAACTTTTTGCCGGTTACGAATTGTATGGCGACACGCCGACGATGGAAAAATACAAACGGTTGCCGCTGTGGATGCGCCGCTTTTTCGGGGCGCTGGGCGGCGCCCTGCCGGAAGGGGTTAAAGGACGCAACTTCCTTCTAAAAAGCAGCGAAAGGTCGGAACGCTGGTTTATCGGCCAAGCCGATGTATTTGGTGAAAAGCAGGCGGCGGCTATTCTTAAATCGCCCTATAAACAGGGGCTTTCCGCCCTGCAAATGACGCAGCCGTATTATGAAAAAGCAAACGCCGCCGGCTACAACGAGGTGGTTCAAAAACAATATTTAGACTACCATCTCTGGATGCCGGGCGATATTTTAGTTAAGGCAGACCGCATGTGCATGGCGCACTCGCTGGATGTGCGTATGCCGCTGCTTGACCAAGAAATTTTAAAACTGGCGGTACAGGTACCCACTCGCTATAATTTACAAGGGACGCACAACAAAATGGTGTTCCGTCACGCGGCCAATAAAACATTGCCCGACGCTTGGGCCAACCGCCCCAAAAAAGGCTTTCCGGTACCCATTCGCCACTGGCTGGCGGAAAAGCCGTATTATGAGCGGGTGAAAGAGTATTTCACAAGCCGCTGCGCCACCGAGTTTTTTGACACCAAAAAACTCAACCAATTGGCGGATGAACATTACGGCGGCAAAGCCAACAACGCCCGCCAAATTTGGACGGCGTTTACCTTTTTGGTGTGGTACGAGCGTTTTTTTATGAATGAATAAGATGATATTTATGTTTGATTGAAATAGCCTGCTTGGCAGGCAACGAGGTGATTCTTTGCAAAAAGACAAGTATTATATAACAACCGCCATAGCCTACACATCTAAAAAGCCGCACATCGGCAACAGTTACGAAATTGTTTTAACCGATGCTATAGCGCGCCTAAAGCGTATGCAAGGGCACGACGTTTTCTTTTTAACCGGCACCGATGAGCACGGCCAAAAAATTGAGATGGACGCCGCCGCGGTAAATATGGAGCCGCAAGCCTATGTGGACAAAGTGGCGGCCGAAGTGCGCGAGGTGTGCGATATATTAAACACCAGCTACGATGATTTTATCCGCACCACCGACCCCAAGCACACCAAAGTGGTGCAGAAGATATTTAAAAAGCTGTACGACCAAGGCGATATTTATAAATCCCAATATGTTGGCTGGTACTGCGTGCCTGATGAAAGCTTTTTTACCGATTCACAATTGGTGGACGGCAACTGCCCCGAATGTGGCAGAGAGGTGCAGCGCACCAACGAAGAAACCTACTTTTTTAAGCTGTCAAAATATCAAAAACAATTGGAAGAGCACATCGAGGCAAACCCCAACTTCATTTTCCCTGAATCGAGAAAACGGGAAATGGTCAACAACTTTATCAAACCGGGGCTGCAAGACCTGTGTGTTTCACGCTCTTCTTTTAAGTGGGGCGTGCCGGTGCCCTTTGACGACGGGCACATCATCTATGTGTGGATAGACGCGCTAAGCAACTACATCACCGCGCTGGGTTATGACACCGACAACCCCTCCGACAAATTTAATCACTACTGGCCCGCCGACGTGCACGTTATCGGCAAAGATATTTTGCGTTTTCACAGCATTTACTGGCCGGCTATTTTGCTGGCGTTGGGTGAAGAATTGCCGCAATCTATTTTTGGGCACCCGTGGTTTTTGTTCGGCGCCGACAAAATGAGCAAAAGCCGCGG
>CAYZSR010000100.1:0-5207 GCA_964479715.1 uncultured Oscillospiraceae bacterium | reverse complement strand
AGGAAGTGTGCGCACTTATTAGCGCGTAAAAGCCACCCCATAAAAACAGCCCCATTACATCGATTGAAAGGTGTTTTATAGATGAAGTTTTCTGTTTCTTTAGAATCCATCGCGGAACAGTTAGAGCTGAAGATTGCGTCCTCGCCAACACAGCTGGATGAGATTATGCTCATCACGTCCGATGTATCACGCCCGGGTCTTTTATTAACCGGTTACACCAAGTTTTTTGAGCCAAACCGCGTGCAAATTTTAGGCAACGCTGAGTTTGGCTATTTAACCTCTTTGCCGGACGGGTTAAGAGGCGAGCGGGTGCGCCATTTGTTTGCCGCAAAACCGCCGGCAGTGGTTGTCACAAGAGGTAAAGAACCGCTGCCTGAAATGCTCCGTTACGCCAAAGAATACGCCGTACCCATTTTAACCACACCCGATTCCACCACGTCTTTTATGAATGGGCTGATATCGGTCTTGTCGGTTGAACTGGCGCCCCGTGTAACACGCCACGGTGTGTTGGTTGAGGTGTACGGCGAGGGTATCTTGATTTTGGGCGAATCGGGCGTTGGTAAAAGTGAAACCGCGGTGGAATTGCTAAAACGCGGGCACCGCCTTATTGCCGACGACGCCGTTGAGCTGCGCCGTGTATCCGACCGCACCATCGTCGGGCAGGCACCGGAGAATATTCGCCACTTTGTGGAACTGCGCGGCATTGGCATTATAAACGTCGCCAAGATTTTTGGTATGGGCGCTGTTAAAAATAGCGAAAAAATCGACCTTGTAGTTGAACTTGAACCGTGGGACAAACGCAAAAACTACAGCCGCACCGGGCTGGAATATAACAACATCAATATTCTGGATTTAAAGGTGCCGCTGATGGTTATTCCCGTTATGCCGGGGCGGAACTTGGCTGTTATTTTAGAAATTGCCGCCATTAACAACCGCCAAAAGGAAATGGGGTACAACGCGGCGCAAGAATTGATGAACCAATTAGGATTAGAAAATGATATAACCGAAGGAATGACGAGTACTTTATGAGTTTGAAAATTGTTGCCGATTTACACACACACACCGTTGCGTCAGGGCACGCCATGGGCACCATGCAAGAAATGATAACCAGCGCCAACCGTTTAGGACACCAAGGTATTGCCATTACAGACCACGGCAGCGCCATGCCGGGCGCACCGTATCGGTGGTTTTTTGATAAAATGATGCAGTTGCCGGATATTATTGACGATTTGCTTGTCTTGAAAGGCATGGAGGTAAACGTTATAAACAGTAACGGCGGCTTTGATATGGACGACTATTACCTTGAAAATCTCGACTGGATTATTGTTTCCATGCACACACCGTTGATTGATAATCTTTCTGTTGATGAGGTGAACCATATTTGGCAAACGGTGGCGGAAAACCCTTATGTCGACATGATTGGGCATTCTGAACAACAAACTTTTTTATACGATTACGACAAACTGACGAAGGTTTTTACAAAACACAACAAAGTGGTTGAATTTAACGCCGGCTCGGCGCTTTCTCGCCCCGGCAACGAAGACAACCTTAAAAACCTGGCCCTTGCCTGCAAAAAAAACAACACCTACGTAGCGGTTACAACCGATGCCCATTCCATTTATGAAATGGACAGAGAACACACGGTGCTTGCCATGTTGCAAGAGATTGATTTCCCTGAATCGCTGATAATCAACAGCAGCATGCAGCGACTAACCGATTATTTGGTGCTGCGTAAAAAGGCTATTGTAGAGAGAAACAAAGAGTTTTTTCAAAAATATTTATAACGGGGTGTCCCATGCAAACCATTTCACAAATTACCGATGTGTTGGATAAACACAACGTGGTGTATACGGTGGATGAGCCGCTCTCCAACCACACCACCTTTAAAATAGGTGGGCGGTGCTCGCTTTTTTGTGAGCCGCACAACATAGACCAGCTTATTAAAACATTGGATATTGTACGCAAACTGGACTTTCCCTTTTTTCTATTAGGGCGGGGTTCCAACGTGCTTTTTAAGGACGACGGCTACCGCGGCATGGTTATCCATCTTGCGGGGGAGTTTTTAGAGTGCTCCCGATTTAACAACAGCATCAAGGCGGGAGCGGCGGCTAAAGTAAGCGACGTAAGCGCCTTTGCCTGTGACGAAAGCCTGCAAGGCATGGAGTTTGCCTACGGCATACCCGGCAGTGTGGGCGGCGCCGTCTTTATGAATGCCGGCGCATTTGGCGGCAATATGGCACAGGTTGTACACAAAATTGCCGTTTTAGATGACACCCACACGGTGCAATCCATCCCGGCGGATGAATTGCATTTAGACTACCGAACCTCGGCGGTGCAGCGACAAAAGTGGATTGTGCTTTTCTGCTACATGCAGCTGGAGCCCGGCGACCAGCAAGACATTACCGCTCTTATGCAAAAAAACATGACGCACCGAGAAAACAAACAGCCGCTGGACAAACCCAGCGCCGGCAGTGCTTTTAAAAGACCGGAGGGCGCTTACGCCGGTGCGTTGATAGACCAGTGCGGTTTGCGTGGCTTTCGCTGTGGTGACGCCGCCATTAGTGAAAAGCACGCCGGTTTTATTGTCAACCTCGGCACCGCCACCGCCACCGATGTGATGTGCGTGGCGGATGAAGTGGCCGCTATTGTAAAAGAAAAAACCGGCTACACGCTGGAAAAAGAAATACGGGTTATTGAGTCTTTTAACACTAACAGACAGTAGATTTGGAGATTTGTCTTTATGAATTTCTCTTTACAAGTAAAAGCGGAAATTGCAGATAATTCCATCGAGCGGCCGTGTTGTCTCACGGCAACTTGCTATGGGATTGTTTGTTTTTCACGCACCTTTACCAAAGAATTGATAGAGCTTTACGTCGATAACGCTTTTATAGCGCAGTGGGCAAAAACCATGTTTGCGCGCGCCGGCATTGAAAGCCAAATTTTTGTGCGCGGCAAAAAACAACAACAATATGTGTTTACCGTTAACAACGTGTATGAAATTGAAAAACTGCTTGCCATGATAAGCCACAGCGGCGACGCGGCATCGCTGCGGCTGCGCGATGAAAACTTTGTTTGTGAAAACTGCTTTTCCGCCTTTACCGCCGCCGCTTTTTTGTCTGCCGGCACGATGGCAGACCCTGAAAAAGATTACGGGCTGGAGTTTATTTCGCACCGGCACAACATGATGGCGGATTTTAAAGAACGGCTGAAAGAAGCCGGTTTTGCGCCGCGCTTAACGCAAAGAAAAGGCACCAACGTGCTTTATTTTAGAGCCAGCGAACAAATTGAAGACCTGCTTACCTTTATGGGCGCCGCGCAATCGACCATGGAGCTGATGAACCTTAAAATATTTAAAGAATTACGCAATACCACCAACCGCTTAACCAACTGCGAAACGGCCAACATCAGCAAAACGGTGGTGGCCAGCCGCAAAACCATCGTTGCCATAGAAACGCTGGAAAAACACGGTGCCCTTTCCGCTCTGCCAAAAGCGCTACAACAAGCGGCGGTGCTACGGGTGCAACACCCTGATTATTCGCTGGCGGAACTGGTGGATGTGGCACCCAGCCCAACCAGCCGCACCCGTTTAAGCCAGCGGTTTAAAGAGCTGCGGCAAAAAGCTGATGAGCTTGAAAACTCGCCCGAAAGCTAACCATCCCTTAGAAAGGAAGATATGGCAAACCAAAAAGATTTTGTTCACCTGCATTTGCACACCGAATACAGCTTGCTGGATGGAGCCTGCCGTATTGATTCTTTAATGGAGCGGGTTAAAGAAAACGGGCAAAAAGCCGTTGCTATCACCGACCACGGCGCCATGTTCGGCTGTGTTGAATTTTATAAATCCGCCAAAAAACACGGCGTTAAGCCGATTATCGGCTGCGAAGTGTATGTGGCAACGCGCAGCCGCTTTGACAAGGTAAGCCACGTTGACGGCAACCACCATTTAGTGTTGCTGTGCAAAAATGAGACGGGCTATAAAAACTTGATGAAGCTGGTTTCCGCCGCTTATATAGAGGGCTTTTATTCCCGCCCACGGGTTGACAAAGAGCTGCTTGCTGCGCACAGCGAAGGGCTTATCGCCCTGTCTGCCTGTTTGGCGGGCGAAGTGCCGCAGGCGCTGCTTGCCGGCAACTATGACAAAGCTAAAGAAACCGCTTTGGCGTACCAAGCATTGTTTGGCAAAGGCAACTATTACTTAGAGATACAAGACCACGGCATGGCCGACCAACGGCAGATTTTACCACTTTTTTTACAGCTTGCCGAAGACACCGGTATCCCGCTGGTTGCCAGCAACGACGCCCACTACCTGCGGCGGGAAGACAGCCGCATGCAACACATTTTAATGTGCATACAAACCGGCAAAACTGAAAGTGACGACGAAAAGCTGGAGTTTGAAACCGACGAATTTTACGTTAAAAGTACCGACGAAATGTACCAGCTTTTTTCCTATATACCACAGGCTTGCGAAAACACCGCCATCATTGCAGAGAAATGCAATTTTGATTTTGAGTTTGGCGTGACCAAGCTGCCGGAATTTTCAGCGCCCGACGGCAAAAACAACGAAAGCTATTTTAGAGAGCTTTGCAACCAAGGGCTTGCCGAGCGCTACGGCAACAGCCCTGATGACGCTATCACCGAACGGCTGGAATATGAAATTTCCGTTATCAGCGGTATGGGCTACACAAACTATTACCTCATTGTGGCAGATTTTATCGATTTTGCCCGCGACAATGACATCCCTGTTGGCCCGGGGCGCGGCTCCGGCGCGGGAAGCATCGCCGCCTATTGCCTTGGCATCACCGGCGTTGACCCGATAAAGTACGGCCTGCTTTTTGAGCGGTTTTTGAACCCGGAGCGTATCTCAATGCCTGACTTTGACATCGACTTTTGCTACGAGCGCCGCCAAGAAGTTATTGACTATGTAATAGAAAAATACGGTGCCGACCACGTGGCGCAAATTATCACCTTTGGTACCATGGCGGCGCGTGCCGCCATACGTGACGTGGGGCGGGTACTTGATATTCCCTATCAAAAAGTGGACGAAGTGGCAAAAATGGTGCCGATGGAACTGCAGATGACGCTGAAACGGGCGCTGCAAATTTCAAAGCCGCTACGCGACCAGCGAGACAACGATGAAAGCATTCGTGACCTGCTTGAAATCGCCCAAAAGATTGAAGGCATGCCACGCCACGCCTCTACCCACGCGG
>CAYZSR010000099.1:0-5452 GCA_964479715.1 uncultured Oscillospiraceae bacterium | reverse complement strand
GTATGTTCTTTGTTCATCAAGATTTTTTCGGCCAATTCTTTTCCGTTAGTCTTTTTCTTTGCGGACATAGTTATATCCCTTTCTATTTAATAATCTCTTACTTCTTTTTCCAGTTCGTTTAACACAATGTCGGCGCTTTGAAGCAGCTCTTTTACCGTGCCATTGTTGTGGATGACGTAATCGGCAATGTCAAGCAGCTTTTGCTCCGACGCTTGCGCATCAAGCCGTGTTTGTGCAGAAGCTTCCGAGATATTGTCCCGTGCCACAATGCGGCTGGTGGACACGTCCCGGTCTGACAAAACAACGACAAATTTATCAAACACATTTTCAAATTCTTGCCCGACGATGGCAGCCCCTTCAAAAAAGAAAATTTTTGCGCCGGCATCCACCGCCTGTTGGAATTTTTTATATATTTCATCCAATATATAAGGGTGTGTTATTTTTTCAAGTTGTTTTTTGCTCTCTGGTGTAGCGAAGGCAATGTCTGCCAGCGCTTGGCGTTTTAGCGTGCCATCGTCGGACACAACAGCGTCACCAAAAGCGTCGGCTAACTCACTCACGCAAGGGCTGTTAGTTCCGCAGACGTCCCTCGATATTTTGTCGCCGTCTACGCTGGGGTAACCCATGCGCTCATAGTATTGTGCTACCATTGATTTGCCACTTCCTGAAGGGCCTGTAATGGCAACAATTTGCATAATTACACCTCAACTATCTTGGTTGCTGCGTGCCGCAAGCGGCTGTACACAGCTTTACCCAAATCCTTCTCTCGGGGTGCCCGTGCGTAAATAGTTTGGGCACCGTTGGCGTCTAATGTGCGTAGCGCACTAAAAAGCTCTTTAGCCTGTGCGGAATAATCATCTTTTCCTCCATAAGTGATGGAGCTTATGGGAATATAAGCTTGTTCGTTATTAAAACACAGCGCCCAGCTGAAAGGGTTGCTGTCTTTTTTCACATAGTTTATAAATTGGTCAAGCGTTCCTTTTACCAAGACAAGTTCGGCGCTTGGTGAATAGTGCGTGTATTTCTCAGCCGGGTTGTTGGAGGAGGTTGCCATCTTGCTTGTTGCGGCACAGGTTACCGGCTTATTTAATAGGTTGGAAAGTTGCTCGATGGTGATACTGCCCTCACGCAAAACATGGATACCGTCTTCAAAGGAAATAACGGTGGATTCCAGCCCGATAGGCGTTGTTCCGGCGTCGAGTATCAGCGGTATTTTGCCGCCCAAATCATCAAGCACGTGCTGTGCCGACGTGGGGCTCATGTGCCCCGAACGGTTGGCAGAGGGAGCGGCAAGCGGCAAGCCCGCTTCTTCTATAAGGGCTAAGGCCGCGGGGTGGTTCGGCATGCGCAACCCCACCGTGTGCAGCCCGGCAGTGATACCGTGCGGCAGGTTGTTTGCGTGCGGCAACACCAGCGTAAGCGGCCCCGGCCAATAAGTTTCAGCCAGCCGGCGCGCCTCGGCGGGGATTGCCCGCGTCAGCGCTTCAAACTGCTTAAAAGACGCAATGTGCACCGTTAACGGGTTATCTTGCGGGCGCCCTTTTGCCGTGAAAATCTTTGCGACGGCTTCTTCGTTGGTGGCGTCGGCGGCAAGGCCGTAAACGGTTTCAGTCGGCATACCGACCAGTTGCCCGTTTTTTATAAGCGTAGCCGCTTTTTTAATAGACGCTGTGTTCACATCAAGAACTTCTGTGTTGTACGCCGCCTTCATGATGAAAGCTCCTGCAGCAGTTCCGCTTGGTCTGCGGTGATAAGCGGGTCTACAACAAGGTCTAGGTCGCCGTTAATCACATCGTCCAGTTGGTGCAATGTAAGGTTAATGCGGTGGTCGGTCACTCGGCTTTGCGGGTAGTTATAGGTTCTAATTCTTTCACTTCGGTCACCCGAGCCCACCTGCAATTTTCTGGTGGAATCAATTTCATCTTTTTGTTCTTGAATTTTTTTATTCATCAGGCGGCTTCTTAATACTTTCATCGCCTTGTTTCTGTTTTTATGTTGGCTGCGCTCGTCTTGGCACTCCGCCACCACGCCGGTTGGCAGGTGGGTAATGCGAATGGCGCTGGACGTAACGTTAACGTGCTGCCCGCCTGCGCCGGAAGCGCGAAAGGCATCAATCTTTAAATCAGCGGGGTTAATGTCAATGTCAACGTCGTCGGCTTCGGGAATAACGGCAACCGTTACCGCTGAGGTGTGTACCCTGCCTTGCGATTCTGTCTCGGGCACACGCTGTACACGGTGGGTGCCCGCCTCAAATTTAAGGCGGCTGTACGCCCCTTTGCCGTTTACAATAAATTCCGCCTCTTTAATGCCGCCAAGTTCGGTTTGGTTAATGTTGATAGGCTCAATGACCCACCCTTTACTTTCGGCATAAAGGCTGTACATTCTAAATAGATTATAGGCAAAAAGTGCCGCTTCTTCACCGCCGGTGCCACTTCTAATTTCCATCACGACATTTCGCTCGTCGTTTTCATCTTTGGGCAGCAGCAAGATTTTAAGCTCTTCGGACAGCTCTTCTAC
Source organism: uncultured Oscillospiraceae bacterium (assembly GCA_964479715.1). Taxonomy (GTDB): domain Bacteria; phylum Bacillota; class Clostridia; order Oscillospirales; family Ruminococcaceae; genus JAAYCI01. The sequence goes on along the minus strand of CAYZSR010000099.1, from coordinate 2,935 downwards.
TTTATCTTTGTTTTCATCAAGTTCCAGCCGTGCCAGCTCTAAAAGCTCGGCGTCGCTGCTTTCGTCAATCAGCTCAAGCGCCTCTTGCACCGCTTGCTGCGCTGTTTTATACGCGGCGTAGGTTTCAATAAGCGGGGTAAGCCGCGTGTACTCTTTCATTAAATCTCTGTATTGGTTTTGGTCAGAGACAACGTCAGGGTCTTGAAGCCGCGTGTTTATTTCGTCGTACCGTTGCTCAACCGCTTGCAGTTTATCGTACATTTAATCAACCTTTACTTTTTTATCGAGGCATCCTCGCCGTTTCTTTTCACGCCTTTAATACGTTTTTGTATCTTGACGCGCGGAATCATAATTTCCCGGCCGCATTGAACGCATTTAATTTTAAAATCCATGCCGACGCGCAAAACATCAAACTCTTTAGAGCCGCAAGGATGTTGCTTTTTTGTTGTAATAATGTCGCCAACTTGAATATCCATATAATTTCCTTTGAATCATAATTAGTAACTATAAATTATACACCATAACTAAGGCATCGGCAAATATGAACAACCCACTTTCATTTACCACCCCCGTTTGTGGCGGTGCTAAATGACTGGTTTTGCGCAAAAAACAAATTGCATTTTGGTCTTGAAAACCGGAGTTATTTGTACTATACTAGTTTTGCGCTTGCCGGTGTGACGGAATGGCAGACGTAGTGGATTCAAAATCCACCGGTGGCAACACCATGCCGGTTCAAGTCCGGCCACCGGCACCACAACCGCTATAGCATAACGCTGTAGCGGTTGTTTTTATTTACGTCTATAATTTTAGTGCCGCATTAAGCGGGTACACTACACCAACGGTTTTTAGAGCGACGCTTTCAGCGCTTCAAGCGCCTCTAATTTACCGGCGGTGATTAAATCAATATTTTTCAAAATAACTTCTTCGGGCAGGTTCCACCATTCCAGCGCTTGCCATCTTTTAACGGTCTCGTCGTCAAAACGTTGTTTGATTTTTTTGGCGGGGTTGCCGCCGACAATGGTGTACGGCGGCACGTCGCTTGTAACCAGCGCCCGGGCAGAGACAATAGCGCCGTCTCCAATGGTTACGCCCGGCATAATCATCGCTTCCATGCCTATCCAAACGTCGTTACCCACCACGGTGTCCCCTTTTAGCGGCAGTTCTTCAAGTGACGGGGTGTGTCTTTCCCAGCCGTGCCCAAAGATATTAAAGGGATAGGTAGAACCGTCCATTCTATGGTTGGCGCCGCCCATTACAAAGCAGGTGCCGGGCCCCATGCAGGTGAATTTGCCAAGAATTAGCTTTTCTCCCAGCAGTTCAAAGTTAAAAAGCACTCTGTCTTCAAAAGTTTCATCGGGGCTTTGGGCAGAGTAGTAGGTATAATCACCAACAATAATGTTGGACGCTTTAACGGTGTTTTTAACGTAATGCAGCACATCGTTTCCTTCAATCGGGTAGGCTGCGTTCTTATCCGGTCCCATACGGCATCTCTCCAATTCTTTTAAGGCGGGCTTCTACCGATGTTTTTTGATATAAAACTAAATAAGCCAGTTTTATACCGCCGCATACCCGCTGCAGTTAAAGTATATTTTGATATATGGTTAATTATACACCAAAGCGATGGGTATGCCAACAAAAGCACCAAAAACAGCCTTTTAACCTCTCAAAGCCACAAGCAACGCCGTTTTATTGACAATTATATAACGTAAATGGTATAATATATTATATATTCAAAAGCGTAGAAAAAGAGTGCGTTCGGTATAGGTGTTTATAGAGAATTGCCCCTAGGCTGTAAGGGCATAACATCGGCTGGGCGCTGTCACTTTTGAGCTGGCTTGGTGAATTTTTAGCCAAGCACGGGTCTTCACCGTTAGAAGAAGTCAAAGAGATTGCCACAAAAGTGGCAATAAATTTGGGTGGTACCGCGGTTTATCCGTCCCATACTGGGGGCGGATTTTGTTATTTTAAAAGGAGTGTACGATGAAGCAACTAGATAAAGTATATAACCCGGCTGACGTGGAAGCTAAGACCTATCAGTTTTGGACAGAGAATGACCTTTTTAAGGCGGAAATTGACGCCGATAAAAAACCCTACACCATTGTTATGCCGCCGCCAAATATCACAGGCGAGCTGCACATGGGGCACGCTATGGACGCCACATGGCAAGATATATTAATTCGCCACAAAAGAATGCAAGGCTACTCCGCGCTGTGGATACCCGGCACCGACCACGCCTCGATAGCCACCGAAGCGCTTATTGTTGCCGACATGAAAAAAGAAGGCCTGCACAAGGAAGATATCGGGCGGGACGCTTTTGTTGAGCGCGCCTGGGAATGGAAAGAAAAATACGGCGGGCGCATTACCGAACAGTTAAAAGAACTGGGCGCCAGCTGCGACTGGTCGCGTGAGCGCTTTACCATGGACGAAGGCGGCAGCAAAGCGGTTAAGAATGTTTTTGTTCGCCTTTTTGATGAAGGGCTTATCTACCGCGGTGAGCGCATTATCAACTGGTGCCCCTACTGCCTAACCTCTATATCCGACGCGGAGGTAGAGCACGAAGAACAGCAAGGCAACCTATGGCACATCCGCTACCCCGTTGTTGGCACCGATGAATACATCGTGGTTGCCACAACCCGCCCCGAAACAATGCTTGGTGACACCGCCGTTGCGATACACCCTGACGATGAAAGATACAAGCATCTGCACGGCAAAAAAGTAATGCTGCCGCTAATGGATAAAGAAATCCCCATCGTTTTAGATAGTTATGTCGACGCTGAATTTGGCACCGGCGCCGTTAAAGTAACGCCGGGGCATGATATGAACGACTTTGACATTGGCGAAAGACATGATTTACCCATTATTAATATCATGACCGAAGACGGGCACATGAATGAAAACGCCGGCCGTTTTAACGGTTTGGAGCGTTACGCTGCCC
>CAYZSR010000098.1:0-5615 GCA_964479715.1 uncultured Oscillospiraceae bacterium | reverse complement strand
ACGGCAAGGTGAGCGCCTTTTCACTGGACGTGGGCAACGGCAACTTGGAGTACACGCTGAAAGGCGAAGAAGAACCAAGCCGCTATAAAATGCCTTACACCTATCTATTTGTGCAAAATTTGCCTGATTATATAGAATCTTACAACAAAGCCAACCCCAAAAGCCCGATGGAATACGATTTTAAGCAGTCGGGCGATAGCAGCGTATGGATTTACCTTGTCCCCTCTGTTATTTTGCTGGTAGCGCTTGGTGTGTTTTTCTATTACGTTATATATATGCAAGGCGGCAGCGGCGGCACCCGCGGTGCCCTCAACGTTGGCAAAGCCAATGTTAAAAGCCAAGCCGAGCTGAAGAAGAAGACCACCTTTGATGATGTGGCGGGAGCCGACGAAGAAAAAGAAGAGCTGGAAGAAATTGTTGAGTTTTTGAAAAACCCCAAACGCTTCAACGCTCTTGGCGCCCGCATTCCCAAAGGTGTTTTGCTGGTGGGCCCACCGGGCACCGGTAAAACGTTGCTGGCACGCGCCTGTGCCGGCGAGGCCGGGGTGCCGTTTTACACCATCTCCGGCTCTGATTTTGTTGAAATGTACGTCGGCGTTGGCGCGTCGCGCGTGCGTGATTTATTTGACCGCGCTAAAAAATCCGCCCCCTGCATCGTCTTTATTGATGAGATTGACGCCGTTGGCCGCCAGCGCGGCGCCGGCTTGGGCGGCGGGCACGACGAGCGGGAGCAAACACTTAACCAACTGCTGGTTGAAATGGACGGGTTTGAAGGCAACGAGGGCGTTATCGTCGTCGCCGCCACCAACCGCGCCGATATTTTAGACAAGGCGCTGCTGCGCCCCGGGCGGTTTGACCGCCGCGTCTACGTCGGCTTACCGGATATTTTAGGCCGCGAGCAAATTTTGAAGGTACACACCCGCAAAAAACCGCTCGCCCCCGACGTTGACCTTAAAATTATCGCCCGCACCACTCCCGGCTTCACCGGGGCAGACCTTGAAAACTTGGTTAACGAGGCGGCGCTGCTTGCCGCACGCCGCGGGCGTAAAGCCATTACCGAAAGAGACATTGAGCAGGCCACCATCAAAGTGATGGCGGGGCCTGAAAAAAGAAGCCGTGTCGTCACGCCGAAGGAACGCCGCCTCACCGCCTACCACGAGGGTGGGCACGCCGTGGTGGCGTATTACCTTGAAACGGCCGACCCGGTGCATAAAATAACCATTATCCCCCACGGCCCGGCGGGCGGCTTTACCATGTACCGCCCCGAAGAGGACGTGCAGTTCCGCACCCGCACCGAGATGAAGGAAAACTTGGTCTCCATGCTGGGCGGACGGGTGGCTGAAAAACTGGTGCTGGACGACATTTCCACCGGCGCCTCTAACGACTTGGAGCAAGCCACCGGCCTCGCCCGTGCCATGGTTACCCGCTACGGCTTTTCAGACCGTCTCGGGCTTGTCGTTTACGACACCGACCCCGACGAAACCTTTTTGGGCAGAGATATCGGCTCCAGCCGCAACTACAGCGAAGTGGTGGCCAGCGAAATAGACGATGAAATACGCCTAATGCTTGATTCCGCCTACAACCACGCCGAAGAAATTCTTGAAACCAACATGCAAAAACTGCACCTTGTTGCAGACACATTGCTCGAGCGTGAAAAGATTACCGGCGATGAGTTCCGCATTTTAATGAAAGGCGGCACCTTGCCCCCGCTTGTTTTGGAAGACGACGATAAAAAAACGACACCGTCCGATGAAGGCAAAGCGAAAAAAGAACGCCCGGCAACCGACGAAAACCCCTCCGACGGGTTTTCAGCGGCGCCGCAATCAACCGAATAACAACACATTAACTGTATGGTTTAAGGTGGCACGCAAAAATAGCGTGGCCGCCTTAAAACCACGTTTTCCTGTTTGGAGGGATGAACGATAAATGGCGAATAAGCCTGTTTACGATAACGAAAGCATTAAAACCCTAAAAGGCGCCGACCGTGTGCGCAAACGCCCCGGCGTTATTTTCGGCTCAGACGGGTTGCAAGGGTGCGAGCACTCCATCTTTGAGATACTGTCCAACTCCATCGACGAAGCGCGCGACGGCTTTGGCGACCGCATTTTGGTCACCAAGCACAAAGACGGCAGCTTCACCGTGGAAGACTTTGGGCGCGGCATCCCCGTTGACTATAATAAAAACGAAAAACGCTACAACTGGGAGCTGCTCTTTACCGAGCTTTACGCCGGCGGCAAGTTTGACGACGAAGGCTACGGCTACGAATATTCCCTCGGGCTGAACGGGCTGGGCTTAACCGCCACCCAATATTCCAGCGAGTGGATGCACGCCGACATTTGGCGCGACGGGCAGCACTACCATCTGGATTTTGAAAAAGGTGACAACGTTGGCGGGCTGCACCAAGAAAAAGATAGCTCTAAACGCACTGGCACCTTAATCCACTGGCGCCCCGACCTTGAAGTGTTTAACGACATCGCCGTCAGCGGCGAGTATTTTAAAGATTTGCTGCGCCGCCAAGCGGTGGTAAACGCCGGCGTTCACTTTGTCTTTACCGACGAAGACGACGAAAACGGCGAACGCAGCGTGCATGAGTTTTATTATGAAAACGGCATTGAAGACTACGTTAAAGAAAAGGTGGGCGACGAAGCGTTTACCCCCGTTATCACCGCCTCTTCCACCGCCGAAGGGCGCGACCGCAAAGACCGCCCCGAGTACAAGGTGAAAATGAACGTAGCTTTTTGCTTTTCCAACCAAATTCAGCTGCTGGAATATTACCATAACTCCAGCTATTTAGAGCACGGCGGCAGCCCTGAAAGAGCGGTGCGAACCGCCTTTACCAACGAAATTGACATGTATATGCGCGAGCACAACATGTACAAGAAAAACGAAAGCCGCATCACTTTTACCGACGTGCAAGATTGTTTGGTTTACATTTCATCGTCTTTTTCCACCATCACCAGCTATGAAAACCAAACCAAAAAGGCCATCACCAACCGATTTATCAACCACGCGATGACCGCCTTTTTACGGGAACAACTTAAAATTTACTTTATAGAAAACCCCGAAACGGCAGAGAAAATTACCAAACAAATTCTGCTTAACAAACACAGCCGCGAGCAGGCGGAAAAAACACGGCAAAGCCTTAGAAAAACCATTGCCCCGCAGATGGACATCTCCAACCGGGTGCAAAAATTTGTCGATTGCCGCAGCAAAGACCCCTCTAAACGGGAAATCTACATCGTTGAGGGTGACTCGGCACTTGGCGCGGTAAAAACCAGCCGAGACAGCGAATACCAAGCCATTATGCCGGTGCGCGGTAAAATATTAAACTGCCTTAAAGCCGATTACAACCGCATTTTAAAGTCTGAAATTATAACCGACTTGATTAAAGTGCTTGGTTGCGGCGTTGAAATAAGCGGCAAAGGCCGCAAAGACCTTGCCACCTTTGATTTAAACGATTTGCGCTGGAGCAAAGTGATTATCTGCACCGACGCCGACGTTGACGGCTTTCAAATTCGCACCCTTATTTTAACAATGATATACCGCTTAATGCCCACCCTTATTAAAGAAGGGTATATCTACATTGCTGAAAGCCCGCTGTATGAAATCACCACCAAAAAGAAAACCTTTTTCGCTTATAACGAAGGCGAAAAAGCCGACGTTTTATCGGACATCGGCGACAAAGAAAAGGTAAAAATGCAGCGCTCTAAAGGGCTGGGTGAAAACGACCCGGAGATGATGTGGCTTACCACCATGAACCCTGAAACACGGCGCCTTATCAAGGTAACCCCTGAGGAAACGATACGCACCGCCGAAGTGTTTGAGTTGCTGCTGGGCAACAACTTAGCCGGGCGCAAAGAACACATTGAAAAACACGGCTACGAGTATCTGGACGAGCTGGACGTAAGCTAGCGCCCCCGCTCTTTGCCCCTTGGGCACGGTAACTTATTGGAATAGAAATGGAGACATATAAATTTGTCCAAATCTAAAAAAGCAACGACGAAATCAAACAAACCGGAGCTTGGCGACGACATTATAATACCCGGCGCCGGCGTGGTGGTTGAAACCGGCATTACCCAAACGCTGGAAGAAAACTACATGCCTTACGCCATGAGCGTTATCGTCTCGCGGGCGCTGCCGGAAATAGACGGGTTTAAGCCGTCGCACCGCAAGCTGCTTTACACCATGTATGACATGGGGCTGTTAAAGGGCAACCGCACCAAAAGCGCTAACATTGTTGGCGCCACCATGCACCTTAACCCCCACGGCGACGCCGCCATTTATGACACGATGGTGCGCCTTGCCAAAGGCAACGAAAGCCTGCTGGTGCCTTATGTGGATTCTAAAGGCAACTTCGGCAAAGCCTACAGCCGAGACATGGCAAGCGCCGCCTCGCGCTACACCGAGGCACGGCTGCAACCGGTGTGCGAAGAGCTTTTTCGTGACATTGACAAAGACACGGTGGAGTTTGCGCCGAACTACGACGCCACCACCACCGAGCCGACGCTGTTGCCCGTTACCTTCCCCACCATTTTAGCCAACAACACCCTTGGCATTGCGGTGGGCATGGCAAGCAACATCTGCTCTTTTAACTTAAACGAACTGTGCGAGACAACCATCCGTCTGATTGAAGACGACACGCACGATTTGCTTTCAACGCTGCCCAGCCCGGATTTTAGAGGCGGCGGCTTTATCGTGCACAACGAAGAACAGCTGCGCACCATTTACGATTCAGGGCGTGGCTCAGTGGAAGTAATGGCGAAGTGGCGCGCCGTTGGCAAGGACATGATTGAGATAACTGAAATCCCGCCCACCACCACGGCGGAGGCGATTATCGACCGCATTACCGACCTTGTTAAAGACGACCGCATTAAAGATATTAACGACATCCGCGATGAAACCGACTTAAGCGGGCTTAAAATAACCATCGACTTGAAGCGCGGGCGTGACGCCGAAAAGCTGATGCCGCAGCTGTTCCACCTTACCACGCTGCGAGACAGCTTTCACTGCAACTTCAACATACTTATCAACGGCATGCCCCGCGTGATGGGCGTGCGGGAAATTTTGCAGGAATGGGTTCTTTTCAGAACCGAATGCGTGCGCCGCCGCGTGCAATTTGAGCTGGCGGGCAAAAAAGAAAGGCTGCACCTGTTGCAGGGCTTAACCGCCATTTTAATGGATATTGACGAAGCCATTCGCATCATCCGCGGCACCGACGAAGAAACTGAAGTGGTGCCCAATTTGATGATCGGCTTCGGCATTGATAAAACCCAGGCGGACTACGTGGCGGAAATTCGCCTGCGGCACCTCAACCGTGAGTATCTGCTGCGCCGCACCAATGAAATTGAAAAGCTGGAAGCGGACATTGCCGAGCTGAAAGCGGTGCTAAGCGACCCCGCCAAGGTGGAAGCCATTATTATTGAAGAGCTGCGTCATGTGCAAAAAACCTACGGCGAAGACCGCCGCAGCGAAATTATCTACGACGGCGTTGAAGAGTGGGAGCCGGAAGATGAAGACGCCATTGAAGATTACGATGTGGTGCTCTTCTTCACCAAAGAAGGCTACTTTAAAAAACAAACGCCCCACTCGCTACGGTTAAGCGGCGAGCAGCGGCT
>CAYZSR010000097.1:1971-5875 GCA_964479715.1 uncultured Oscillospiraceae bacterium | reverse complement strand
GGCGTACATCCTCACCTTTGCCTTCCCACACGGCCTCTCTCAGGCCTTTGTCCAGCATGGTGCAGCTCTCATTTATAAGCATGCGCCCTGTGTTAAGCAAAGTGCAGGTGGCAATAATACGCTCTTTGACTGGTCTTTTTTTGCTGTCTGCAATGCGAAACTGAAAACCTTTTTGCCGTGACACACTGCGCAAAGTGTTGATAAGGTACTGCTCGGCACTATCCGCCCACACATAGCGGATAGGCCACTGTGGATAGCTTTGTGTGGTTGTTTGTATAAATAGGTCAAACTCGCTGCTAAGCCGTTCAGCGTCTATTTCCCCTTTACCGCCTTTTATCTCGTGCTCGGCGATGGCAATTATTTGCTTGAAATTTTGAGTGATAAGGCTAGCCACAAACTTGGTTTTAGATTTGTTGCCGCCGAAGTCGACCCCGATGGATATAAAGTGCCCCTTCTTTTCAGAGAGAGCCTTTGGGTCTATTTGGTGTTTTTTAGGGCTATTGGCGTAGTTGATATATATAGCGCCTTCAGCCGAAACCCAGCGGCCCAAGATAAAGCGGTCGTAGTAAACCGTGCCGGCATATTCTTTTTTAAGGTTTCGTATGAAGTCAGCATCCAAATATGGATTATCATCAATGCCATAATGCTGGTGGTAAATATCTGCACTACTGTCTAGAAACTTCTTAAACCAATGCGTGGGCCTATCCGGGTTGCACGTGCCGTCAAAACAAGCCCCGGGCTTATCCAGCCGGCTTTTAAGCATTGTGAATACATCTTCATGCCATGTAGTTACCTCGTCGCCATAGGCGTATTCAATGCCTGCACCCTGTATTCTTGCCACTTGTGAGCGCCTGTCTGCACCTATTACATGTGTTTTCTTGCCGAACAGCGTAATGGTGTTATCGCTGCTGATGACTTCGGGCACAAGCTGGGTACCATAGATATTGCGCATAGGCTCCAGTAGGTTACGGTTTAGCGTTGCCTGTGTGTTGCCTAGTAGGACAATAAGCCCTTGGTCTTTGCAGGCACGTATGCGCTTGGGTATCATAAAGTAATCTGCATAGGTTTTACCACTGCGTGTGGCCCCGCTTTTAATATTCCAGCGCCTAGTTGCGTTGCGCCAATACTCAAATTGTTTTTCAGATAAAAAATCACTTTTTGCCATCGTCTGCCGCCTTGTCTATGTCGCCTAAAAGCTTATCAAGTTTGTTTAAAGATTCACTTTCTTTCTGCGCCATGCCAAGCCTGTCACGCATGGTAAACTTGTCTATTACGATGCCCATGGTTGTGGCCAGCTGATTAAGTGGGGTGCTAGCAATCTTTTTATCATCTTCAATAGCGATAAGTAGTTTGTCTATAATGCCAAGCACTTGGCCAGTACGTTCGTCCATAGCATCCAAAACTGCTTTTGTGTTTTCCTTTTTTTTATGGTCAACAACTTTTAACAAGTTGGGGTCTTCCATGACAATTCTTTTAACCGTTGTGGGCGATATTCCGTGCTTTCTTGCAGTGGCAGAATAATTGTTGTTTTCCACATATGTCGCAAGTATCTCTTTGCGCTTCTTGTCAGGTATTCTACGCCCTTGCCTTTTCCTTGCCACCTATCACCACCTCATTTTAGGCATAATAAAAGCGCCCTTGCGGCGCCTCGCTAACACGGTTCCCATTGCCCTATCCCGATACCTTCGTTCGGTTCTATTACGCGTATGCCTTGATAGCGGGCGGTGCCGTCGTTATCGTATTCAATGTCTTTGTGGATGGCGTTTATCGCTTCGTAAGATAAAATCAGTGCTTCGGGGCGTTCGCCACATCTGAATTTGTACTGCACTATCATACGGGTTATCCGATTTTTGATTTGTTTCATCTTTACCGCCTATACAACACTATTGATAATTTTTACTAGTCCTTTGTCTTTTTCGTACAGAAAGTTTTGTGCTTTTTTAACAGTGCCAACGTAGCCCATCTTTGCGTGCCATGCGTCGGTTGCGGATATGCTTGGTAGTCTACGCACAATCACACCGCTTTCTTCTTCGGTTAAATTAAGGTTGCGCCTTGTGGTTTGTTCTTTGTGCAGGTGTCCTGCGTGCATTTCATGATACAATGTTCTGCCCCATGCTTCCCGTGCTTCAACCGGCATGACATCGTGCAGCCGTGCCTTGTCCCAGTCGCCGTGGGTGTATCCGATTAGCGTATTGCCGTATTCGATGTATTTTCGGGTTTTGGGCGATATATCTATTTCTACGTTTGGATAATTTTGAAAATGTCTTTGTAGCGCCACCGCTAAGTAGTAGGATGTGGTTTCATCGTGGTTACCCGGTATATATAACGCTTTAACCGGCGCCACCTGTGCCAGCTTGTCGATAACTTCAATGCTTAATTCCATCCCTTTGAAAAACAGCTTCTGCCACCGTATATCTGTGTCTTGCGGCGTCCCGGCGGTCGTTGTTTTCAGCGGCGTGTCGGAGTTGTAAAAGTCATTGCCTAAGTTTGGGTATATAATTTGTTCAATAGGGTATTCTTTCACCCGTGATATAACATCGTCTATAACGCTGATTAATCTGTCGTAGGCAATCTTTTGGTCGTAGTTTTCACCGGACTCCATTCCCCACGCCAACTTGCCGATATGCGTATCAAGCGGCGCAACTTCCAATAAGTAGTTCCCTTTTGGTTTGGTGTACCTATTAATAGGGGGTCTGTATGTTTCTTCAAACCCTTTAAACCACTCAAAAACCTCTTCTTTGTGAACTTCTCCCGCCTTACGTGGTTCGGCGATAAGTTTGCTTTGATAAAGCAGCAATGTGTCGCCACCGGCTTTTTGCATTTCATAAAAGTTGTTTGTGCAGGTCCGCACTTGCCAGTCCAACGGGTCAAACCCATGCGCTTTTAACAAAAACTCTTTGGTCATATTAACGCCGCGTTTGATTTTAATAACCTTTTGCTGTTCGATAGAACCGTCGCCGTTAAAGGTGGTTGTGTGGTAATCTGCGGTTTTAGGGCTGTTTGCTGCCTTGTATTCCGGCTGTCGGCGCATATAGTGTCTAATGCGTTCCCGCGCTTGATACAAGGAACAGCCGGGGAAGTGCGTGTGTAGCCGTTCCGCTATTTCTGTCCACGACAAGTCGGCTTGCCATAGCTTCTTTGCTTCCATTTTCCAACCGATAGTTACCACCTCAAAATTGGTATAATAAAAGCACCTACCTAGTGGTAGATGCTTGGCTTATTCGTCATTTCGTACATCATGCTGCATTATCTTTGTGTAACATTATACCTTGAAACCATTGACTTTACCAACAGATGTTGGTATAATGTATATAGAAGGTAAGGGAAGCACACACAACAACACCGGAGGTACAAAATGAAAGGCATTAAATTCTTAGTAAACGGAAAGACCGAATTTTACGACATCGAAAACGCTAGCGCATGGGACAATGGGGACTTCAAAAGCAACCATTGCACATACAACGAAGACTTGGAAGCCTACGAAGTCGACAGTCGCGAAAACATCGAATGGCTTGTCGAACTTGCAGACGCAGAAGCGTATTTGAAGGATAACAACATAACCCTTGAAGACGCCGATTATGACGATATTATCGCCTTTGTCGCAGAACACAAAGAAAGCTAAGATAATTAAAACCGCTGCGGTGGCTTCGGTCATCGCAGCACATACTAAAATTGGAAAGGAAGCTATAAAATGTACACATTAAACTACAACACAGGCGCAGGGAACACCCATCACAAAACCCTTGAAGAATGCTTTAAATCTGTTAACCCGGCCTATACACAGAAATCTATAGACATTGTTGATCCTGATGGCAACATCTTATACACTTCGCGGTGGTATGGTGTTCCCGCAGACCCGGAAAATGATGTTGATTTAAAGCATTCTTCAAGGGTTTTGTGATGG
>CAYZSR010000097.1:0-1961 GCA_964479715.1 uncultured Oscillospiraceae bacterium | reverse complement strand
GAACGGAAGCTATAAAATGAATAAAAAATCTCTTGACATGCTTCGGGAAGAAAAGGGGTACACGCAGCAGTCTATTGCCAATAAGGTTGGGATATCCCTGACCGGGTACCAGTATTTAGAATATGGCAATCGTTCATTGCGTCGCGCCCAAGCACAAACCGTTCTTAATCTTGCCAATGCACTTGGTGTAACTGTAGAAAAACTTTTGGAATTAGATGCCTACGAACAATAGGCAATTAAAAGCTTAGCCCCGTCTTAATCGGCAAGGCCAACTTAGACCTTTTCAACTTTGTAAAGGAACATAAGTTTCAATAAAAATTGAACATGGTAAGTGACATAGAATATAGTTAAAAAGATTAACCCCGGCGGCCAGTCTGTGAACGTTTATTTAAAGGAGGAAATAGACTTTGAGCCGACAATACCGGGCGCCGGGGGTGTAACCTTTTTTGGTGCTTTGCACCACTATAACTATATCAGACTTTGTTAGTTGGAAACTATTGGAACTTTTATGCCGCTTAACGCCTTGTTGTGTAAACAAAATGCGACATGGCTATAATCATAGCGCATCTCCACCGCTACTTGCTCCCACGTCAGCCCATCTATATACCGATAAGCCAGTAGCAACCGCAAGACACCGTCTTTTACCGCGGCGATTGCCTGTTCAATTTCACGGCGGAGCGCAACGCGTTTATCAACCTTGTCGCATATTTCCGCCTGCAACTCAGTTATTTTTTCCACCGATATTTGCACCCTGTCGCCTTGCCTTGCGCTTCTTGGCACACTGCTGAACCCTGTACCCATCTTAGTCGCCAAACTGCCCCAGCGCTGTATTTCTTCGGTCAAACGGTCTATCTCACGTTCGTTTGCACGGTATTGCCCAAGCCAAGCCTTCTTTTCGCTGTTTGTCATTTTGCCCCCTTGATGCAGTTGCTACAATGGGCTCTTTTTTATTTTCGCCAATAAATGCGTCGCTCCCGCTGACGCGATAACGCATTGACAGGACTGCCCGCTCATTTCGTTTTATCATATCTGCTATCACGTTATCGGGTAGATTCCAATTGGTTTTCAGCACATATATTTCACTATCGCTCCACGTTTTGTTATGTTTTTTATATGGTTTCTTGTTTTTAAGTTGCTGTATTCGCCCGGGCTTAAATTCATAATGAGGTATCTTATGGTTGCAGTTTGGGCTTCCCATTTTTTTAAATGAACCAATATTCCCGATTTTTATCCACTCCACCACTGTTGTTCGGTGAAACCCTATTTCTCTAGCCATGTGCGCAGCAGTGTTATAGGCATAATTACTTACTGACACAATAACCTCCTAGATAGCATGTGCTTACTATAATAGTCTGGATAATATTTTTTTATCCACTCTGACGTGTCCATCGCCCATGAGTGCGCCCACCACGTGCCATCATGTAAGTAGTCTAACTTTCCAATACCTGACATTTTTTTATAAACGGGGTTAATTGGTGCGTTAAACAACAGCGATAAACAGAGTGTTTCCTCGGCCGTCCAGTGTGCTATCGGCAAACACCTATACCCTTGCTTAGCTTTATATATGTCGCCTCGCACAGCATAATTCATTAGTCTTCCGCGGTTTTCATTGTTTCGTAGCCCCATAATAACCCCGTCAACATTGTGTTTTTCTTGCCACTCATCAAGTTTTTTTATTTTCAAATTATGTGGGTAAACGGCATTCCCTTTTAACACTTCATCAACATCCCAATCATAACTAATGTCGTGCCATTCAGCATAGACGTATGTTTTAAGGTTTTTTATATGGCGTTCCCTGTCGGGGAGTGGGTTTGGAGGATTTGCGCACAGAATTGGCACGCAGGGGTCAACCTGATGTGTCAGTATCGCAACAGCAGTGCTGTCCTTTCCCCCGCCGCATGATACAATGGGGTTTTTCACATTTTCTAAAAATCTGTCTATTATCTGCAATGATTTTTTAA
>CAYZSR010000096.1:0-5906 GCA_964479715.1 uncultured Oscillospiraceae bacterium | reverse complement strand
CCTTGGTCTTGACGTGGTTGTTCAAGACGAAGCCGGCAACGAGATTGACTTGAAACAAGATTTCGACCGTGAAGAAGGGTACGGAAGAGGCGATTTAAGCGCCGGCGAAGACGTGCTTATCGAAGCGGAGCTGGCGGGCGACTATTCCATCGGCGAAGTGCCGCAGGATGTGATGCCGGTGTCTGAAAACATTGCACCGCTTACCCCCCAAACCGACACCACGGACGAATAAGCCCATAGACCAACCGATGCACACAACAACAAAGACATAGAAAGGGCGCTATCGCTATATGGAATATTATGAATTCGATTCAATTCGCATTGGGCTTGCGTCGGCAGACCAAGTGCGCGCGTGGAGCCACGGTGAGGTAACCAAACCGGAAACCATCAACTACCGCACGCTAAAACCAGAGCGTGACGGTTTGTTCTGCGAGCGCATCTTCGGTCCCACCAAAGACTGGGAGTGCCATTGCGGTAAATACAAACGAGTTCGCTATAAAGGTAAAATTTGTGAACGGTGCGGCGTTGAAGTAACCCGCTCCAAAGTCCGTAGAGAACGCATGGGCCATATCGAGCTGGCGGCACCCGTCAGCCACATATGGTACTTTAAAGGCATACCCAGCCGCATCGGCTTGCTGCTGGATATGAGCCCCCGCTTTTTAGAGCAGGTGCTGTACTTTGCCGCGTACATTGTAACCGATGCCGGCTTTACCCCGCTGGAAGAAAAACAACTGCTGACAGAGGGCGAGTACCGCAGCTTAAAAGAACGCTATGAAGACGAGTTTGAAGCGGGCATGGGCGCCGAAGCCATCGGTAAACTGCTGGCAAAACTGAACTTGGACGAAATGGCCAATGAACTGCGTGAAGAAATTGACGATTCACGCGGGCAAAAACGGCTGCGCCTTATCCGCCGTCTTGAAGTGGTGGAGGCGTTCCGCAACTCGGGCAACCAACCGGAATGGATGATTATGAGTGCCGTTCCCGTTATCCCGCCCGACATTCGCCCCATGGTACAGCTGGACGGCGGGCGTTTCGCCACCAGCGACCTGAACGACTTATACCGCCGCGTTATCAACCGCAACAACCGCTTGAAACGGCTGATGGACCTTGGCGCACCGGACATTATCGTGCGCAACGAAAAGCGCATGCTGCAAGAATCGGTCGACGCGCTGATTGACAACGGCCGCCGTGGGCGTCCCGTTACAGGGCCCAACAACCGCCCCCTTAAAAGCCTGTCCGACATGTTGAAAGGCAAGCAGGGGCGTTTCCGCCAAAACCTGCTTGGCAAACGGGTAGACTATTCCGGCCGTTCGGTTATCGTTGTCGGCCCCGAGCTGAAAATGTATCAGTGCGGGCTGCCTAAAGAAATGGCGCTGGAACTGTTTAAACCCTTCGTGATGAAGGACTTGGTTGAAAAAGAAGTGGCGAACAACATAAAAAGTGCCCGCAAAATGGTAGAGCGCAACCACCCCGACGTGTGGGACTCGCTCGATACCGTTATCGAGGGGCACCCGGTGCTGCTAAACCGCGCACCGACGCTGCACCGCTTGGGCATTCAAGCCTTTGAGCCGGTACTGGTAGAAGGGCGCGCATTAAAACTGCACCCCCTTGTTTGCACCGCCTACAACGCCGACTTTGACGGCGACCAAATGGCGGTTCACGTGCCGCTTTCAGAAGAAGCGCAGCGCGAGGCGAGGGTACTTATGCTCGCCAGCAAAAACCTCTTGAAACCCAGCGACGGCAAACCCGTTACGGTGCCGACGCAAGACATGGTTTTAGGCAGCTACTATATGACTAAGAAGCGCGACGGCGACAAAGGCGAAGGCAAAATTTTCAGCGACGACAGCGAAGCCATTATGGCGTACCACGAAGAAGCCATTACGCTGCACGCTAAAATTAAAGTGCGCCGCACCGCTGAATTAGACGGTGTAACGCACAGCGGCATTGTTGAAACCACCGTTGGGCGCATTCTCTTTAACGAGCCGATTCCGCAAGACCTTGGCTACGTTGACAGAGAAGACCCCGAGCAGATGTTCTGCCTTGAGGTGGACTTCTTAATCAACAAAAAGGCGCTGGGCGACGTGATTGACCGCACCATTCAAAAACACGGTACGGCACCCACCGCTAAAATGCTGGATAAAATTAAAGCCCTTGGCTTTAAATACTCAACTTTAAGCGGTATTACCATCGCTATTTCAGACGCCGTTATTCCCAAAGAAAAAGAAGGCTTAATCAACGCCACCGACGATAAAATACTAACCATTACCGAACAATATGAAAAAGGCCTTATCTCCAACGACGAAAGACTGCACAGCATACTGGATACGTGGGAGCAAACCACCAAAGAAGTAAGCCATGAGCTGGAAAAAGACCTGGACGAGCAAAGCGACAACCCCATCTACATGATGGCCGATTCAGGTGCCCGTGGCTCGATGCAGCAAATTCGTCAGCTGGCGGGTATGCGTGGGCTGATAGCCAACACCGCCGGTAAAACCATTGAGATACCCATTCGCTCCAACTACCGCGAAGGGCTCAACATTCTAGAGTACTTTATCGCTTCGCGCGGCGCCCGTAAAGGGCTGGCGGACACCGCCCTCAGAACCGCTGAATCGGGCTATTTAACCCGCCGCCTTGTTGATGTATCACAAGAAGTGATTGTGCGTGAGCGTGACTGCGGCACCGAGCAAGGCATCTTGGTTGCGGATATTTTAGGCGACGGCGACGCCGTTATCGAGCCGCTCTTCGAGCGGTTAATCGGCCGCTACCCGCTGGACAATATCACCGACCCAGACACCGGCAAGCTGCTTGTTTCAAACGAAACGCTAATGCGCGAAGAAGACGCCAAGAAAGTGATTGACGCCGGCATTAACGAAGTGGTTCTGCGCAGCGTTTTAGGCTGCCAATGCCACAACGGCGTGTGCGCCAAATGCTACGGCTCCAACCTCGCCAGCGACACACCTGTCGGCATCGGCGAAGCGGTCGGCATCATTGCGGCGCAATCCATCGGCGAGCCGGGCACCCAGCTTACCATGCGTACCTTCCACACCGGTGGTATTGCATCGGCAGAAGACATCACGCAAGGGTTGCCCCACGTTGAAGAACTGTTTGAAGCGCGCCGCCCCAAAAACCTCGCTATCATGACGGAGGTTGCCGGCACAGTGCACATTGACGACACCAAGAAAAACCGCTATGTGGTGGTGTCCGGCGATGATGAGAACGACGCGCCGGTAGAAAAACGATACATGATATCTTTCGGGCAACGCATTCGCGTGCAAGAAGGGGAAGTGCTTGACGTGGGCGATATGGTGACCGAAGGCCACGCCTACCCGCAAGACATTCTGGATATTAAAGGCGAAACCGCCGTGCAAGACTATTTAATTCAAGAGGTGCAACGTGTTTACCGCCAGCAAGGGGTAGACATTAACGACAAGCACATTGAGGTCATCGTCCGCCAAATGATGCGCAAAGTACAGGTGGATGAAGCCGGCTCAACCGATTTGATGAGCGGCTCGCTGGTGGAACGCTTTGAAGTGGAAACGCAAAACCAAGAACTGAAAGACCGCACCGAGGCCGGCGAAGAAGGCTTAGAACTTGCAACTTATGAGCCAAAACTGCTGGGTATTACCAAAGCGTCGCTCGCGACGGAATCGTTCCTGTCGGCAGCGTCTTTCCAAGAAACAACCCGCGTGTTAACCGACGCCGCCCTTAAAGGCAAGGTTGACCCGCTGCTTGGCCTCAAAGAAAACGTTATTATCGGCAAGTTGATACCGGCCGGTACCGGCATTCCCGAAGTGGAGGAATTGCTGCGCCTAGGCGAAGACGTTTCTTTATAACTCAGCCGTACGGCTTGAGCAGATAGAATCATCGCGTAGGGGCCGCTCTTTTTTAAGAGCGACCCCTACCTTATTTGTAAAACCATTTGCCACGGCGGCGTGGTTTGCAGCGGGGGGCTTTGCCCCTTGCGGAAGCCATGCTTTGTGGTGTAAAATAAGTTAAATAAACCAATTTACCCATGCCAATAAGGAGAGCTGTATGCCAAATAAAAAACCCAAACCAGCCACCCAAGTGCCGGATAAAGAAAAGCAAGAAGCGTTGGACACCGCCCTGTCCAATATACAAAAAGCGTACGGCAAAGGAGCCATCATGAAGATGGGCGAAGGGGTCGACCTTGAAATCGACGCCATTTCCACCGGCTCCGTTTCGCTGGATATTGCGCTTGGTATCGGCGGGTTGCCCCGCGGCCGCGTAATTGAAATTTTCGGCCCTGAATCAAGCGGTAAAACCACGCTGGCGCTGCACGTGCTTGCCGAAGCGCAAAAAGCCGGCGGCGAAGTGGCGTTTATAGACGTTGAACACGCCCTCGACCCCATCTACGCCGAAGCGCTTGGCGTAGACATAGACAACCTGCTGGTAAGCCAGCCGGACACCGGCGAGCAAGCCCTTGAAATTACCGAGGCACTGGTACGCAGCGGCGCCATCGATGCCATTGTTATTGACTCGGTTGCGGCGATGGTCACCCGCGCTGAGATTCAAGGTGAAATGGGCGACGCCCACGTCGGCCTGCAAGCCCGTTTGATGAGCCAGGCGCTGCGTAAATTGGCGTCAGTTATCGGCAAAACCAACACCGTTTGCATCTTTATCAACCAGCTGCGGGAAAAGGTGGGCGTTATGTATGGCAACCCCGAGGTAACCCCCGGCGGCCGTGCCCTTAAATATTATTCGTCGGTGCGTATCGACATTCGCCGTGTGGAAGCGTTAAAAGACAGCTCCGGCGATTTTATCGGCAACCGCACCCGAGCGCGCGTTGTTAAAAACAAAGTGGCGCCGCCCTTTAAGGAAGGTATTTTTGACCTTATGTTCGGCGAAGGCATCTCCCACGAAGGGGAGCTTTTAGACCTGGCTGAAGAGCTGGATATTATCGAACGAAGCGGCTCGTGGTACAGCTACGGCGAAACACGCCTTGGCCAAGGCCGAGACAACGCCAAAAACTTCTTGATGGAAAACCCCGAAATTGCCGATGAGGTGGAGGAAAAAGTGCGTGCCGGCGCTGAAGAACTGTTTGAGTTGAGCCGCCGCAGAAAGCGCCGCTCCGGTGGCGATTTAGACACCACCGAGGCGCCTAAAGTGGAAGAAAAGTCCGAAAAAGGGCTGGACATAAACGCCGATGAATAACGACGAAGCCACTGAGATAAAAGCCGCCGTACAGTACGGGCTGCGTTTTTTAGCCCGCCGCGACCACGGCGAAAAAGAGCTTTGCGACAAAATTGGCCGCAAGCACGAGCCGGCCATTTGCGCCGCCGCCGTTGAGAGAATTAAAGAGATGGGCTTTATTGATGACGACACCTTTGCCTACAACCGCGCCAGTTATTTGGCGGGGCGGGGGCGCAGCGTGATGGACATCAGCCACCGGCTTACCCAGCTGGGGGTTGCCCGCCACACGGTAGACAGCGCTTTGGCAGAGCTGAACTTAAATGAAAAAGACATTGCGTTGCAGGTGGTGCGTAAAAGCTACCTGCGGCGCTTAGAGCAAAACGAAGAGGAAAAAGTATATATGGCATTACAACGCAGAGGCTTTAAAAATAGCGACATTCGCCGCGCCGTTGCCGAGGCAAAAGAAGAATTGGAAAACGGGGCGAACAGCCTATGAAGGTATCCATCGTTTCGCTGGGATGCCCTAAAAACCAAGTTGACGCGGATATTTTCTGTGCCGCGCTTATAGACGATGGTTTCACTATTGAGAGTGACCCCGCCGCCGCGGATTTTATCATCATTAATACCTGCGGCTTTATAGACAGCGCCAAAGAAGAGGCGATTGCTACCATTTTAGAGGCGGCGGCGTTGAAAGAAGAAAACCCCGCCTTAAAACTGGTGGTTACCGGCTGTTTGGCAGAGCGATACAAACAGCA
>CAYZSR010000095.1:0-6297 GCA_964479715.1 uncultured Oscillospiraceae bacterium | reverse complement strand
AAGTGCATGGTGCAAACCTGCTCATCTTGAAAAATCAGCAACTTTTCAGCGTAGGTTTTTTTGTGGCGTCTTTGGTCGTCGGGGTTGCCGTTGCGCAGCGTAAACAGCACAAGGCCCTCTTTTTCAAAGTTGCCCAGCCCATAGTCGGTAACATCCCAGCCAAGCATATTGTCTCTAATTTCATCAAAATTTGCGTCCTTTTTTTCCCATTCTTCGGGGGTCCAGTGTGCAAAAGGTGGTAGCGCAAAATTAAAAGATTCAATAAATTCAATGCTGTCTTTAATAATGCGGTTAATTTCTGAGCGCTTCATAAAGGATACCTCCATTAAATTGGCGGCCGCCGGCACGCGTGGTGGCGGCTGCGCATTTAGTTGTTAAATGTAACAGTATTTAAGTACGATTATGGGTGTAATCATACTAAATGCCTATAGTTAAATTATAGCGCACAAGCTTTAACTAAGCAAGTTTTAGTGTGAGAAAAGAGCCGTTTTGCTAAAAACATATTTGGTGCAGGCTTATATAACAATAAGCGCCGGCAGTCTGCCCGTTTGAAAAGAGGTAAAAACTAGCAGGGCGGTCTTCATAATTGAAGACCGCCCTGCTACAGCTGATTATGTTGCCTGGGTAGAATTGATTAAATCAAAACACCCTTGCAAGTTAAATAGTGTCTTTGTCGAGTACCGATACACCAGTGTCAATAATGGCACCGTCGGCTTCTTCAGAGCCACTTAGTACGGCAACGGCTACTTTAATGCCTTCATAGCCCATAACGTCAGGGTTTTGAGCCATGGTGCACAGAATGGAGCCGTCCTCGATAAGACTTTGGATGGTGTCTGATTGGTCAAAGCCAACTACAACGATGTCGTCGCCGGCTTCTTTATTCGCGTTGCCGGAGCCAACGGTTGAACCTTCGTTCGCACCGAAGATGCCTACAACGCCTTGGTTGATATAGTTGGTTGCAATTTCTTGGCTTTTAACAGCGTCGCCTTCACCATATTGCGTTTCAAGAATTTCAAAATCAGTTCCTTCAAACGCTTCGCGGAAGCCTTCTTCTCTATCCACGGTGGATTGGGTGGCGGCGTTTACGTTAACAATGCCGATGGAGCCGCTGTCTGTGCCTTTTTCTTCTAAGGCAACCAGCATTTCTTCGCCGGCAAGTTTACCTGCGGCTACGTTGTCTGTAGCGAGGGTGCGGGCGGCTGGCAAATCTGCCGGAGAGTCAACATAAACAATGGTGACACCGGCTTCTTCAGCCTCTTCAAGGGCGGCGGTAACGGCGTCTGGGCCGTTGGCTGCCAGCAGAATAGCGTCGGCGCCTTCGGCAACCGCGTTGTTAATCTGCTCAATTTGTTTGGCGTCGTCTTTTACATCCGGCGCAAGCCATTTGTAATTTACGTTGCCAAGCTCTTCAACTGCTTTTTGGCAACCTTCGTCTACGGTTACCCAGTGTTGGTCCATTTGGTCCATCGTAATCAAAAATACGTCGTAGGTTTCACCGTCACCGGCGGGTGCGGTGGAACCACTTGGTGCGGTTTTACCACCACAGGCAGCTAGCAATAGAACAGCCAGTAAGCTAGCCGTTAAAATGGCAAATACTTTCTTCATGTTATTACCTCCATATAATATTTATGTAAAGCAACATTGCTTAACATCACATATTTTATTCGGGTTGTCTTCTAAATAGGCGCTGGGTAAAGCCGCTGCGAATAACAACGTCCAGCAAGACCGAAACGATAACAATGGTACCGATAACGATGTTGCGGATGGCAACGGGTGCGCCGGCAAATTGCAAACCGTTTTGCAAAACGCCCCAGATGGCGGCGCCGATTACGGTGCCGAGCAAAATGCCCTGCCCACCAAGGGTAGACACACCGCCGATAACCGAGGCGGCAACGGCGTACATTTCATACGTGTTGCCGGCATCCATGGTGCCCATGCCGGTGGTTGCCGTTGTAATTAAGCCGACAAGGTAAGCGCAAAAAGCACTTACGAGGTAAACTTTATTGGTTACGGCCGGCACGCTGACGCCGGAAAGTTTGGCCGCTTCAACGTTGCTGCCAACGGCGTAAATGTGGCGCCCGGTGCGGGTGCGGGAAAGTAAAAAGTTAAAAATAAGCCACACGGCAATAGCAATCCAAATGGTGTTGTAAAGACCCAACGTTTTGCCGTAGTAAAAGAAATCACGAAACCCTTTGGCGGCGTCGCCAATGGAATCAGTGTTGTAGTTGTTGTTGGCAATTTGCGCCACACCGCGGCAGATGGTCATGGTGCCGAGCGTTGCGATAAAGGGCGGCAGTTTAAAACGGGCAACCAATTCGCCGTTGATAAGGCCCACCAAAAGGCATACCGCCAGCGTAATAAGGGCGGAAACCCACGGGTTAATACCCCGCGTCATCAATGTGGCGGACACCATGCAGCTCATCCCTACAACCGAGCCGATGGAAAGGTCTATGTTGCCGGTAATAAGCACATAGCTTTGCCCGATGCCGATAAGCAAAATGGGGGCAATTTGGCGCAGCAGGTTGGGCACGTTTTTACCGGAGAAAAAGTTGGGGTTGATAAAGGCAAAAACAGCGCTTAAAATAATTAAGCCAACCGTTACCGTTACCACTTGACCCATGCCGCGTATGGCCATCAATCGTTTAAAGGGATTTTTACTTCTTTCGGTATCCATCTTTTAAACACTCCTCTTTTTAATTCGATGCCCCGGTTGTGCGCTACCCTGTTTGGCTAATTTTAGTTTCAAACATGGTGGCGTATTCAAGAATTTCTTCTTGCGTGGTTGTTTTTGGGTCCAGCTCGGCGGTGATGCGCCCTTCGCACATAACCAAAATGCGGTCAGCAATGCCAAGCACCTCCGGCATTTCAGAAGAAACAAACATCACACCAATGCCGTCTTCTTTCAGCTGGTTAATTAAATTGTATATTTCAACCTTGGCGGCCACGTCTATGCCGCGGGTGGGTTCGTCAAATATAACCATGCGTGAATCCCGCACCAGCCACTTGCCGACAACCACTTTTTGCTGGTTGCCGCCCGATAGGCTGGAGGCATCGGCCTCGGCGGTGTGCATGCGCACGTCCAGTTTACTGCGTGCTTCTTGCACCATTTGTGCCTCGTGTTTGCGGTTTACAACACCGGCCGCATTGGAAAGTATGTCAAGATTGGGCAGCGCAATGTTTTCGCGGATGGAAAGGTCGGTGCACAGCCCGTCTCGCTTGCGGTCTTCCGGCACGAGGACAACGCCCGCTTTAATGGCGTCGCTCGGGTGGTGGATGGTGACAGCCTCGCCGTCTAGAATAATCTCGCCCGTTTCTTTTGGGTCGATACCAAAGATGGCGCGCGTTGTTTCGGTGCGCCCGGCACCCATCAGCCCGGCAATGCCTAGAACTTCGCCTTCGTACACATCAAAGTTAATGTCTTGCACCAGTGTGCCGGCGTTGAGGTCTTTAACCTCCATTACTTTTTTGCCGCGTGGCACCTGCACGGTGGGGTACTGCTCTTTAATTTCTCGACCAACCATGTTGGTGATGATGTCTTTTTGCGTTAGCTTGCTGTATTCCTCGGTTAATATATATTGGCCGTCGCGCATGATGGTTACGCGGTCGGCAATTTGTTTCAATTCATCAAGACGGTGCGATATATAAATGATGGATTTACCGCTGTCCCGCAGGCGGCGGATAATGTCAAAAAGCTCTTCAATTTCGGTGCTGCTCAGCGCCGAGGTCGGCTCGTCCATAATAAGAATTTGCGCGTCGGTTGCCAGCGCTTTGGCAATTTCAACCATCTGCTGCTGCGAGATGGACAAATCGTCAACGATGGCGTCGGGGTCAAGCCGAATATTCAATTCATCGATAACTTCTTTGGCGCGGCGGCGCATTTTGCGGTTGGAAAGCAAGCCGCCCCGTGTTTCTTCACGGCCTAAGAAGATGTTTTCCGTCACCGTTAGGTGGCGGCACATATGCAGCTCTTGGTGAATGATGGCAATGCCCATTTCTTGCGCCTCTTTGGGCGATAGATGGCCAACGCTTTCGCCAAAGACAATCATTTCGCCGCTGTCTCTGGTATACACGCCGCTAATTACTTTTACCAACGTCGATTTACCGGCGCCGTTTTCGCCCAGCAGCGCCATAACTTCCCCGGGCTTTAGGTTAAACGAAACGTTATCTAACGCTTGGCAACCGGGAAAAGCCTTGTTGACGTCTTTCATCTCAACGACATACGTATCGGTACGTTCAGTTGGCATAAGTTACCGCCTTTTCAATGTATTAAGAGCCGGCACCGTATAAAAAACAAGGCAGTATGCACCATGCACCGCCCAAAAGGGGCAAATAGCGCGAATGCCTACCGTGCCTGTTTCTTATACCGATTATAACATAAATAGTTCATATTAACAGGGATAATATGATATTGTAATTCTTTTGTTTACTATAACTGACGATAAGACGATATAATAACATAATAAGCCATTTGGCTAAAAATGGCAACAAAAATGCGATGATTTTATTGTGCATTTTGACACGGTGCGGTAAAAAAAGCGGGCAAACCGTTGCCGCCGCCGTGTTTAGGGTATAAAGACCCGGCCGTTAAAAACTAATAAAGCCCGGCACAAAAATGTGCCGGGCTTTATTCCTCCTCCAAAACAGCAACAGTCGCTGTTATAAAAGTCTGTTATTTAGAAGGGGTGATAATAATATCGCCTTCTTTTTGGCCGATGTGGATAGCGCTCATCGGGGTGTCTTGAATAATCAATTCGGCGATTTGGTCTTCCACCTCTTTGCGGATGACGCGGCGCAAATCACGGGCGCCGAACTTGCCGCCCTCGGCTTTGTCGCGCAGTGCCGTCAATGCGTCGTCGTCCCACTCAAGCGCAATGCCTTTGGTGCGCAGCGGCTCGGTGTATTCGGTAAGCATCAGCGCCGCAATTTTGTCTAAATCGTCGCCGTTCAGCGGGCTGAAAGCCACCACTTCGTCGACGCGGCTTAAAAACTCCGGCCGTAGAAAATCGCGCAGCGCATTCATGCTTTTTTCTTTGCTTAAATCCGCCTCGGTTTTGCCAAAGCCGAGGTTGGTGCCTTGGATGGCCGAGCCGGCGTTGCTTGTCATGCAAATGACGGTGTTTTCAAAGCTGACGGTGCGGCCTTGGGCGTCGTTGATGTTGCCTTCGTCTAGAATTTGCAGCAAGATGTTCATCACATCGGGGTGCGCTTTTTCAATCTCGTCAAAAAGCACCACGCTGTAGGGTTTGCGGCGCACCTTTTCGGTAAGCTGGCCCGCTTCGTCGTAGCCGACGTACCCCGGCGGTGAGCCGATAAGGCGGCTGACGGCGTGTTTTTCCATAAATTCACTCATATCGAGCCGGATGAGCGGGTCGACCGAATCAAACAAATCGTAGGCGAGCTGTTTAACCAGCTCGGTTTTGCCAACGCCGGTGGGGCCGACAAAGATAAAGCTTGCGGGACGGCGGCGGCCTGAAATGTCGGCGCGGGAGCGTTTAACCGCCGCCGCAACCAGCTCAACCGCCTCGTCTTGCCCGATGATTTTTTCTTTCAGCCGGGTTTCAAGGTTGGCCAGCTTGTCAAATTCCGTTTCGGCGATTTTAACGGCGGGGATGCCGGTCCAAAGTTCAATCACTTTGGCCACATCGTCCATCGTTACCTCAATTTTTTCTACTTCTTTATAAAGTTCATCGGCTTTGGGCTCCAGCTGAGCAAGCTCGCTTTTAACCTCGGCAAGCCGTTCAAAATCAGGCTCTTTGTCCTCTTCTATTTCTTTCTCTTCCACTTTCAGCGCGTCTATTTCAGTTTTCACGTCAAGCCAATCGGTTATTTCTTGGTGACGCAAACTGCTGCTGGCGCCTGCCTCGTCCAGCAGGTCGATGGCCTTGTCAGGCAGGTAGCGGTCGGTAATATACCGCTCTGAGAGGCGCACCGCTTGGTCGATAATATGGTCGCTGATGTTAACGTGGTGGTGGTCTTCGTAGTATTCTTTAACGCCGGTAAGCACGTCGATGGTGTCATCAAGGCTTGGCTCGTCCACCGTAACCGGTTGGAAGCGGCGCTCCAGCGCTTGGTCTTTTTCAATGTGTTTGCGGTATTCGGTAAAGGTGGTGGCGCCAATAACCTGTATTTCGCCGCGTGAAAGCGCCGGTTTTAAAATGTTGGCGGCGTTCATCGCGCCTTCCGAATCGCCGGCGCCGGTGATGTTGTGCACTTCGTCGATGAAAAGAATAATGTTGCCGTCGCTTTTAACTTCGTCAATTAAGCCCTTCACACGGCTTTCAAATTGACCGCGGAATT
>CAYZSR010000094.1:0-6350 GCA_964479715.1 uncultured Oscillospiraceae bacterium | reverse complement strand
AAGGAAATAGATAAATCTGAGATTAGACACGTTCTAAATTTAGATAAAGATTTATTTACATTAATAATTATGAAAGCTGGTTTTTTCTCAATTAAAAATAAATCTATAATAAATCAATTAAAAAAGATAAATAAAAAGATCCAAATTATCATAATTAATGGAAAATCCAAAAAAAGCAAACTAGATTTAGATAAAAGAATAAAAAAAGCCAATTTAAAGCATAAAATTTTAAACTTAGAGTTTGTTAATAATATTGATGAGTATTTCAGTGCTGCCGATTTAATTATTGGTAAGGCAGGGGGATTGACTACAACAGAAACTCTTACAAAAGGATTGCCTTCTCTTATAATAAGTAATTTACCACAACAAGAAGTATACAATAAACAATATTTAATTGATAACGGTTGTGCTTTAAGCTTAGATAATAAGGGTGATATTTCAAAAAAAATAAATCTGCTTGCCGCGCTGAGCCGGTGCTGTTTCGGCGGCGCAAAGCATGAGCCAAAAAGGCGGTTTAAGCAAGACACATTGTCTTTAGGGCGGCTTTGCAATTACGGCGTGCCGTCTTAAAGGGGCTACTCCATGTGCCCTATGTCGGCGTGTTTTGCAGAAACGGCTTTGCCTTTTAAACCGGCTTTTTTACTGTACACAGCAAAACCCCCAAGGCGGCGCCTTGGGGGTTGGTTTTATAACAGGTGCCCTAAAAGGGCGGTTTATTATTCGGCAAGCAGGGTGCAAACAAGGTTGCTGTACGCCACCGGGTCGTCCAGCGGCAAGCCTTCAATCAGCAGCGCTTGGTCGTAAAGCAGCCGGGTGTAATCTTTCAGCTTGTCTTGGTCGTCGTCGAAAAGAGCAGTCAGCTTTTCAAAAACGGGGTGCTCGGTGTTTATTTCAAGCACCTTTTGGCTGGTTATCTTTTCGTCGGTGGGCAGCTGGTTGATAACTTTTTCCATCTCAAGAGAAATGTCGCCGGTGCTGGTGATAATCACCGGGTGGTTTTTAAGGCGGCCGCTGGCTTTAACGTCGGTTATTTTGTCGTCCAGCGTTTCTTTCATCAGCTCAAACAGCGCCTCGTGCTCTTTGTTTTGCTTTTCAATGGCTTCTTTTTCGTCGTCGCTTTCCAGCCCTAAATCTTCGCCGGATATGTTACGGAATTCTTTTTCTTCATAGGTGCGCAGCGCGCCAACGGCAAACTCGTCCACCTCTTGGGTAAAGAGCAGCACGTCAAAGCCTTTGTCCAGCACCATTTCCGCCTGCGGCAGTTTGGCAAGCCGTTCCGGCGTATCGCCAGAGCCGGCGGCGTAGTAGATGTATTCTTGCTCTTCCGGCATGGCTTCAATGTATTCTTCAAGCGTTACCAGTTTTTGCTTGTTGGCGGAGTAAAAGAGCAACAGGTCTTTTAAATTGTCCGCTTCGGTGCCGTAATCGGCGTAGGTGCCCACTTTCAGCTGCAGGCCGAAGTTTTCAAAGAACGTTTCGTACTCTTCGCGGTCGCTGCGCAGCCACGCCGTCAGCTCGGTGCGTATTTTGCGCTCCAACGAGCCGCGCATCAGCCGCAGCTGGCGGTCTTGCTGCAACATCTCACGGCTGATATTCAGCGACAGGTCTTGGCTGTCGACCAGCCCTTTAACAAAGCTGAAATGGTCGGGCAGTAAATCGGCGCATTTGTCCATAATCAACACGCCGGAGGCATACAGCTGCAAGCCTTTTTCATACTCTTTGGTGTAATAATCGTACGGCGGGTGGGACGGAATAAACATCAGCGCGTTGTAGGTGGCGGTGCCTTCGGTGCGGCTTTGCATCACCCGTGCGGGTGGCATAAAGTCTAAAAACTTTTCTTGATAAAAGGCGGCGAATTCGTCGTCGGTCACTTCGTCGCGGCCGCGGCGCCACAGCGGTACCATGCTGTTCAGTGTTTGCAGCTCGGTGACTTCTTCCGTCTCGTACTCTTCGCTGTCTTCAATGGGGCGGTGCTCGGTAACCATCATGCGGATGGGGTAGCGAATGTAGTCGGAATATTTTTTAATCAGCTGTTGCAGCTGCATTTGGTCGAGGTAGTTGCTGTACACCTCTTCTTCGTCGTCTTCTTTTAGCACCAGAATGATGTCTGTGCCAACCTGTTGGCGCGCGGCTTCGGTAATGGTGTAGCCCTCTGCGCCTTGGCTTTGCCACTGCCAGGCGGTGTCTTCGCCGAAGGCACGGCTGATAACCGTTACTTTGGACGCCACCATAAACGCCGAGTAAAACCCGACACCGAACTGGCCGATAATGTCTATATCGTCGGCGGATTGCATCTCTTCGCGGAACTTTAAGCTGCCGCTGGAAGCGATGACGCCGAGGTTGGATTCAAGGTCTTCTTTAGACATACCGATGCCGTTATCGGTGATGGTGAGGGTGCCGTTTTCCGCGTTTGGGGTGATGCGTATTTCGTAATCGTCCTTGGCGGTTTGAACGGTGTCGTCGGTGAGCGATAAAAAGTACAGTTTGTCTATCGCGTCGGACGCGTTGCTGATAAGCTCGCGCAGAAAAATCTCTTTGTTGGTATAAATGCTGTTGACCATCAGGTCCATCAGCCGTTTAGATTCGGCTTGAAATTGCTTCATGTTGTTTGAATACCTCCGCTTGTAATCTGTGGGTCGGGGCTGTTAGCAGTCTTAACAGCCGAGTGCTAAAACAATTTTACACGGTTTCAGCAAATAATTCAACAAGGAGGGCGCTTTTTTTACAATTAATTAGCAATTGCCGCCTTGTAATTGCCTTGTTCAGCTTCTATAATTGGTTTTATAAGAGAAATAAACTTGTGAAAGGACTGCGCGATGAGAGTTTTGCTTTTGAACGGCAGCCCCAACCAAGCGGGTTGCACCTTTACCGCCCTGAGTGAGGTGGCGAAAACGCTGCATGAAAACGGCGTTGAAACGGAATTTTTGCACCTTGGCAAAAAAGCGGTGCGTGGTTGCATCGGTTGCCGCAAATGCCGCGAAAACGGCAGCCAGCGTTGCATTTACACCGACGACATAGCCAACGAAATAAGCGAGCGCTTGCAAGCCGCCGATGGGCTTGTGGTGGGCTCGCCGGTGTATTACGCAGGGCCGAACGGGGCGCTGCTGGCGGTGCTTGACCGTGCCTTTTATTCCGCCGGGGGTACCTTTAAAGGCAAAGCGGCGGCGGCCGTTGTTTCGGCGCGCCGTGGCGGCACCACCGCCGCACTGGATTGCCTGCAAAAATATTTTACCATTTCGCAAATGCCGCAGGTGTCATCCCAGTATTGGCATATGGTGCACGGCAACACGCCGCAAGAGGTGGCGCAAGATGAAGAGGGTTTGCAAACTATGCGCACGCTGGGGCGCAACATGGCGTGGCAACTGAAAGGGCTGCACCAAGCGGGTGAGTTGCCGGAAAACCCTGAAAAGCCGCTGCGCACCAACTTTATTCGGTAGCTCAGCTCGGTGTACCGCTGCTGTCTGAACTAAAGCGGTGGGGTACGCGGATGAAAAGATAATAAAGAAACGCTATAAAAGGCGCGCAAACCATTGTGCACTGAGATGCCGCTGCTTGTGGGCGGGTGAACACCCCTGTTTGTGGGTGGCTTGGCTGGGGCGCTCAGCGAGAACGCCCCTAAAAGAAAGCACAAACCCCTGCGTTAGTACAGCTGTACTAACGCAGGGGTTTTTCTTTTTTTGAGAGTGTTTTGGTGCCTGTGCAAAGGGGGCTTATTATTGCGGTGTGTGTGGCGTTAATGCACGGCGGGATAGTAGGGCGGTGTGGCAACAGTTCTTGCAATGATAGCGGTGCGTCAGCATACAAAGTATCGGCAATCAAAAGCTATGGCGTAGTTGGAAAATGTTGCATGGTTTTTGATTTAATTGCTTTGGTGCGTGGGAAAACAGCGTTAAATTAAGTGGTATTTTGCCCGTGGTTGCACACGGTCGTGCCATTTGCAGCACCCAAAAGCGGCGCCAAGGCTTTTCAGCCAAAGCGCCGCTTGTTTTGTTGTTATTAGGGTGTTTCTGTGTGGCGTTACCCGTCCACCACCAGCGGGCCGTGGGCAACCGGCTCTGCCGCAAAGAGTGACAGTTTGCCGCTTTTAACACGGGCAACCTGTTTTTTTGCTCTTTTTGCTTCAGCAAGGGTGGCGTACAGCCCAAACACCGCCGAGCCGCTGCCTGTCATCATGGCGGCTTTGGCGCCGCTTTTTTTAAAGGCGGCAAGCAGGCGGTGGGTGGTGCGGTTGCTGTTGGCGTGCGCCAAAGCGTTGTGCATTTGCGGCGCCAAAGCGTCTAAATCGCCTTGCTTTACGGCGGCGGTGGCGGCGTTTATATCGGGGCGAACGGGGGTGCCCATTTCGTCGTAGCGCCGGTATGCCTGCGGTGTTGATACGCCGCGGGGCGGCATGGCAATTAGAAAGGCGCACGGCGGCAACGGTGGCAGCGGCGTTAGCTTTTCACCAATGCCTTCGGCGCGGGCGGTGCCGCCCAGCACCGCAAAGGGAACGTCGGCGCCCACTGCTTCGCCAATGGCGCACAGCTCGGCGGTGGTAAGGCGGGCGCGGTACAGCTTATTCAGCCCAACAAGCACCGCGGCGGCGTCGGCGCTGCCGCCACCCAAACCGGCGCGGGTGGGTATTTTTTTGTGCAACACAATTTCACACCCCGCCAGCAAGCCGGTGGTTTGAAAAAACGCTTTTGCCGCCTTGGTAACGGTGTTGTTTTTGTCGTTGGCGGGCAGGTAACTGCCGGGGCAGCGCAGCGCGTAGCCGTGGCTTTTAATCACTTCCACCGTGTCGTACAAAGTAACCGCTTGCATCACCATATCCACCGTGTGGTAGCCATTTGGCAGCACGCCGGTGACGTTGAGCGCAAGGTTTAGTTTTGCCGGAGCCTTTAACGTTATTTTCACGCTTTTCACCGCCTTAAATGGTTGGGTTTATAGAGGGTTCTAATATGATTTTTTCACTGCAGAACAGCGATGGAAACTGCGCTGTTCGCCTTAAAAGCCGGTTGCCGCCCGTCAGGGCTTAAAATTAAAAAGCAACGGTGTGGGTGTGAGAGCGGCTTTTCTACGCCTTGTCATTCGCCAGCGTCATCGGCGTTTCTTTCATCTGCGTAAAGCCCAGTTTGTGGTACAGCGGCTTGCCTTTGTCGGTTGCCATTAAATCAACGCAATCAACGTGGCGGCTTTTTGCCACCTTCACCAGTGCGTTTACCAGTTGCACGCCGTAGCCGTTGGTGCGGTAATCGGGGTGGGTGTATATGCCGTAAATGGTGGCTTTGGCACCCGAAAGTTGGGCGGGCAATGCTGAAACTGCACCATGCCGCAGCAGGCGGGGTTGCCGTCTATATAGCCAACCAGTGCCACGCAGCTGCCCGCTTCAATGTGGTCTATAAAATAATCTTTCATTTTAGCGGTAAGGGTGGCATCGTCAATGTTTTGGGGGGGCGCCAATCTCTTTTAACAGCGCTAAGCGCATTGGCAGCAAAACGTCAACGTCGGGGGTTTTAATTTTTTTAATATGCATCATGGGGTGGTCCTCCTGCGAGTATATACTATTCTTATTATTTTGTTAAGCGATACAAAGCGCCGCCCCCGATAATTCGGGTGCGGCGCCGTCGTTTTACAATAAAACTTGGCTTAGGCGCTGCTTTGTTCGGTACGCAGCTGCTTTAAAAATATTTCAATGCGGTCCATCGCTTCGGTTAAATGGTCGAGGGAATAGGCGTAGCTGATACGTAAAAACCCTTCGCCTGAATCGCCAAAAGCGTTGCCGGGCACCACCGCCACCTTGTGTTCCATCAGCAGCTGTTCGGCAAAAGCCTCGCTGCTTAGACCGGTGGAGCGAATGTCCGGGAAAACGTAAAAGGCGCCTTCCGGCTCAAAACAGGGCCATTCCATCTTTTTAAACCGTTGCAACAAATAGCGGCGGCGCGCGTTGTATTCATCGCGCATGTACGCCACCTCGTTATCGCCCTCACGCAGCGCCACAATGGCGGCGTACTGGGCGGTGGTGGGGGCGCACATAATGGCCAGTTGATGAATTTTGTTCATCATTTCAATCAGCGGTTTGGGGCCGCACGCGTAGCCCAGCCGCCAGCCCGTCATGGCGTAGGTTTTAGAAAACCCGCCCACCACACAGGTGCGCTCGTACATGCCGGGCAGCGACGCAATGCTAACGTGTTCTTCGTCGCCGTAGGTTAACTCGGCGTATATTTCGTCGCTCAGAATGGTGATGTCGGTACCGCGCAGCACCTCGGCAATTTCTTCCATATCGTCGCGGCGCATAACGGCGCCGGTGGGGTTGCACGGGTAGGGGAAGATAAGCAGTTTGGTGCGCGGGGTGATGGCGGCGCGCAATT
>CAYZSR010000093.1:0-6361 GCA_964479715.1 uncultured Oscillospiraceae bacterium | reverse complement strand
AGATTTTATGAAAGACGTGCTAGGCATTCACCTGAAAGATGAGGTTTTACCGTTGTCTGATATGTCGGGCGTTGTCTTCCCGTTTTTAGGTGATTTAAGCGTTGTTATCGCCTGCGAAAATTAATTTATTTGGTTAAAAATACATCTATTGAGCGAATTGGCTAAAAATAAAAAGTTCCCTACCTTTTGTACTGAGACACAATGGGTGGGGAACTTTTTTGTTTCTCTTATAATGTGCTGTGTTTTTTGAAAGACGGGGAACAAGTGAGGTGCACTTTGTTCAGAAAAATTCATTGACAGCGCCTCATATAAATGAAGAAGTGAGAAAATTTTGGTGAAATAGTGACGGCCACTGCCAGCATGACACCAACATAATGGTGTTAGTTTTTTAATAATATCCGCGTTTATTTTACCCGCAAGATGGCAGCGGCATACACGATGAGCGATAGAAAAGTGCTCAAATTTCCTATACACAGCGCATTTCGCGCCGCGTGTTAGCGATGTTCCCCATAAGCATAAAAAAAGACGGATGAAATCGTCATCCGTTAAAACAGTTAGGGCGCCTGCGTATGGCAAGCCGAAAATGTCATTTATACTGTGTTAAACATACCAATAAACAGCACCGCTTTTGCCTTCCTTGCCGCTGTGCTGTTGGCTAAAGGTTGTTGAGGTGAAAGCACCGAAACTGCGTTTTAAAAACGCTATTCTTCTTTGCCTTCCACCACGCCGCTGCCGGTAAAGACACGAAGAATGGTGCCGAAAAAGACGCGCACGTCCAGCCAAAAGCTAATGTGCTTTGCGTAGTAGCCGTCTAATTCCGCTTTTTCTTTAATGGGTAACTCATCCCGCCCGTTTATTTGGGCGTAGCCGGTTAAGCCGGGGCGCAGGGCATTGGCACCAAGTTTTTCACGGCAGTCTATTAAATCATACTGGTTCCACAGCGCCGGACGAGGCCCGATAATGCTCATTTCGCCTTTGAAGATATTCCACACCTGCGGCAGTTCATCCAAACTGCTGTGCCGCAAAAAAGCACCGAAGCGGGTAATGTAACTGTCCGGGTTTTCCAGCTGGTGGGTGGGGGTGTTGGCGGGCGTGTCTACCGACATGGTTCTGAATTTTACCATCATAAAGTGGGTGCGGTTTTTGCCGATGCGCTTTTGTTTGAAAAAGACGGGCCCTTTTGAATCAAGTTTAATGACAACGGCAAAGAGCAAAAAAACAGGGGACAAAACAACCAACGCTAAAAATGAAAACACCACGTCAAAAAGGCGTTTAATAACCTTTGTGTAAATGGAGGACACATCCTTTTTGTGCCATGTATGGCTAATTTTCCGGGCTGAAAGGGTCGTGCTTAAAGGTGGGCACTAAGTCCAGCAGCGCCTGCACTAAATTTTCACTGTTGTTAGAGTAAGCAATTTCTTTCAAACTGTCAATATGGTCAAAGAAGGTGTCTTTATTCAGCTGAATGGGGGTGCCGATAAATATTTTCTTGTTGCCGGTTTTGGCAATGCCTTCTTCGTCCATCAGCAGTTCTTCATACAGCTTTTCGCCGGGGCGCAGCCCGGTAAAGACAATGTCTATGTCTTGCTGGGGGATAAACCCCGCCATGCGAATGAGGTTTTTAGCCAAGTCTAAAATGCGTACCGGCTCGCCCATATCCAGTACAAAAATCTCGCCGCCTTGCCCCATGGAAGCCGCTTGAAGCACCAAGCTGACTGCTTCCGGTATCGTCATAAAATAGCGTACAATGTCAGGGTGGGTTACCGTTACGGGGCCGCCGCCGGCAATTTGCTCTTTAAAGAGCGGCAGAACCGAGCCGTCAGAGCCTAGCACGTTGCCAAAGCGCACCGCCACAAAGTTGGTTTTGCTGCGCGGCGCCATTGCCTGCACAATCATTTCACAGATGCGCTTGCTGGCGCCCATCACGTTGGTGGGGTTTACCGCCTTGTCGGTTGAGATAAGCACAAAACGAGAAACGCCGTACTTGTCAGCGGCGCAAACGGTGTTGTAGGTGCCGAAAACGTTGTTCTTAACCGCTTCTTCGGGGCTGTACTCCATGAGCGGCACGTGTTTGTGCGCCGCCGCATGAAAGACAATGTCGGGGCGGAAACGGGCAAACAGCGCGTCTACTTTTTTAGAGTCCCGCACCGATGCAATCATCACATCAAGACGAAACTCGTCTTTGTATTGGCGCACCAATTCTTGCTGTATGGCGTAGGCGTTGTTTTCATAAATGTCTACAATCACCAGCTGTTTGGGGCCGTAGCGGGCAATTTGGCGGCACAGCTCAGAGCCGATGGAACCGCCGCCGCCCGTTACCATAACCACTTGGTTAGTCAACATGGTGTTGGATTTTTCGCTGAACTCTATCGTGTCCCGTCCGAGCAAATCTTCCACCCGCACTTCGCGGATTTGGCTCGTCAAGTCGCCCCCTTCAGACATCAGCTGGCGCAAATCCGGCAGCACACGCAGGTTGCATTTGGTTTTGTTGCAAACCTCTAAAATGCGTTTGCGGTTGTCTTCGTCGATGGTGGGGATGGCAATGACAATCGTGTCTATGCCGCAGCGGTCAACCAAATCGGGAATCTGTTCGGTGCTGCCCATAATCTGTACACCGAGGATGGAGCGGCCGATTTTATCGGGGTTGTCGTCCACCACGCAGATGATATTCATGTCGGTGTAGGGGTCACGGTGTTGTTCGTGCAGCAGCGTGGCGGCGGCTTCACCGGCGCCAACCACCATTACACGGCGTGTTTTGCGCCCGATGCGCTGCAGCTTGGTGTTGCGGTACATGCGGTAGGTAAGCCGCGAATAAAGGGTGACCGAGGTGGCAAACAGCGCGCTTAAAAAATACACCGAGATGGGAATGCGCCGCTCGTGAAAGATAACGAGCGAGCCGGCAACAAAAAGACCCACCGCTAAAAGCGACGCCATAACCAAACGGTAAAATTCAACCACTTCGGCGTAGCGCCACAGGCTGTCGTACATGCCCATCAGGCCGTAGACAATTTCGTAGCAGCAGACAAAGAAAAAGCAGCTGGCTATCATAATAGGCAGGTATTTTTGAAACTCAAGCCGGCCTTGAATCATTACCCAAGGCAGTATGTAAGAGACTATTTCCACCACCACGTCGAACAAAACAAGAAATTTACGGCGGTGGCGGCTTAAAAACAAAGCTGATTTCTGTGGCATAATTTATCCTTCGCTAACAACAAAATCAATGTTACCTTGCGAGACGTTGGCACCGGCTACCTGCACGGTGATGTCGTCGCCAAGGCGAAATTCTTTGCCGCTGACCGGCTCTAAAAAGGCAATGCCCTCAACCAGTTCAAGGCGGCGCTCGCTTAAATCGGTGATGTGGATAAGCCCTTCGACGGAGTTTTCAAGGGCAACGTAAACGCCGAAAGGAACCACCGATGAAATAACGCCGGGGAAAACATCGCCCAGTTTAGAGCGCATAAATTCGGCCTTGTAGACGTCGTCGCAGTCTCGCTCCAGTTTTTGCGCTTCAATTTCCCGCTCGGTGGCTTGCTCAGCGGCAAGCTCGGTAAAGCGTGAAAAGGTTTTGTTTATCTGCGCCGTTGTTTCACCGGCGACATAGGCGCTTAAAATGCGATGCACCACCAGGTCCGGGTAGCGGCGAATGGGGGAGGTAAAGTGGGCGTAATCCCGCAGTACCAGCCCGTAGTGCCCTTTGGGGGTGCGCTCGTATTCCGCCTTTGCCATGCTGCGCAGAATGCCGGTGTGCACCGGCATTTCTAAGTTGGTGCCGCGCGTTTCATTAAGCAGTGCCGAGAGTTCTTGCTGGGTGGGAACCTCGTGCTGAAAGTGAAAATCCACCCGTGCCGCCGTCAGCATTTCTTTCAGGCTTTCAACCCGTTCGCTGCTGGGGTCGTCGTGCACACGGTAGATAAAAGGCAGCTCGGCACGGCGGGCAAGGTGCGCCGCCGCTGTGTTGGCAAGCAGCATAAATTCTTCAATAACCCGCTCGGTTTTGCCGCGTTGGCGCTTTTTAACACCGACGCAGACGCCGTTGTCATCAATAATCAGCTCAGCCTCTTCGCTTTCAATTTCCATGCAGCCACGCGCTTTGCGCAGGTGCGCCAGCTTTTGGTAGACATCGTCTATCAAGGGGAAAGAGCTGTAAACATCGGCGTATTTTTCTTTGATGGCATCGTTTGCAGCGCCGTCAAAAATTTGGTTAATTTCAGAATAAACGCCCTGCACTTTGCTTTGGATAACGCTTTT
Source organism: uncultured Oscillospiraceae bacterium (assembly GCA_964479715.1). Taxonomy (GTDB): domain Bacteria; phylum Bacillota; class Clostridia; order Oscillospirales; family Ruminococcaceae; genus JAAYCI01. The sequence continues at coordinate 2,113 of CAYZSR010000093.1, read as the reverse complement.
ATAAAAACGATAATCAAGCATGGTGCCGTCGTGGTCAAGGGTAATAAAGCAGGAAAAGGCAAGGCGGTCTTCGCCGGGGTTTAGGCTGCACACGTCGTTGGAAAGGTGCGGCGGCAACATGGGCACCACGCTGTCTGCGTAGTAGATGGAGTTGCCGCGTTTGAGCGCCTCGCTGTCCACTGCGGACTTTCTAGGCACATAGTGGCTTACGTCGGCAATGTGCACGCCGACGACATACCCGTCCAGCACCTTTTTAACGCTGATGGCGTCGTCAATATCTTTGGTGGTGGCGGCGTCTATGGTAAAGATGGGCTCGTCCCGCAAATCGCGGCGGCCTTCTAAATCTTTTTGGGTAATGCGTGTGCCGCTGGCGATGCGTTCGCTTTCGCTCCACACCGCTTTGGAAAACTTCGTTTCTATGCCGGCGGAATAGAGCATGGCGTTGGTGCATTCCCGCGCGCTGTCCGCCGAGCCAAAGCGTAGCGTAACGCTGGCGCGGTGGCGGTCGTGCCGTGCGCCGTAGCTGGTGATGTTGGCCGCCACCTTTTCGCCCGGCTGGGCGCCGCCATCGGCGTTTCGCTCAATAACAATGGGCGTGTCCGGCGCGGTGTCCGGCTTAAAAATAAGCTGCTTGCCGCGTTTTTCCACCGTGCCAGTAAAAGGGTTGTGCCGTTTGATAACCGAGTGCACTTCACCCTCACGGGTGCCGGCGCGGCGGGGGTGCCGGCTAAGTGTTACCAGCAACGTGTCGCCCGGCATGGCACCGGAAAGGCTGTGCCCGGGAATAAAAATATCGCCGCTGCCGTCGTCCGGTTCGGCAAAGCCGAAGTTGCGCGCCAGCTTAACCAGCGTTGATTGCAAGAGGGGCCCGTCGGCAGAAACAAGGGAATAGGTTCTTTTTCTAAGCCGTACCTTTTTATTGGATACCAGCGGCCCAAGCGCCCGGCTAACGCGCTTGTTGTTAACGCCAAGGCTGGCGCTTAACTGCTTTATTGAACGGGGCCCTTTATATAGCTCTTCTATAAGCTTTTGTTGTAAAGACATAATTTGTCCTTTCTATAATAAGATGGGGATATTAAAGGGCTTGTAATCTGAAAAAAGCGCCTTGAAATAAACATTTCAAGGCGCCACATAACTTTTTGTTTATTGTGCAAAGGCGCTAACGAAGTTAACGGCAATGGTTACAATAAATAACACAACCGCCATAATACGCGTTATTCGCACTTGGCGTTGTTCTTTGGTGCTGCCGTAGCCACCGCCAGACATCATATCGCCACCGGTAATGACGCTGGAAAGGCCTTGCCCTTTAGAGCGCTGCGATAGCACCATGCCAATAATAATAAGGCAGGCAATAGCAAGCACAACACCGGCTACAATTTCAAAAACAGACATGAGGTCACCTCCAATATCTAAAACAATAATATTATATCATACCTTTATTTGTAAAGCAATGCACCCCGCCTTAATAGTTGGCGTAGGCAAGGTGCCTTTGGGGCGGTTTAAGGCGCGCTATCTAAAAAAGACATTTGCTCAGACAAATCTTTGCCCTTCAGCACGCCGCCCAGCGCCGGCAGGTTGCGCACACGGTAGCGGTGCGGGTCTTGCAGTTTGAGCTTGTCTGCCAGCTGCACCGACGTAATGTGCTGCCCTTTGCGCAGCGTAATGCCGTTGACGCCAACGGTGGTGGTGCTCATAATCTCATTCACCTGCGTGGTGGATATAACAAGCAGGCGGTTGGCAGAGGTGAACAGCGCAATTTCCTCTTCGTCGGAGAAAGCGCCCATCCACACTAGAGGGGAGCGGTCGCTGTAGGCGTTAAGCAAACGGCGGCGGTTTTGTTTGGTTTCGTAGCTGGTAAGGGGTACCCGCGCCACCTTGCCATTTTCAAAAACAAACATTAAAAACTCGCTGTAATCGGTGGTTTGTATCATGTAAAGCGGCACTTCGTCTTTGTCCATCTCTAAAAAGGCGCTTACATAATCGCCGATAACGCTGGCTTTGCCGTCTTCAAAATCGCCCACTTGGCATTTATACACCTGGTGTTGGTTGGTAAAAAACAGCAGCTCGGCGGCGTTGGTGCTGTCTTGTTGCACCATAATTTCGTCGCCTTCTT
>CAYZSR010000092.1:0-6485 GCA_964479715.1 uncultured Oscillospiraceae bacterium | reverse complement strand
CTCCATCTTTATTTTTGCTTATTTCCAATAGAGCGACGCGTCGCTGCGCTCCGGCATGCGCTGGTAGCTGTGCTCTGAGTAGCCAAGCATAATGGCGCCGCTGGCTATTTTACCGTCCGGCAAATTCAGCGCTTCAATCAGCGGCGGGTAGGCGCTATTTATGCCTATTTCCAAAAAGCCCGCCCAGCAGCTGCCCAGCCCCACCATCGGCGCGTAAAGTTCCGCCACTGCTTGCGCAATAACAGCATTCTCACGACGTTGCCGTGTTAAGCGACGCTCGCACAGTGTAACAAGCAATGTACCGGCGCCATTCATGATGCCACGTCGCTCACCACGCATGCGAAGAGCAGCCGCCATTTGCGCCATGGTGCGTCCGTAGTTGCTGTCTTGTTTACCCACTTCTTCAATGTGATCGACGGCGGCGTGCGAAATGGCGTTCAGCCGCTCATCGTCTTGAATAATCAACCAGCTGACACCTTGGGCGTTGTTACCGCTGGGTGCGTAGCGCACCAAATCCAGCAGCTCTTCAATGGGTTTTTTGTCAACGGTTTTGTCGGTGTAACTGCGGATGGAGCGACGGCTGCGGATAAACTGCTTCGCCTGGGCTTGGCTGATATTCAGCGAGCTGTCAAGCGGTGTGCAGCGCGCCAACGGGGCGCGGGCGTTGTCAATGGCCGCCGTCGGGCAAACCGACACACAGTGCCCGCAAGCAATGCACATATCGTGCGCTTCAGCCGGGTAGCCGTCGTCCATCATAATAACGTCACTTGGGCAAACCGCCACGCAATCTTCACACTGGGTACACTTTTCTTTGTCCACGGTTAGCAATTGGCTCAACAGTATCGTCCCCTTTAATTTTAATAAAAAGAAATGCCCCCTCACTTGCGTAAAGGGGCATGGAAGGTTATAAATTACTCTTCAATTTCGATAACAACGCCGGAACCAACGGTCCGTCCGCCTTCGCGAATCGCAAAGCGCAATTCTTTTTCGATGGCGATGGGAGTAATCAGTTCAACGTTCATTTCGATGTTGTCGCCGGGCATAACCATTTCAACGTTTTCAGGCAGTGTAATAACGCCGGTAACGTCGGTTGTACGGAAATAGAACTGGGGGCGATAGTTGTTAAAGAACGCCGTGTGACGGCCGCCTTCGTCTTTTTTCAGTACGTAAACTTGGCCGACAAATTTGGTGTGGGGTTTAATGGAACCCGGTTTTGCCAAAACTTGGCCACGTTCAATTTCTTCACGGGAAACACCACGGAGCAGCGCGCCGATATTGTCGCCTGCGCGGGCTTCGTCGAGGGTTTTGCGGAACATTTCAAGACCGGTAACAACTACTTTACGCAGGTCTGAGGTCATGCCGACGAGTTCAACTTCTTCGCCGGTGTTGATGGTGCCACGCTCTACACGACCGGTGGCAACGGTGCCACGGCCGGAGATGGTCATGGTGTCTTCAACAGGCATGAGGAAAGGACGGTCTTCGGCACGTTCCGGGGTTGGGATGTAATCGTCAACCGCGTCCATCAGCGCACGAATGCTTTCGTATTCCGGTGCGTCGATGTCTTCAGAGTCGCTGTTCAGCGCTTCAAGCGCACTGCCTTTGATAATGGGGGTGTCGTCGCCCGGGAAGTCATAAGCAGACAGCAGGTCACGAATTTCCATTTCAACCAGCTCAACGAGTTCCGGGTCGTCTACTTGGTCTAGTTTATTCATGTAAACAACAATGTAGGGAACGCCAACTTGGCGCGCCAGAACAATGTGTTCACGGGTTTGTGGCATGGGGCCGTCGGCGGTGGAAACAACAAGAATCGCACCGTCCATTTGCGCCGCGCCGGTAATCATGTTTTTAACATAGTCGGCGTGACCGGGGCAGTCTACGTGAGCGTAGTGACGGTTGTCCGTCTCATACTCTACGTGAGAGGTGTTAATGGTAATGCCACGCTCGCGCTCTTCGGGCGCTTTGTCAATGTTGGCATACTCTTGGAACTCGGCTTCACCTGCTAAAGCAAGAACTTTGGTGATGGCAGCCGTTAGTGTGGTTTTACCATGGTCAACGTGACCGATGGTTCCGATGTTAACATGGGGTTTTGAACGATCAAATACTTCTTTAGCCATTGATACTGTTCCTCCTTAAATATTAAAGCTGTGCATAGTATTGTAAGTTTACTAAATAGTGATTTAAAAAGCAAGCTAAGCTAGCAATCTTCGCTGCTAATTTGCAGTTTTTCTGCAATGCTTTTCGGTACTTCGGCGTAGTGGCCGGGTTCCATGGTGTATTGGCCCCGCCCTTGCGTTTTACTGCGCAAGTCGGTGGCGTAGCCGAACATGTCGGACAGCGGCACCTGCGCGTTAATTTGTTGCACGCCGGAAACGGTGTCCATCCCTTGGATTTGACCGCGCCGTGCGTTGATGTCACCAATAACGTCGCCGGTGTATTCATCGGGTACCGTTACAATAACATTCATAATCGGTTCAAGCAAAACCGGGTGGGCTCTGCGCATCGCTTCTTTAAAAGCCATAGAACCGGCAATTTTAAACGCCATTTCAGAAGAGTCTACCTCGTGGAAAGAGCCGTCATACAGTTCAGCAATAACGTCTTCAACGGGGTAACCGGCAAGGACACCACTTTGCATGGCACCTTGGATACCTTCGTCAACTGAGGGAATGTACTCTTTGGGAATGGCACCGCCAACGATGGAGTTGATAAATTCGTAGCCTTCCCCTGTTTCGTTGGGTGAAAGACGAATTTTAACGTCGCCGTATTGGCCACGCCCACCACTTTGACGGACATAGCGGGTTTCTTGTTCCACTTCGCCACGGATGGTTTCACGGTATGCCACTTGCGGCGTGCCGATGTTGGCCTCTACCTTAAATTCGCGAAGCAGCCTGTCAACAATAATCTCCAGGTGCAATTCGCCCATACCGGCAATAATTGTTTGGCCGGTTTCTTCGTCTGTGTAAGCACGGAAGGTGGGGTCTTCTTCGGCAAGTTTTGCCAGCGCCACGCCCATTTTATCTTGGCCGGCTTTGGTTTTCGGCTCGATAGCCACCCGAATAACCGGGTCTGGGAAATCCATGCTTTCCAAAATAATGGGTTCTTTTTCGTCGCACAACGTGTCGCCGGTGGTGGTGTTGCGCAGCCCTACCGCGGCGGCAATATCGCCGGCGTGGCATTCGTCCAAGTCTTGGCGGTGGTTGGCGTGCATCTGCAAGATGCGGCCGAACCGCTCGTTGGTGCGCTTAACCGAGTTGTAGCAAGTGCCGCCTTTTTCTGCCACACCGGAGTAAACTCTAAAGTAGCACAGTTTACCCACATAAGGGTCGGTGGCAATTTTAAAGGCCAGCGCCGAGAAGGGCGCGTCGCTGCTGGAGGGACGCTCTTCTTCTTCCTCGGTAAAGGGGTTAACGCCCTTTACGTCGGCAACTTCGGTGGGGGCTGGCATATAGTCTACAATGGCATCCAACAATTTTTGAACGCCTTTGTTGCGGTACGATGAGCCACAGGTTACAGGAACCAGTGTGTTGTCGATGGTTTCTTTACGAATGGCTGCTTTAAGCTCTTCTTTGGTGATTTCTTCACCGTCGAAGAATTTTTCCATCAGCGCCTCGTCGTAAGTGGCCACCGTCTCAATCATTTGTTCGTGGTATTCTTGAGCCAGTTCTTTCATGTCTTCGGGAATTTCCTCAACACGAATTTCTTTGCCCAAGTCATCTTGGAATATTTCGGCCTTCATTTCTACCAGGTCAACAATGCCGCGGAAATTATCTTCAGCGCCGATGGGCAGCTGAATGGGCAGCGGTGTACAGTGCAGCCGTTCTTTCATCATGTCAATCACATGAAAATAGTCGGCTCCCACGATGTCCATTTTGTTAACATAGACCATGCGAGGTACATTGTATTTGTTGGCTTGGCGCCAAACGGTTTCACTTTGGGGCTCAACGCCCCCTTTGGCAGCTAAAATAGTGATGCTGCCGTCTAAAACACGTAAAGAGCGCTCAACCTCAACGGTAAAGTCTACGTGGCCGGGAGTGTCTAGTATATTTATGCGATGACGATTTTGATCCGCTTGCTCGGGTTTGTCCAGAAAATCTGAATGGCTCCAGTAGCATGTGGTGGCCGCTGACGTAATGGTGATGCCGCGCTCTTGCTCCTGCTCCATCCAGTCCATTGTGGCAGCGCCTTCGTGAACCTCACCCATGCGATGCGTGATGCCTGTGTAATACAGGATACGCTCGGTGGTGGTGGTTTTTCCGGCGTCAATGTGGGCCATAATTCCGATGTTTCTCGTCATCTTGAGAGAAACGTCTTTGGGCATAATATCTCCTTTAAAATCTTTATTACTTAGTAACGGTAGTGCGCAAACGCACGGTTTGCTTCGGCCATTTTGTGAATGTCTTCACGTTTTCTTACAGCGCCACCGGTGTTGTTGGCAGCGTCCATAATTTCATTGGCCAGTCTTTCACGCATGGTGCGCTCGCCACGGGCGCGCGATTGCTGTGTAAGCCAGCGCAGCCCCAGCGTAACGCGGCGTTCAGGCCGCACTTCCAGCGGTACTTGGTAAGTAGCACCGCCAACACGGCGGGCTTTAACTTCAAGCGTGGGCATAATATTTTCTAATGCCTGTTCAAATACTTCCATAGCGTCGTTGCCGGTGCGCTCACCAACTAAATCAAAAGCTTGGTAAACAATTTTACGGGCAACGCCTTTCTTGCCGTCGTACATAACGTTGTTAATGAGACGAGTGACCAGTTTAGAGTTGTAAATTGGGTCTTCTACAACATCCCTCTTGGGAACATTTCCTCTTCTTGGCATCCTCTTCCCTCCTTCATAATTCAAAATGAATTCACAGGTACTCGAGAATAAAAGCTGTGCCTTTATCCCCGCTTGCCGATGGGAGGCTTCGTTCCGTGGCGTGGCCACTGAATATATGAAGCCCTCAATCGGGCAAAAATAGTTTGGTTTTAGGCTTGTCTTGGACGTTTGGCGCCATACTTAGAGCGCGATTGCATACGGCCTTCTACGCCTTGCGTATCCAGCGCACCGCGTACCACGTGATAGCGTACACCGGGCAAGTCTTTTACACGACCGCCGCGAATAAGTACCACGCTGTGCTCTTGTAGGTTGTGCCCAATACCGGGAATGTAGCACGACACTTCAATGTTGTTAGACAACCGAACACGTGCCACTTTACGCAACGCCGAGTTAGGCTTTTTAGGTGTGAGTGTACGAACGGCGGTGCAAACGCCCCGTTTTTGGGGTGAGTTATGGTTTACATATTGTTTGCGTTTGGCGTTGTAAACTTTACCTAGCGCCGGTGCTGTTTTCTTTTTAGGAATACTTTTGCGTCCTTTACGCACCAGTTGGTTAAATGTTGGCATGCTTGTCCTCCTTTTCAGTTTAATAATGCCGAGCCAAAAGCGCGCAGCAAAACTGCGCGCTACTAGCGCAACAGATATATTTTACCGCCTTTAGCGCCAATTGTCAATTCATTTTATGTAAACAATTTATGGCGTTTGTACGGGTAATATCCGTTGTCTTTTTATCCAGTTTTTCGCTTGTAAGTAGCCGGTTTATCGGCGTTTCGACGGGTTTTTGCCAAAGGCGGCAAATCCCCCTTGCCGAAGTGGTGGCCGCCGGCCTTCTTTATTGGTTGGCACGGCTTGCCACCGTCGATTTTTCAGCGGGGCGTTTTTGCCCTTTACTGATGCGGTCTCGCCCCGCAATATCTTTGGAAACCCAAATGTCGGTGTATTGGTTTTTGGTTAAAACCCGCTGCACTTGGGCGCTTTGCCCGGCGCCAATTTCAAAGACGAGAAAGCCGCCCGGCTTAATGCTTTTTTTGTAGTCTCTTGCAACCACTTCGTAAAATTCCATTACGTCGTCGCCGGGAACCAGCGCTTCTTTCGGCTCGTAGCGCAGCTCGGCGTCAAGCTCAACGTACTCGCTTTGAGAAACGTAAGGCGGGTTGCAAACAATTAAATCAAAGGCAGCGGTGGGAAACAGGCGCCCCGCCGTTAGCACATCGGCGCGTTTAATCGCCGGTGCCGCCGCGTGGGTTTTAGCGTACACCGTCACATTTTGTTGCAGGTAATAGTAAGCGTCCGCCATCCATTCCACCGCCGTTACGTTGGCGCGTGGAAGCAGGTCTTGCAACCCCAGCGCAATGGCGCCGCTGCCAGCACACAAATCTAAAATACGGGGGTTTTCAACGTCTTCAATAAGCTTTGCGGCGTAAAGGCACACCTCTTCCGTTTCGGGACGGGGAATAAGCACACCCGGCCCCACCGCCAGCTCTAAATCTAAAAAGCTGCAACGTCCAAGCAGGTATGGCATTGGCTCGCGGGCGCCACGGCGCCGCGCTAAACGCGCCAGTTCTTCCGCCTGTTGCGGCGTAAAGTTATCCAGCGCAAACCACAACCCCTCGCTGACGTGCCGGATAAGGAGCTGCGCGTCAACGCCGGAGTTTTCAATGCCGGCCTCATGCA
>CAYZSR010000091.1:5680-6494 GCA_964479715.1 uncultured Oscillospiraceae bacterium | reverse complement strand
GCCGTTGATGGCGTCTTTTTTAGTTTCGCCGTTCGCCATGAGAATAATTTCTTTGGCGGACATAATGCCACGCATGCCAACGGTTAGCGCTTGGCGGGGCACCAGCTCGTCGCCGTTAAAAAAGCGGGCGTTTGCTTCGATGGTGCTTTCATCCAAATGAACTACGTGGGCGCCTGCGGTGAGCGATGTGCCCGCTTCGTTAAAAGCGATGTGCCCGTTGCGGCCAATGCCAAGCAGCAGTAAATCCGGCGCGCCGCCGCGTGAGATGGCGTCGTCCAGCGCTTTGGCGGCCTCTTGCGGGTCGCCCAGCCCGTCGGCCACAAAGGTGCGGGCTTTGTCTATGTTTATGTGGTTAAAAAAGTTGGTGTCCATATAATAACGGTAGCTTTGCGGGTGGTCGGGTGCCAGCCCGAAGTATTCATCCAGGTTGATGGTGGTAACGCCGGAAAAATCGACTAGCCCTTGTTGGTACCAATCCACCAGAATGTGGTACATCGGGGTGGTGGTGCCGCCGGTGCACAGCACCAGCTTGGCGTCGGGTTTTTCATCAATCACACGTTTTACGCGCTGCGCTATCACTTGGCAGACTTTTTCATGGTTTTCAGTAACCATTAATTGCATGTTTCCACGCTCCAATATCATTAGAAAGATTCAGCTTTACGCTGTGTTGCCGGCCCGGCGGGGTGCCTAGCCAACGGTAATTAATTTGTAGGCTTGGGTGCCCAGCCCCACCGCTTCGGCGTGGCTTAGCTGTGTGCGCCAATCGGTGCCGGGGTGGATGTTGGTGAAGTGGTCGTCGGTTTTTTCGTCGCGC
>CAYZSR010000091.1:1487-5670 GCA_964479715.1 uncultured Oscillospiraceae bacterium | reverse complement strand
CGCGCTCTGATAAAATGCTGCTTTGAATGCCCGGCGCCGCGTTGACGGCGTCGATGCAGGCTTTGTCTAAAGCGACGGGGTCAAAAGAGGCGAACATACCGATGTCCGGCACGACGGGGGCGTCGTTTTCGCCGTGGCAATCGCAATAGGGCGACACTTGGTTGACGATGGATATATGGAAGTTGGGGCGCGCGTTAATGGCGGCTTGGGCGTACTCTGCCATTTTTTCGCTTAAAATGCCCTCTTCGTTTTTATCGACGTTTTCAATGGCGTTGAAGTTGCAAACGCCGACGCAGCGCCCACAGCCGACGCAGCGCTCATGGTCGATAGAGGCTTTGCCGTCATCGTCGTATTGAATGGCGTCTTCGGCACAGAAATTAAAGCAAATGCCGCAAGCGGTGCATTCATCGGTGTGCACAATGGGCTTGCCGTCGTGGTGCATTTGCATTTTACCGGGGCGGCTGCCGCACCCCATGCCAAGGTTTTTTATGGCGCCGCCAAAGCCGGTGTTTTCATGCCCTTTGAAGTGGTTGAGCGATATGAGAATGTCGGCGTCGTAGACGACGCGCCCAATGCGTGCCGACGTGAAGTGCTTGCCGTTTTTAACAGGCACCTCAATGTCGTCGTTGCCTTTAAGCCCGTCGCCGATAAGTATTTGGCAGCCGGTGGAGGCGGGTGAAAAGCCGTTTTCAGCCGCCACCGAAAGGTGGTCCAGCGCGTCGCGACGGCGCCCCACATACAGCGTGTTACAATCGGTTAAAAAGGGGCGCCCGCCCAGCGCTTTAACACGCTCTACCACGGTGCGGGCAAAGTTCGGCCGCAAGAAAGACAGGTTGCCTTCTTCGCCGAAGTGAATTTTTATGGCGGTGTACTTGCTGTCAAAATCAATGTCGTCCATGCCGGCGCGGCGTATCAGCGTGTCCAGCTTGGTGAGCAAGCTGGTGCCGACGTCGCAGCGCATGTCTGTAAAATAAACGTTGGATGGTTTCATGGGCTCCTCCTAAAGTTATTTATATAAGTCGCTTTAAAATAAGGCGATGGTTAGCGTGTTGTGCGGTGGTGTTTGGGCAAAGCAAAAGAGTTGAAAAACAGTATAGCGCATTTTTTGCTTTTTGTAAAAGCAGGCGGCGCTAGTGCCACACCATCAACGCTGTTTTAGGGTAGTAGTGCTGTAAAATTTGTTTGTAGTTTTCACCTTGACCCGCCAAAGCGGCGGCGCCTTGTTGGCTTAAACCGCAGCCGTGCCCTACGCCGTAAGCGGTAACGGTAAAATGGTCGCCCTGTAACTCTATATCAAAGGCGGGGCTTTGCATAATGGGTTTGCCGTGCCGCGTGAACACGCGCTGCCAGAAATCAGTGCCGGTGTAAATGTCGTCGCCAACGGTCAGCTCGGTAACGTAGCCACTGTCGTTCTTTTTAACGGCGCTGAACCAACGGGCGGTGTCTTTTATAGCGGTTAAATCGGTGCCGCTGTTTTGCAAGATAAGTTCTGCCATTTGGTCGGCGGAAAGCTGGTGGCTGTGGCGCCAGCTGGGCTCCGCCTGCTCAAACGGCGAATCAACTGCCTTGAGGTAGCCGCGTTTTGTGCCCCACACCGCTTGCGGCGTGTTGGTGGCGTCGGCCGCCATGGCGTAAAAGGGGGTGAAGGCGGGGTTTTTATTGTCGGCGCTGACAACCAGATGCGTTACCTGCCGCACCGCTTGCAGCGTTTCTTCAGTGGGCACCCGCCCGGCAACGGCGGGGGCGGCGTTGCCGCTGCCCTGCTGGTTAAGTATCCAGCTGTGGGCGGCAATCGCTTGGGCTTTGATAAGCACCGGCTCGGCGGTGCCTACCTCGTGCTGGCAAATCATCGCCAAAATATCGGCGGCTTTGCCCCGTGTGCGCCGCCCGTTCATCGTAACGGTAAGGTAGAGCGTGTCGCCGGCGGCGTCTTTGCTTTCGCTCTCTGCCTCCGCTTCGCTGCCGCTTTGCGGGGCGCCGTTTTGGCTGGTGGCACCAGTTAGTGGACGCGCCAGTGTTAGCGGTGAAAGGGACGTTTCTTCGTCGTCGGCGGTTTTGTTTTCGTCGCCGTGGTCGGCGGTGGGGGCTATGTCTTTGGGCGGCATACCCGCCGCCATTTGTAAATCGGCGTTGGTAACGCCGTGGTTCAGGTATTGGTCTAGCCAATAGGTAACGGCGCGGTCAAAATGGGGCGGCGTTTCATCGGGGTTGGCGCTGTAATACGCCGCCGGCATAACCGGTGCCGCCGCGTAGCTAACAGTGTGGCGCTCCGCCACCGCCTGCGCTTGCACCCGTTTGCCGCAAACGTAAAGACGGTGGGCGGGGTTGCCTTCGTCGGCGGTGCACAGCGTTAAGTAGCTGTCAGCCGGCTCGGCGTCGGCGGCGCGGTCCAGCAGGTTGCGTGCGCCGCTACCCACCACAAAGGTTAAAAAATCGGTGTAGGATGTTAAATCCACCACGGCGGGGTTGAAGTTGTCCGGCTGTTTTTCGTCGCTGTCAAAATAATAAACCGCCACCACCTCATAGACAAGGGCGTCGTCTTTGGTGAAGTAGGTAAAGGTGCTTAGCGTGTCCTTTTCAGACAGCTCGGTGTAGTGCAATAGCGGCTTGAAAAGCCCGTCGGCGGTAAGCAGCGTGTGGCTAGCTTTTTTTTTAGGCGATGCCTGCGGCGAGCGCTGCGCCGTTTCGCCCACCCCCGTAGCGGTGGGGCGAATAAGCTGTTGCTGCGGCCGGTTGGTTTGTGCCACCAGGTATTCGATGTCGGCATCGGGCAGCGTGATAAGGCCGTCAACGGCGGCGCGTTGCCGCTGCGCCGACGTAACGGCGCCGAAAGCCGCTTTGGTGTAAGCGGTGCTGCCGTATTGTAACCCCAATGCCGAGGGCAGTTTGATGGGGCTGTCGCTAAACAGGTTGTTGTAGATGTAAAGCCCGCCGGTGGCGAGTGCCAGTATGAGTAAGATGATAAGCAGCGCGGTGAAAAACCGTTTCACGCCGCCAAAACGGCGCTGCGGTTTGCCTTTGCGTTCCACGTCGGCAATTTGGTTTTTGCCAAAGCGGCGGGCGCTGGGCAGCGGGTGCCCAAGCAACAGGCGGCGCAGCATATCCAGTGCGTTTTGCGTTGCCATCAGCCGCACCAATTCACGGCTGCGGCGCAGGGCGTGGATACGGCGCACATAAACGTCTCGTCCTTTGGCCACCGCAATGTATACAAGGCCGACGGGTTTTTCGGCGGTGCCGCCATCGGGCCCGGCAATGCCGGTGATACCGACACCGTACTCAGCGCCGCCTTGTTTAGCGGCACCGAACGCCATTTCAGCCGCCACTTGGCTGGAAACGGCGCCGTAGCGTTTCAGCGTTTTTTTGCGTACCTTCAGCTCGTCGTGCTTCACGTTATCGGCGTAGCTGGTCAGGCCGTATTCAAACACGTTGCTGGCGCCCGGCACCGAGGTAATGCGCTGGCTTAACAGCCCGCCGGTGCAACTTTCAGCGGTGGCTACGGTGGCACGCTCCATCTGCAACAGCTGCACCACGGTGGTTTCCAAATCGTCGTCATTTTCAGAATAGACAATGTCGCCCAGCAGTTTTTTAAACAAATCGGCGTAGTCTTCGCACATAATTTGGGCGTGCTCTTCGTTGCCGGCAAGGGCGGTGATGCGGATGTGTATTTCACCCGGCTGGGCGTACAGCGCCGCCGAGGGGTTGTCGTTATCAAGCAGTTTACGCACCCGCGTTTCCAAATCGCTTTCACCCACGCCAAAAATGCGCAGCGTCAACGAGCGTATCGCGTGGTCTTGCATTGCTTCAAGCACCGGGCGCACCTGCGTTTGAAACATGCTTTTCATCTCATGGGGCGGGCCGGGCAGCAAAAAGGCGTATTGGTCGCCTTGGCGAAAAAACGCCCCCGGTGCCGTGCCGTAGCTGTTAACCAGTTTTTTGCCTTTTTGAGGCACCTGCGCCTGCTTGATGTTGTTGCTTGTCATCTCGCGGCCGGTTTGCTCAAAATAGCTTTTAATGCGGTCTAACTCTTGGGGGTCGGTCACCAGTTGGTCGCCGTATAAAACCGCCACCGTTTCTTTGGTGATGTCATCCTCGGTGGGGCCAAGCCCGCCGGTGATAAGTAATATATCGCTGCGCCGCTTGGCCGCCAGCAGTTGCAGGGTTTCGCGCAGGTCTTCGCGGATGG
>CAYZSR010000091.1:0-1477 GCA_964479715.1 uncultured Oscillospiraceae bacterium | reverse complement strand
ACGTCGTTCAAGCGGGCGGGGTTGTCACCCACCACGCTTTGATGAAAGACGCTGTAACCCAGCGACGCCAGCTCTTTTGAGAGGTACTGGGCGTTGGTGTTGACAATGTCGCCCAAAAGCAGCTCGGTTCCAACCGATATAATTTCAGCGCGCATTATAATCCCTTCATTTCGTCAATCAACGTAAACACCGCTTGGCTTGCAGCTTGCTCTTCCAGCTCTGCCAGCCGGGGCAGCTGCGCTTCGCAAGCGAGCACATCGTCCATCCGGGGGCGGGTTTTGGGGCGGTCGGGCGTAAAGAGGGTGCAACAATCGTCGTAGGGTTGAATGCTGGTTTCGTAGGTGTCTATCTTGCGGGCGATGTTGATAATGTCAAGCTTATCCATACCGATAAGAGGGCGCAGCACCGGCAGCGGCTGGGCGGTGTTGGTGCAGTTGAGGGCGGGCAGCGTTTGGCTTGCCACCTGCGCTAAACTTTCACCGGTGATAAGGGCTTCGCACTGTTCTTTTTCAGCCAATAGGTGGGCAATGCGCATCATGCTGCGGCGCATTAAAACGGTGAAATAGCCGGAGTCGGGGTTGTTATCCCGCAGGTAAACCTGCGTCTCGGTGTAGGGCACGGCGTGGTAGGGAATGGGCCCCACCCAGTGGGACAGCTGCCCCGCCAGCGTTTGCACCTTGGCGGCGGCGCGGGGGCTGGTGTACGGGGGGCTTTCAAAGTGCACCCCAACCAGCGCGAGGCCACGGCGTGCCATCATCCAGCCGGCAACGGGGCTGTCTATCCCGCCGGACAGCAAAAGTGCCGCCCGCCCGCTGCTGGATACCGGCAGCCCGCCGGCACCACGGTCTTTGCCGCCGTGAACGTAGGCGTCTTTTTCGCGGATTTCTATCGTTACCAGCACCTCGGGGTTGTGTACGTCCACCTTCAGGTGGGGAAATTCTTTCAAAAGATAGGCGCCCGCCTCACGGGCGATGTCCATGCTGTCTCTGGGGTAGGCTTTGTCGCTGCGGCGTGCCTCCACCTTAAAGGTGCGGTGGCTTTTTAATTCGTCGCCCAAATAGGCGGCGGCGGTTTGCAAAACCACGTCAAAATCTTTGCTGCAAACGGCAGCACGGGACAGCGCCGCCAACCCAAACACCCGCTCTATACGTGCGTAAGCGGTGGGCATTTTTGCTTTGGCGGTGTCGTCCTCGGGGCGCAGGTAAAGGGTGCTTTGCGCGCTGGCAACGTTCCATTTGCCCAGCCCGTCTAAGCGTTTGCGCACCGTGCGGGTAAGGGTTCTAACAAATTGGCGGCGGTTCATTCCTTTGAGAACCAGCTCGCCCATAGAGGCTAAAATAAGCTCTTGAGTCATGGCGTGTATATCTCCTGTTCTTAACAATGTATTTTAAGCGTGCACCAGCGCTTTAAGCCCACTTTCAAGGCCGTTCAGCAGCGCTGTTACGTCGTGCGGGGTGGTGGCATCACAAAAGCTGGC
>CAYZSR010000090.1:0-6553 GCA_964479715.1 uncultured Oscillospiraceae bacterium | reverse complement strand
AAAGATGAGGCACACCAACCGCAAAAACCCATTAAACCGCATGACTCTATCTTGACGCAAAAAGAGCCGATGGAAAAGCTTGATTTAAACGAGCACAAACCGGCGGCGGAAGCGGTAGACTATTTAGTGGATATCTTTAAAAAGATGGGTTCTAAAACGGTGGTTGGCGCCGCTTATCAACAAGGGGACGCCACGCTGATTAAAATTGACGGTGACGACATCCGCGATATTATGGACGTTAAAGGCAACACTATCCAAGCTCTCAGCTTTTTAACCGACCAAACGGTGAATCGCCGCGTGAATAAAAACAGCCCCGAGTATATTCGCATTCGCCTTGATGTGGCAGGCTACCGCCGCCGCCGTGAAAACGAGCTGGTTGCCATGGCTGACCGCATCAGCAAAGAGGTGCGGGAATCCAAACGCAGCAAAACATTGCCGCCGATGAACCCGTATGAGCGTTTAATTGTTCACACCGCTGTCAGCGAGATGGACGAAGTGAAAAGCGAATCGGTCGGCTCAGACAACCAGCGCCGCGTTGTTATTCGCTCCACCCACCCCGACGCCACCGAAGGCGACAACAGGCAGCAGCGGGGCGGCGGCCAGCGCAGAAAAAACCAGCCGCAAAGAAAACAGCGGCCCAAACAGCAACAAGCAAAGCCCGCCAGCCAGCCGCAAAGAAAACCGGCTGAAAAGGCGGCAGACCAAGACGACGCCAAAGATAAAAAACCGGTTGTTCCCAGAAGAACCGATTCAGTAGAAGATGGAAAAGACCTGCCACTCTATGGCAAAATTGAACTATAAAGGCTTACAAGCCTGTGGTCGAAAGACTGCAGGCTTTTTAGCCTTTCCACAACAAAACCGACCATTGTTAACAACTTAAAACATGAAAACCACGGCAAATTCACCTCTTTTAAGAGTAAAGTGGGTTTGTTTATAAGATATATTAACTGTGGCGCTGCTATTTTTGTGGTTATTTTAACAACCTTTCATACTAAGTGCAGCGCAGGTAACACAGCTTTAACATTCAACAGGTGATAATATGCTTAACCAAGAGACTATTGCCGCTATTTCTACCCCTCCGGGTGTGGGTGGCATTGCAATAATACGTATATCGGGTGAAAACGCACGAAAAATTGCAGCAAAAGTGTTTTCCCCGAAGGGAAACAAAGATGTTGAAAAGATACCCGGATACACCGCCCTATACGGTGAATTTCAGGGTAAAAACGGAATAATTGATGAAGGTATCGCCCTTGCGTTTACCGCACCCCACAGCTACACCGGTGAAGAGGTGGTAGAGCTTTATTGCCACGGCGGTGAAATTGTAAGCCGTGAAGTATTGCGTGCTTGCTTTAATGCCGGTGCGTTACCGGCAGAGCGGGGCGAATTTACCAAAAGAGCGGTGCTGAATAACAAGATGGATTTATCACAAGCGGAAGCGGTGATGGATTTAATCAGCGCCACTAACGCCCAAAGCGCCGCCATGGCGCAGGCCAACTTAAAAGGTGCGCTGCAAGCCGATGTTGAAGAACAAAAGCAAACGCTACTTCAACTTATGGCGCACATTCTTGCCGCCATAGACTTCCCTGAAGAAGATATTGACGATGCCGAAGACGGTGAATGGCTGCAAACGGTACAAACGGTAAAAGGTAATTTGACGCAGTTGCTAAACCGATACGATAAAGGCATGGCTGTTAAAAGAGGGGTAAAAACCGTCATTGTCGGCAGCCCCAATGTAGGAAAATCCACCCTTTTTAACCTAATGGCAGGCTACGAGCGGGCGATTGTAACACCCACCGCCGGCACAACAAGAGACACCATTTCAGAGGATATTCACATCGGCGGTACGGTTATTCAATTGGCAGACACCGCCGGTATACATAAAACAACAGACACCATTGAAAAAGAAGGCATAAAGCGCAGTATTCAGCAAATTGATGAGGCGGGATTGGTCGTTGTTGTCTTTGATGGGTCTAGGAAATTAAGTGAAAAAGACCACGATGTGATACAGTACAGTAAGGACAAACGGTCGCTTGCTATTATAAACAAAGTGGATAAAGAGCAAAAGATTGAAAAAGACGTTGTTTTAAACAGTTTTGACAGCGTTGTTGAAATAAGTGCTAAAGACAGCGCATCTTACGCTATTATAGATGAAGCGATACAAGAGCGGCTTAAAATACAAGACTTTGACGTTAGCGCCGGTGTGCTTGCAAACGAAAGGCAGTACGCCATGGCGCTGAAAGCGAAGAAGGCGCTGGAAGAAGCCGAAAACGCCATACTTTCCGGCGTTACCATAGACGCGGTATCAGTTTGCATAGAAGAAGCGCTCTACGCACTGGGCACACTAACCGGAGACAACGTTAGCGAAGCCATACTGGACGAGGTTTTTGACACTTTTTGCATAGGGAAATAATGTTAAAATGTTGAAAACTCATACAAAGATACAAAAGCGTTGATTTATAGGATTAGACACGAAGAGTTACCCATATGCGGAAACTTAAAGGAATACAGACAAGAATAATTAGGAAATTACAAGACACTTCCGCCTTTGGCAGAAGATTTGAAAAGAGGACAGATGCAACTATGCCGTTGTTAGGAAATTATGATGTTATTGTGGTTGGCGGGGGGCATGCCGGTATAGAAGCCGCCGTTGCCGCCGCCAGGCTGGGCGTAAAAACGGCGCTTTTTACCATTAGCTTAGACGCTATTGGTAACTTGCCGTGCAACCCCAGCATTGGCGGCACCGCTAAAGGGCATTTAGTGCGTGAAATAGATGCTTTAGGCGGTGTGATGGGCTTGCTTGCCGATGAAACCACGTTGCAAAGCCGTATGTTAAATAAAACCAAAGGACCCGCCGTGCACAGCTTGCGTGTGCAAACGGATAGGCAGCTTTATCAACAACAAGCAAAACACATGTTGGAAAAGATACGAAATCTCCACGTAAAGCAAGCGGAAATTACAGAAATAGTGGTTGAAAATTCATGTGTTGTTGGTGTTCGTACCAATTTGGGCGGCGAATATACCGCTAAGGCAGTTGTTATTGCCACAGGCACTTTTCTAGGCGGGCAGATACACATTGGCGAGGCAAACTACTTCTCAGGGCCTGATGGTATTGCGGCGGCGCTACCATTGGTGGATTCGTTAAAAGAAAATGGTATTCCGCTGCAACGCTTTAAGACCGGTTCGCCGCCGCGCGTTAATAAACGCTCCATTGATTTTACGGGGCTCAGGGCGCAGGCGGGGGACGATGTCATCGTGCCTTTCAGCTACATGACAACGACCTCTATAACCAACCGGGTCAAATGCTATATCACAAAGACCAACCCCAAGACACACCAAATAATTTCCGACAATATCCATCGCTCCGCTATGTATAGCGGTAGCATTACCGGGATTGGCACCCGCTATTGCCCCAGCTTGGAAGATAAAATTGTTCGCTTTGCAGACAAAGAAAGCCATCAGTTCTTTATTGAGCCGTGCGGCATCAACACAGAAGAGATGTATCTGCAAGGTATGGCATCGTCACTTCCTGAAGAAGTGCAGAACGAGATGTACAAAACGATAAAAGGACTTGAGAACGTTGAAATTATGCGCCCCGCCTACGCCATAGAGTACGAAACCATTAACCCGACCAACCTGTGGGCAACGCTTGAAACCAAAAAAGTGAGCGGTTTATACGGCGCGGGGCAGTTTAACGGTACCTCCGGCTATGAAGAAGCGGCTGCGCAAGGTTTAATGGCGGGTATCAACGCCGCCTTTAAAATTAAAGGTAAAGAACCGGTCATTTTAGGGCGGCACACCAGCTATATTGGCACATTAATAGACGATTTAGTGACAAAAGGTGTTAATGACCCCTATAGAATGATGACCAGCCGCAGCGAATACCGCTTATTTTTGCGGCAAGACAACGCCGACGAGCGGTTAACGCCTATTGGCAGAGAGATTGGTCTGGTGGACGACGCTCGTTATGACGTTTACCTTGCCACACAGCAAAAGAAAGAACAAGAAATGACCAGGCTGCAGGATACAAACGTGACGCCTGACGCTATCAACCCATATTTTAAAGAACAAAAGAAAGGCGAGCTGACCCATCCCACCGCCGCTTATGACTTGCTAAAGCGCCCCGAAGTAACGTATGAGCTGATAGAGGGTATTATCGGCAAAAATGACGCTGTAAACCGAGACGTTGCCGAGCGCATTGAAACGGAAATTAAATACGACGGCTACATTAAAAAGCAGCAGCAGCAAATTGAGCGCGCCAAAAAAGCAGAAAGCACAAAAATCCCCGCTGATTTTGATTACAGCACTGTTCACAACCTGCGCATTGAGGCGAGTGAAAAGCTGGCCGATGTGGCACCGCTCTCAATAGGGCAGGCGGCACGCATTCCCGGGCTGTCGCCAAGTGATATCTCGGTACTGACGCTGGCGGTTAAAAAGCACCTGTCGGAAACATCGTCTTAAAACCAAGGGAGTTGTTAATGAATTTAGAGAGATTAGAGCAAAAACTTGCGCAAAACGGTGTTTCTGTTACAGAAGAGCAGTTAAAGGCGCTTGATGACCAAATTGCTTTTATGCTGGATAAAAACGAAGTGATGAACCTGACGGCAATAACCGAAGGGCAAGCGATTGAAGACCGCCACGTGGTGGACAGTTTGGTGCTTGCCAACCTGCCACAAACGGCGGGCAAAGTACTGGATGTTGGCACCGGCGCCGGCTTTCCCGGCGTGCCGATAAAGATACTAAAGCCAGCGGTAGAGCTGACGCTGCTGGAATCGGTTGCCAAAAAAGTAGATTTTTTAAAAGAGCAATCACAACATTTGCGCCTGCCTTACAATGTAATCAATGCACGGGCGGAAGACGCCTCTCAAAACAAGATGTACAGAGAACAATTTGATTTTGTAACGGCGCGAGCGGTTGCGGCACTGAACGAGCTGTGTGAGTATTGCCTGCCATTTGTAAAGGTAGGGGGCACCTTTGCCGCGATGAAAGGGCCGGGCGATGAAGAAGCGAATGAGGCACGCACCGCCATCAGCGCGCTAGGCGGTAAATGGGTAGAGACGGTTGAATACACTTTGCCCGACGGTAGCGAAAGAACGCTGGTGCTTATAGAGAAGATAAAAAACACCCCGCGGCGCTACCCAAGAAGCAACGCACAAATTAAAAGAAAGCCACTATAAGAATTGTTCCACGTGGAACAATTCACGTCTTTTCCGCCCCTTTTCAAACTTGCCGATTTTACCGAGAGGCGGCATGGAAAATATTTAGGCAGCAAATAACGGAAAATAAACGGCTCTTTTCATGAAAATAGCAGAAAAACCACGCCAATAATGTTCCACGTGGAACATTATTGGCGTTTTTTAATGAAACCGCCTATATAAAAAAATTTTCTTGTGCTATAATGTTTGGTAACACAAAGTTATTCAGACACTATCGAGGAGGTCTTTATTTTGGCAAAAGTGATAGCAATAGCCAACCAAAAGGGGGGCGTGGGTAAAACCACCACCGCTGTAAACCTTTCTTCTGCCGTTGCGGCAGCCGGCAAAAGAGTGCTACTTATAGATTTAGACCCGCAAGGAAACTCTACCAGTAGCTTCGGGCTATCGAAAAGACAGATGAAAAGCAGCGTTTATGACATTATGATAGGGCAACTTCCGGCGTTGCAAACGGTGCAAAAAACCGAGTACCGCTGTGACATTATCCCCTCCAACATACAATTATCCGGTGCGGGCATCGAGCTTGTTGCGCTGGAAAACAGAGAATCTCGGCTAAGAGACGGCATTGCGCCGCTTTTACCCCAGTATGATTTCATCTTTATAGACTGCCCACCGTCGCTGGATCTGCTAACATTGAACGGTTTATGCGCTTGCGACACGGTGCTTGTGCCTATTCAGTGCGAATATTTTGCGCTGGAAGGGCTTTCAGAGCTGATGAACACCATTCGCACTGTTAAAAAAATGTATAACCCTTATCTTGAAATTGAGGGCGTTTTGCTTACGATGTACGATAGCCGCCTGAACCTTACCTTGCAGGTGGTTCAAGAGGTTAAAAAGTACTTTGGCGAAAAGGTCTTCAAAACACCGATACCGCGCAACGTGCGCCTTTCAGAGGCGCCAAGCTTCGGTGCGCCAATCAACTATTACGATCCGGCATCCACCGGTGCGGCGGCGTATAAAGATTTGGCGAAAGAATTTTTATACAACAACCGTGCCTACCACGCGGGGTAGCGTTTATAGAATATAGAGATAGGGGAGTTTAATGGCAGTTAAAAAAGGCGGATTAGGCAGAGGGCTAGACAGCCTTTTTGCAGATACAGGCAGTGTTTCTACCACAGAGAAAGAGCAAACGGCGCTGGCTTTGCGCGATATAGAGCCCGACCGAGACCAACCAAGAAAAGAATTTGACGCTAAAGCGTTGACAGAACTTTCGAAAAGTATAGAGGAACACGGCGTACTGCAACCGATTGTGGTGCGCCCTATGCCGGCCGGCGGCTATAAAATAATCGCCGGTGAAAGGCGCTGGCGAGCGGCGCGCCAAGCCGGTTTAACCGAAATACCGG
>CAYZSR010000089.1:0-6632 GCA_964479715.1 uncultured Oscillospiraceae bacterium | reverse complement strand
ATCATCAACCGTGGTGGCGGCATTATGGTGATGAAGCTCTACAACTCCACCCGTAAAGGTGAGCTTGCCACCAGCGACGTGCGCATCTCCAGCGACGGTGAACAGCTGCAACTGCCCGCCGGCACCGAGCTTGAATTAGAGCCGGGCCAAAGTGTTACGCTCACCCCCGGTGTTTATCACTCGTTCTGGGCTAAAAAAGGGCACGGCCCCGTCTTGATTGGCGAAGTAAGCCAAACCAACGACGACAATACCGACAACCGCTTCCACGAGGAAATGGGCCGCTTCCCGGACATTGAAGAAGACGAAGAACCGTTCCGCCTGCTGTGCAACGAGTACCCCGGCGCGCAAACGCTGTTCTTTTAAAAAGCGGCGCCGCTCAAGATAGATATACACCTTAAAACTATTTTAAGGCACTGGCATACACGAACCTGCCTTGCAAAAACAACAAGGCAGGTTCTTTTAATGAGAAAAGAGGGGTTTCATGGGTTCCAATACATCCAATCAATCGCTTGGCAAAAAACCGGCAAAATACCAAAACTACATCGCCGTGGCACTGCTTTTACTTTTGGTCGGCACGTCGGTGGGTGTGCATCAGTTTAAGGTACCCACCATCATGCCGGAGGTTGCCGCCGGTGTGAACCTGCCGGCTAGCTCCAGCCACTGGTTAATGAGCATTTTCACGCTGGTTTGTTTAGTGCTGGCGCTGCCCGCCGGCACGTTGGCGCATCGCGTGCCCAACAAACGGCTGATTACCATAGCCGCCGTTATCGCCATGGGCGGCTCAGTGCTGGGCGCCGTGGCAACCAACGGCGCCGTTATGATGATAAGCCGCGGCATTGAAGGGGTCGGCTTTTTGCTGATGTCCGTCACGGTGCCGCTGGCCGCCATTAACCACAGCAGCCCTGCCCACATCGGCACGGTGATGGGCATCGGCGGCATCTGGATATCCACCGGGCAAATTGTCGCTTTCAACACCACCCCGGCACTTTATTCCGCGCTGGATTGGCGCGGCGTTTGGTGGGTTTTTTCCGCCTTTTCGTTAGTGGCTATCGCCGTGTTTGCGCTGTTCTTTAAAGCGCGGCCCCAGCCGCAACAAGAGGGTGGCACACCCGCCAAAGGCAGTTGGCCCAAAGCCTTTAAAAACAAAAACCTGATTTTCCCGTCCATCGGCTTTTTAGTGTACAACTTTTCGCTGATGGTTGTTGTTACCTTTTTCCCCACCTACGCGGTGGAAAGCGGGCAAATGTCTTTAAGCAGGGCGTCGTTTATCGCGTCGCTGCCGATGATATTCTGCCTTGTCGGCTCCCCTGTTTTCGGTAAATTGTCCGACCTGTTCGGCCATAAAAAGCTCTACGCACTAGCGGTGCTGTGCGGCGGTATCGGTAGCGCTTTAATGTTTACAGGCAACACACCGCTTATCTTCCTCGGCACCTTTTTACTCGGCTTTATCGGCGCGGCATCGCCCAGCCTTATGTTCTCATCGCTGGGCAAGCTAGTGCCGTCACCATCGCTATTGGCGCAAAGTAACGCCATCGCCGTCACCTTTCAAAACGCCGGCATGTTTTTGGCAACGCTGGTTTTCACCCCGCTGGTCACGCTGTTTGGCAGCACCGCCACCGCCGCCATGATGCTTATCCCGCTGGCGGTTATTGCGGCCGTTTTCATTTTATTAACCACCTATAAGAATGACAACCCTCGCCAGGCCGTTGAAGCCGAATAACTTAATCATTGAAACTCAAAGCGGCTGATAGCTTTCAGCCGCTTTTTTGTGCATCCCTCTTTATATCGTTAAAACCAGCCTGCAACCCCTCAAAAATACCGTTTTGCAACACGGCGTCGGCGCTGCATATTTGTCAACAGTGGCGGTCATGTGGTATGATAAATCCGTACAAACAAGCGATGACAATTCTTTATAAATAAAGGAGCAGCCTATGAAAATTGCTTTCGGCAGCGACCACGCCGGCTTTGACATGAAAAAACACCTGATGGCTTACCTTGAAGAAAAGGGCCACACCTGCACCGATTTAGGCTGCGTTACAAAAGAAAGAACCGATTACCCCATTGCCGGGGAAAAAGTGGGCCGCGCCGTAGCCGCCGGCGAATTTGACAAAGGCATCGTCATTTGCGGCACAGGCATCGGCATTTCCATCACCGCCAACAAGGTAAAGGGCATTCGCTGCGCGCTATGCAGCGAGCCGTTTTCCGCTAAAATGTCGCGCGCACACAACAACGCCAACGTGCTGGCAATGGGCGGGCGTGTTATCGGCATAGAACTTGCCAAAATGGTGACCGACACCTTTTTAGAAACGGCATTTGAAGGCGGCCGCCACGCACGCCGCGTCGCCCTCATTGGCGAGGTTGAAGCAGACAACCCGCTTACTTAAGCCATCAACAGCGTTTAACGCAAAGGATAGATAATGAAGCAAGCAGTTATTTTTGACATGGACGGCGTTTTGGTAGACAGCGAATATTTCTATATGGACCGCACAATTGCCTATGGTAAAACCCAAGGGGTAACCATCACCCGTGCCGATTTGAATGATTTGGTCGGCGCTTCAGCACAAAAAACAAGGGAGCGCCTGTTTGACCTATGGCAACAAAAAACCGACGTTGACGTTATCGAAAAAGGGCTGCGGGCTTTTGAGGCGACCACCCCTTTCAGCTATGAGGATTTGCTTTTCGAAGACACGCTGGAAGCGGTGCGCTATTTAGACGGGCAGAACATTAAAATGGCGGTGGCTTCCGCCTCGGCGCCGGCGCTGATTCAGCAAATGCTGAGCGACACCGGCCTAGAGCCATACGTTGATGTGTGGGCAAGCGGCCACCATTTTGAGCGCAGCAAGCCCGACCCCGCCATTTATCTGCACGTATTAGAGCAGCTGGGCCTGCCGGCAAAAGCCTGCCTTGTGGTTGAAGATTCCCCTTACGGCATCACCGCCGCCAACCGCGCCGGCATAGACGTTGCCGCCCGTATTGACACCCGCTTTGGCTTTGACCAAAGCGACGCCACTTATAACGTGCAAAAACTAACCGATTTGCCGGCTCTGCTGCGCAAAATAGCCGATTAATTTTGCTTGTCAATTCTCGATATCTTTGCTATACTATTTGTGCCGCATTTTTTTGCGCTGGTGTAGCTCAGTTGGTAGAGCAGCTGATTTGTAATCAGCAGGTCGCGGGTTCAACTCCTGTCGCCAGCTCCATAAATAAACCGCCATATAGCAAGGGTTTCCTTTGGATATAGGGCGGTTTTTGTTTTGCAAACTTTTTTGAAAGCTTCATAGAACACGGTTTAATATGTGCCGTCCCAGCACACACTTTATGCGCCTTAGCACGATATATACAGCCCCACTATGGCGAATGCAATGCTTTTGTACTATTTGTTAGAGGCAATAACATACAAAGCCACCTGCTGACTTTGAACCCCCATTCTATCTTTATCTGTAAAAGCCCGCTTATTATTCAAAATAGAACAACCATTATGAAGGTATCAAATCAATTCTTTCAAATTAAGTCTGTCCGCTCAGCACAAACCGGACAGCATACATTAAGCAGCTCTTTTAATCAGCCAGTGGATTTTCGCCCAATAAAGATAATTTACCTATTGCGCCTTTTTACAGTCTTTGCCGCCAAGAAGTTATCTTTTATGCTATAAAGTGTGGTATACTAAAGACATCAAACTGAAAGGAGGCGTATCTATGGGGTTTTTTAGTTGGATTATTGTCGGAGGCATTGCCGGCTGGCTTGCCGGGCTTCTTATGGGCGGCGAAAAACGCGGCTTTATTATGAATATTATTGTTGGCGTTATCGGCGGTTTTCTCGGCGGCTTAATTGTTGGTTTAATTGGCGGCACCGGCGTAACCGGGATAAATATTTGGAGCATCATCGTGGCTGTTATCGGCGCCGTTGTTTTTACCGGTATTTTAAACTTTTTCAAAAAAAGAGCTTAGAAAACAGCAACGCTATACAACCATTTGTATAGATATCAATTTACCTGAACGGCTTTTTACCGTTCAGGTATTAGGGTATGCAAAATTTAGCTTAACAGGTAAACGCTAATACTCCATTTTACTTTCAACCTTTTAAAAACCAAATCTATCGGCTATAAACACGCTGGTAGATTGTTTATTCACTACCTATGTGCTAGTATAAATAAAAGGTTGAAAGGGGATTTTTATGCGTAAAATTAAATTGTTTAAAGTTTTTGCGGCGGCAGTTGCTCTATTTCTTTTTACAGCTTGTAACTGTGGCGGCGCACCACCCGCTGCGTCTTCCCACTCTAGGCTACCGGCTTCATCGTCAGAAATAAGTATTTCGCCCAGCTCTCTACCCACTTCTATAGAAGCTGCGGAAGAAGAACCGCAAATTATCGGTGCGACGGAATCTTTTATTCATGAATATAAGGGATATACATTTTTTATCACGTTACCACAAGGTCTTTATCCGGAGTTTGATGGCATCCATCAAGATAGCCTCGTTGTACCGGATTATGTTTCAGCCCCTGAACTTGCTGGTATAACATTTTCTAAGGTATGCTATTTTATCGACAAAGGTCTCGAGCAAAAGGAAGGCTCTATCTATACCTATAGAGAGTATCCGCCTGAATACCAGTAAGATGTCATTACATACACTAAAAGCAATAGCTTTGCGCCTAACACCTATTCCGAATGGAAAGATTACATCGTTTTTATTGGTGCTCGTGATTACACGAATAGCTGGGATCTTAAATATCATAATACCAAAAACGGCTTTACCTTTATCTTTTTTGTTACCGGCACCATTGAAGATACCTGCGCTTATTATGACCCCATTATAAGCACCGTTGAATTTATGTAGCCTTTAATTTATAGTAACAACGCGGCTGCACCCGTACACTTTTAACACGCTTGTTGAAATTAAAATATCTATAAACCGCGACACCGCCGCCACAAACGATAAACAAGGTGGTGAAGAAAGGGTAATGTATGGATCACTTAACCTATAAACTAGAAAAT
Source organism: uncultured Oscillospiraceae bacterium (assembly GCA_964479715.1). Lineage (GTDB taxonomy): Bacteria > Bacillota > Clostridia > Oscillospirales > Ruminococcaceae > JAAYCI01. The sequence goes on along the minus strand of CAYZSR010000089.1, from coordinate 1,641 downwards.
GACGGCAAGGAAATAAACGCCTACGAGGGCGATAAAGAAGTGGGCAAAATAGTACTTTCTGTGAGTGAAAAAATTATTATTATTGAATCTACCTTTGTGGATGAAAAGCAACAAGGCAAAGGCATCGCCCGCGCCCTTGTAAAAGAAGTAGTAGACCTTGCCACCAAAGAGGGCAAAAAAATAATTCCTCTTTGCCCTTACGCGCAAAAGGTTTTTGATGAAACGCCAGAGTACAAAGCCATTCAGCGGTAGTGCCGCCACCACTTGCTTGTTGCAAACTTAATAAAAAAGCCCGGGTTGCGCAAACACAAAAATGCCGCCTACCTACCACACATCACCTTTAGCATTTTTCTTTTAGTTTGTCCTGAAAATTGAACCATAACTAAGCAATTATTATATACTAAACTAACATACCGCTTGGGGCCCCACGGCACCAAGCGGTATATTTATTTGACCGGCGGCACTTAAGAAACAGCGTCTAGTAAGCCCGTGCCGAAAGGCACCAACATTCTTCTTCACCAAACTGTATGCCCCATCGCATAAAACTTGCTTTTCAAGCGATAATTTGTGTTATTTAATTGTTTCGACAGCATTTTGTTTTCTTCTTCGCTTTTTCTTATAAACTAAAGGTAAGCCATTCAGTTCTTACAGAAAATAACGTTAACAGAAAGCGTGCGTGATTTTTTGAGAAAGTTTTTACAGCTTCTTATTATTTTGCTATGCATCCTGCTTATTCTAAATCAGCTTTTCATCGTTTCGTTTTTTGTTACCATTCCGTGGTTGTCTGATTTTACAAATCAATTTCTGAAACAGTACCCCGTTTTGCTCGACATCAACGGCGGTGCCATGCTGCTGACGGTGGTATCTGTTGCCGTTGCCGCCTTTGTGCTGGTGGCCTATCTTTCAAGGCCGGATGTTTACATTATTAAGAAAGCCCGAGGTAACCTTGAAATTTCACGCCGCAGCATCGCCTCTATTGCGACGCACGCCGCCGAACAGTTTGACAGCGTGCTCGCCTGCGAATTGCACGTTAGAAGGCGCCCCAAACCCAAGAAATTGCGGGTTTACGGCAACATCACCGTGGCTGAAGGGCAAAGCCTTGCCGACGTGGGCGAAGTGGTACAAGAAGCCATTGTAGAGGCACTGTGCGCCGCCATTTACGCCGAACCGCTATCAATCCGTTTGCAGGTGGATTTTTCACATTTAGACAGCGGCAAAGACCGCCTACTATAAGGGGAAATCATGCTGAACTTTTGGATAACCATAAAACCCTATTTGGGGCGTATCGTCGGTATTTTGTGCGGTTTATTGATAGCTATTTTAATTTTTACCATCGGTTTTTGGCGCACCCTTTTGCTGTGCCTGCTTGTTTTGGCAGGGTATATTATCGGTGGCTGGCAAGACGGCACCATCGACATTAAAAAATGGATTGAGCACTTTAGACGATAGTTAACAAAACACCAACAGTTGGTTGAAAGGCGGTTTAACAAATGGCAAACGACAACACAAAAGAAATGGATACCGCAAATGGCGGTATTAAAAAAGAACTTACCTTTGACGAAAAGGTGATTAAAAAAATTGTCGGCTCCGTGGCGGCAGAAGTGCCCGGCATTCTCGCCCTGAAAGGTGGCCTTTTCAGCG
>CAYZSR010000088.1:0-6635 GCA_964479715.1 uncultured Oscillospiraceae bacterium | reverse complement strand
GTTTTAAAAACCAAGCGGCAGCCACTAAAAGCCAACCCTTGGCACCACCCCGGTGTTGCACCGGCGCCAAGGTTGTATACACCGCACCGCGCGGCAACGCCCCGCGATGCCCAACAAACAACGCACCCACCCCGCAGCGCACCGCCGCCTTTCCGCAAGGCACCGCAAACGAAACGCACCACACCGCTTGCACCGCCACCCCATTGCCCGTAGTGGATAGCCGGCAACGACCATTTATTACAGCCCTTTGAAATGCAAAGAAAGCGGCTGTCATGCGTGTGAAGACGCTGCCCAACCCCCGCCACCCAACCACGATGCCGCCGGCACCCGTGCCACGGCTGACCGACATACGTAACAACAAAACGCACCAACCCCGTCCTTATTGTGCGGTTTGCACCCTTTAAATGTGTTCAAACCGTGTAAAAAGCAAAAGACGACGTAACCGTCGTTAAATAGGAGAGATGATTAAATGATTACAGCCGGAATTGATAGCGGAAGCCAAAACACCAAAGCTGTCATCGTCAAAGATGGCAAAATTATCGGCAAAGCCAAAGGGTTAACAGAGTTTGACGCTTTGCAAGTGGCCGAAAAAGTGTACGAAGAAGCGCTGGCAGACGCCGGTATCTCAAAAGACGAAGTCGACTCGGTCGCCGCTTGTGGCAAAGGCCGCTCGCTGATTGATTTCGCCGACGGCGACGTCAACGACGTGAGCGCCGCCGCCCGGGGCGCCTACCGTGCCGTTCCCACCACCGACCTGGTTATTGACATGGGCGCTGAAAGCAGCCGCGTTATTAAACTGGACGAAAACGGCGTTGTTCAAAGCTATGAAGTAAACGACAAATGCGCCTCCGGCGCCGGCACCTTCTTTGAATCGATGGCAAGGGTGCTTGAAATAGACATCAACGACCTCGGCCCTTACTCGCTGAAAGGCGACAAAAAGCTGCCGATGAACGCCCAATGTGTTGTTTTTGCCGAATCGGAAGTTATCACCCTTATTCACAACCGTGAAAAGGTTGAAAACATTGCGTACAGCATCAACATCGGTATCAGCAACCGTATCACCGCGCTGGTTCGCCGCGTTGGCACCACCGATAACATGACCTTTGTCGGCGGCCCCGCCTTAAACCAAGGCTTGGTAAAGTGCATTAAAGACGAACTGAAAAAAGACGTAACCGTCCCGGAAAACCCGGATTATATCAGCGCGTTCGGCGCCGCGGAATACGCCGCCGAGCTTATCGAAAAAGAAACGGCGTAACGTACAGGCTTTGCCTATCGCACGCTAATTAACAACAATAAATTGGCACGCAACAAATGGTTAACGGGCAGGCAACCCCCGCCCGCACAAACACACAGCGTGAAATGGAGTGACTATTATAATGAGTAACACAAATGATAAAGCCACCGATGCCGTTAAAAAAGTAGACTATTGGAGATGGCAAGAAACCAACTGGGTAAACGAAGACATAGACTGGCGCAAAGGCCTTGTTACCGCCGGTGTAGACATTGGCTCCACCAGCACCCAAGCCGTTATTATGGTAGACGGTGAACTGTACGCCTACGCCAGCATGCGCACCGGGTCAGACAGCCCCAACTCGGCGGTTAACGCCATTAACTGGGCGCTGGAAGACACCGACATGACGCTGGACGACATTGATTACGCCGTTGGCACCGGTTACGGCCGTGTTAACGTGCCCTTTGCAGACAAAACCATTACCGAAATAAGCTGCCACGCACGCGGCGGTAACTACATCTACGGACCCGAAGTACGCACCATTCTAGACATGGGCGGGCAAGACTGTAAAGTTATCCACATCGACGAAAAAGGCAGCGTTACCTCCTTTATGATGAACGACAAATGCGCCGCCGGCACCGGCCGCGGTATGGAAGTTATTGCCGACTTGCTGTCGGTACACGTTGAAGATATTGGTGACATGTCCTTTGACATTGACGAAGAACCGCCGATGGTTTCCAGCATTTGCGTTATTTTTGCTAAAACCGAAGCCACCGAACTGATGCGCCAAGGCTGGACCAAAGAAAAAGTATTGGCGTCCTATTGCCACGCCATGGCAGACCGTGTTGTTAAATTGCTGGACCGCAGCGGCATGGAAGAAGACTTTGCCATCACCGGCGGCATTGCTAAAAACATGGGCGTTGTCAAGCGCATTGAAAAACTGGTTGGCGTAGAAGCCGTTGAACCTGAGCTGGACACCCAGCTGGCGGGTGCCATCGGCGGCGCGCTTATCGCGAAAGATTTATACGAAAGAGAGCAAAAGAAAAAGGCAGGTTGATTGGAGAGGTTAACCCATGATTGCCAACTATGGATACGACGACGGCTCCGGTAACTATTACATTACAATAGATACCGACGGCTGCGCCGAATGCGAAGACAAAGGCTGCATTAAGGCGTGTCCTGCCGGCATATTCGAAATTGAACTAAACGACTGGGACGACGAAGTGGCCGTGATTAATGAGGACGCACGCAACCAATTAAAACAAATTTGTTCCGAGTGCAAACCCATTACCGACCGGCCCGAAATGCTTCCTTGCGAGAAAGCATGCAAACTACAAGCTATTGCCCACTCTTGGTAAAACCCGAAAAAAGCTATTGCAACCACTTGGTAAGTTTAGTATAATAACGGCGACGGCAAACGTTGCCGTTGTTACGCTAAATAATTAATAAAAGGAAAGAGGTTTTTTGGTATGGAGTACACAGTAGTAAAGTATGAAGTGAAAGACCGCGTCGCCACCATCACCATGAACAACCCCGACATGATGAACGCACTGGACGAACCGCTGGTTCGTGAAATGTGCCACGCGTTGGAAACAGCGAAATTTGACAAAGAGGTTAAAGCTATCGTTTTAACCGGCGTTGACAGATCTTTCTGCTCTGGCGGCGACATTATGACATTGATGTCCGCTGAACTGGTTGAGGGCGTTGAGCTTATCCGCGAACAAGGCGAACAAATGATTCACGCCTTTATGGACAACCCCAAACCCATCATTGCAGCCGTTAACGGTTACGCCGTTGGCGCCGGCCTGTCTATGTGCCTTATTAGTGACTTTGTTATCGCTAAAGAAAGCGCAAAATTGGGCGCGGCCTTCTCCGGTATCGGCTTAATCCCCGACACCGCATGCTTGTACCTACTGCCACGCTACGTTGGCATGCACAAAGCAAAAGAAATTGTTTTCACTGCGCATAACTACACCGCGCAAGAAATGCTTGACATCGGCATCGGCAACATGGTCGTCGCAGACGACGATTTTGAAGCCACCGTTCAAGAACAAGCAGAACGCTTTGCAGCCTTCGCCGGCACCGCCATCGGCTTTGCCAAATTGGGCATGCACAAAGCAATGGATACCAGCATTCAAGCGTCTCTCGAACACGACGCCAAAGCGCAAGGTATTCTCATGCAAACCCCCGACAAAGACGAAGGCATGGCAGCTTTCATGGAAAAAAGAAAGCCGGACTTCGAATAGTATCTATTTTATGCAATCATTCAATGTTGGTAGAGCCGCGGTTCTACCAACATTGAATATCTATTAAAGCAATTTATAATTTAACGTTGCCCCGTGCATTCGCTTCCTGCCGGCACTAGGCCCGGCGGCGTTTGACGCGGCACGGCATCCACAAAACTTTATTCCAATTTTATTAATTTGCACCCTATAAAAGCATACACGACGAAAGACCCTTTAACGCGCCGTGCCCACGCCGCAAAAGCGGCCCCGCTTTACGGGAGGGCGGCCCCGTTAAAGAAACCCACACTAAAACCGCTGCGACAGCGGAAAGGTAGCCATTTGGCGGGTGTTTTTGGACGGATATGCTTTTATACACCGATTCTTTTGGCAACTTTTATATAAAATCTTATCTTTTGTGTCAGTTTTTGTATATTTATTTTTAATTGTGTGCTATAATGTATACTTACAAAGCTGAATAACAGGCCACTTTGCCACATCGGCAAGGTTGCCGCTCTTAATATAAGTGTAACGGTGTGCTAAAGGTGGTACAAAAGCACAGCGCAATAGGCGGCGTTGGGGTCTTCCCCATCTGTATGGCGCCACTTATTAAAAAGGATTTAAAAAGGATTAAGACACCTTACGTACTACAACAAGCCGCTGCCGTGTTATCAACACACTTCGCAGCCCTTATAAAACCATCCCGCACGCAAAGGGGCTGTCGGTGGCTTGTTTATTATGTCAAAAATCGCCCCGCAAGCGGCACGATGCACCGCGGTTTATCCCACAACAACCCGCCGGTCAACTGCCTTTCGGCAGTTTTTGCACACCCCGCTTAAAAGGCGGTTTCAAAAACGCTTTACCCGCCCATTTATAGAACGATGCAACCCGCCGGCTTTCGCAAAGACCCACCACCACCGGTTGCTAAAGATAAAATTTGAGAGGCACCCATTGACCGCTGCCCCTCACCTCAGTAAAGGAGCTTATTTATGTCAAAAGTTAAATCCATAGCCGTAACAGGTAAAGGCGGCACCGGTAAAACTGTGCTCGCCACGCTGCTTATCCATATGTTGGCCGCCGACGGACAGCGCGTTTTGGCCATCGACGCAGACTCTGCCATGAGCCTGCCTTACACATTGGGTATTGAAGTAGACAGCACCGTCAGCCAGGTTCGCAAAGACCTGCTTGGCAAAAACCACGCCGAAGCCCAGTTGAAACTGCAAACAGGCGGCCCCACTAAAACCGTAATGAAAGAAATTCTCGCCCACGGCGACGGGTTTGACCTGCTGGCCATGGGACGCCCCGAAGAACCGGGCTGCTTCTGCGCTGTGAACGAGCTGCTCCGCTACGGTATCGATTCGCTTGCCGATGAATATGACTACGTCATCATCGACGGTGAAGCCGGCCCCGAGCAACTGAACCGCCGCGTTATGAAGCAAATTGACCTGCTCTTTGTCGTGGCCGATATGTCGGCACGCAGCCTTGAAACGGCCGCCGGTATCATCAAAGTAGCCAGCAGCTATGGCGAAGAAGAGCACGTGCGCAAAGCCGGGCTTGTTCTCAACCGTGTACGCGACGACGAAGTGGAACAAGACCGCCTTGATAAAATTGGCGTTGACGTACTTGGCGCCATCCCTGAAGACCCCGTTCTGAACAGCTACGACAGAGAAGGCAGAAGCCTTGATGAGCTGCCGGACGACGCCGGCGCTGTGGTAGCGGTTGGCAAAGTATTAGACAAAATAGAACAAATTGAGCTATAATACGCAAGTTTGACTTAGCAACGTATTACCGTTATTATATACCCATGAGAAGGATGAAGCCATATGACCCATTTCCAGCAGCTGCTGCATACCGAGCCACCCTCCGGTGGCACGGCAGAAAACCACGGGCACAGCCCGACCCATTCTCATACCCACGGGCACTCCCATGGGCATGAACACAAAAATAAAAAGGCAGTGCTCAATCGGCTTGCAAAAGCGGCTGGCCATCTTGAGTCGGTCCGACGGATGATTGAGAACGACCGAGATTGTAGCGAGGTTCTCATCCAACTTTCAGCGGTAATCGCTGCCCTGAACAACACTGGCAAGATTGTATTGCAAGACCACATTGAAGATTGTGTGGTAGAGGCTATCCGCACGGATAACCACCAGTTAATTGATGATTTAAACAAGGCGATTGACCAGTTTATAAGGTGAAATTACCCCAATTCAATAAAATTTAACATTCGTTTATTTTGGTTAATTGGGGTTTTCATTTATGGCAAGTCTTCATTTGCACTTGTACGGCATCTGTTTAAACGGGTTGTCGCCCTTGTTTAATAGTAATTAATATTATTTTGCAAGGAGAGCGTGTAACTATGAGTTGGAAAGAGACGTACCAATCTAAACTAACCACCGCCGAAGACATTGCAAGCAGAATTAAAGACGGCGACAGTGTTAGCATTTCGCCCCTAAGTGCCACTCCTCCCGCCATTCTTGAAGCAATTGAGGAAAACTATCTCAATTACAAAGACGTGTTGCTAACATCGTGCGCATTGATGTACGACATGGAGTTCATGAACGACCCTGACAAGTACAAAGGACACCTTGAGTACATTACGCACTTTGTAATGCCTCCGTGGGAGAGAATGTACGCACCCGAGATGAAAATTAAGTATAACTCGATTACCTTCTCTCACATTGAAGAGTATTTTGAAAACTATTGCGCCTGCAACGTAATGATTACCGGCGCATCCACCCCCGACGACGAAGGCTACATGTGGTTTGGTCCACAAGGCTGCGGGCAAAACGGTCACGTTATGCACTTGGTAGACAGAGTCTACGTGCAAACCACCCCCGATATGCCTAAAGTAGGCGGCGAAGACGGCACCTTCAACAAAATTCACGTTGACGACGTTGACGCCATTGTCGAGGAAGACTTCTGGGTTATCCCCGTTCCCTATTCCGAGCCAAGCGACATTGAAAAGAAAATTGCTGACCATATCCTCGATGAGATTGACGACGGTTCCACCGTTCAAATCGGCATCGGCGGCGTTGCAAACGCGGTTGGCTACGGTCTTGAAAACAAAAAAGACCTTGGCTGCTACACCGAGATGATTGGTGAATCCACCATGCATCTTATCAAAACCGGCGCCATCAACAAACCGGTTATGGGCGGCTTCCTGCTTGGTAACGAAGAACTGT
>CAYZSR010000087.1:3281-6785 GCA_964479715.1 uncultured Oscillospiraceae bacterium | reverse complement strand
TACTATATGCATACCAGTTTTACGGACGGTTTCGCCGCGGTTAGCGTCACTTAAGCATTGCATGCTGATAACTACGCTAATTCGTTCTATACGCGGCAGTCCAAAACTTTATGGTGTTCAGCTTGCTGTGCGCCGCTTGCGGCTATCAGCGGGTTTGAGCAATAACGCAACAAGTGTAACCGGCGGCTTCATTCTTTTGCATTTCAGAATGCTGCCATAAGCTATGGTTACAGCAGCAAAAAAACTAAAAAAAGACATTTCTCCTTCTCTTACTATAATTTTATATTGCTGCAGCTGTTGTGGGTTATACAAAAACCTTGCGTGGCCAAATGGGGGCCAACGCAAGGTTTTTGTATTTTATCAGCGTCCCCCATAGACAAAATGCCGCTGGCGCTGTATTATAGGTAACAAACAGGAGGCAAAAACATGAACAAACGTTCCCGTCTCAGCAAAAACTCAGTGCTGCTTAATCTAATTTTTTGGGCAGTTTTCCTAATATATATGTTTATATTGATAGATACCGTTTTTGGTCGACGCATCGGCATCAGCTACCGCGACGCCAACCTCGTTCCTTTTGAATCCATTCGCCGCTACCTGCGCGTGCACGACGGCATGAGCACCAAAACCCTTGACGTTAACGTGTGGGGCAACGTATTGATGTTTATTCCGCTCGGCGTTTTTTATATGAGCTTTGCCCGCCGGCTTTCTTATGTGCGCACCGTTATTCTTCTTATTTTGTCCAGCTTCACCATTGAGGCGGTGCAGTACATCTTCTATCTCGGCACCTTTGATGTGGACGACATTATTCTCAACGTTGCCGGCGGCATCATCGGCATTATTCTTTACCGCATTTTGCTGGCGCTCTTTAAAACCAAAAGAGCCACCCGCAACATCATTTCTATTTTGTTCTTTTTAATGCTGCTGCCGGTGGTGGCGCTGTACGCTGTTAATGTATGGGGCGCTTAACAACAATTTATAATTGAAACAGCAAAAAGGCGGGCATTTATGCCCGCCTTTTATGTTTTAACAACACGCTATGCCATAATATCTATGTGGTGTAAAAATCCCGCATCGCCGTTTTCTTTTAAATAAAAACTCGTTGCGCGCATGGCACCCTGCGTGTTGCCGGCGCTGTCTGTCATTTTAAAATCAGTGGCCGTTTCACCTAAATAGATGGCGCCAACGCCAATGTCCTTTAAGCTGTACAGCACATCTTTGCCGTTTCCATCTTTGCTCCAAACAAGCAATTGGTCAAACACTTCGTCGTTTGCGTCTATCCAGCCGTTGCCATCGCTGTCGTAAGCGCGCAGGTCGTTAAAGCCGTTGCCGCTGGCAGGCCCAAACAATTCACTGCCATTGTTAATCTTGCCGTCTCCGTTTTTATCCAGCGCTAAAAAACCGCTGCCTTTACCGGCAAAAGAAATGTTGTCCAGCGTGCCGTCCATGTCTAAGTCAAACTGATATTTGCGCTCGGTTAACGAGGCGGCATCACCGCCATACCGTATAACAAGCGGGTCTATCGGCTTGCATAACGCCTCGGTGGAAACGTTGGTGTACTCCATAAATTCACGGCTCATGCGCAGATGCGCTTCAACGTGGATAGTGCGTCCATCAGCAGTTTTAACAACACCGCTGGCGCTGTATCCCATCTGTTCGTTTTCATAACGCAACGTTTCGGTGGTGGTTGTTTCATACATCGGTCCCGCATTCACAGCCGTGTTTCCGCTGCTTTGCTGCGCCAACACCAACCGCTCGGCAATAAAGTCTGCCACACGGCTAAATCGCCAACTTTTTCCGGTTAAGGCACGCAGCATCGTCTCCAACAGGCTGATACGCAAATCATCGGGCGTGGCGGCAATGTTTCGGTTTCGCACCGCCGAGGCACCACCCGCCTGCATCCAAGAAAATTCTTCCCGTCGCTGCGCCATCATTCGCTGCGCCACCACAGAAAGGTTGAGGCCGTCATCTTTTTTGTCTTTTTTCGCGCCCACTTCAACAACGGTACTTTGCCTGTTCACCTCAATATACCGACGTGCAGACGCCGTATTCACTGTGTAAGATTCTATTTTCAACATGTCACCTCCCGCTGTAATAAAAAATAAGGGAACAAAAAAACACCCGCCGGCGTCACGGCAGCCTAATGGCTGCACGCAAAAGCACCCGGCCCTGGGTGTTTAATTATTTCCCTCACTTGTATATACGGCCGCACACAATAAAAACTAAGCGAAAACATATCTTTTTTTGACTTTTTATTAAATTTTAGTCTCTATTGTGCAGATTATCCATTAGCAGGCGATTTTCGCCCGCAACTCGAAGTAAATACACGGCATTTTAGTTGTTTTTCAGTGGCAACGCCGCATTCCCCATCTTTTCAGCTTCAATCAGCAAAAATAGTTGCACATTAATCTGATTACCATACACCAAACCCACCTTTACAGGCGGCAACCCGTTGCATTCACAGCGCAAATTTAGTAAGCATTTTAACATTATTTACAATAATAGATGGCTTTTTATCGTTGTTTCATTTATGGCATTGGCATTATCTTAAACTTCAGCACCCAGCAACACCGCGCTTCACCTGGTATGCCGCTTCGCCGCCGCATAACACCCATAGCTTGCGCTTTATTCATTAGATTATCGGCGCCGCCGTATTCGCCCATAGATCCACCTATTTTGGCTTAGATTCACAAGATACTCAACATATAGTAATAATTTATGGCTGTCCCCCTTATTTTTTGCACAGAGCCGACAGCCGCTAAAGCCAACAACAGTAACGCCATCGCCAAAAATAAATCAAACAGCCTGCTTTACCGTTACGGCAAAGCAGGCTGTTTGTTGCTAAACCCAACCCAATTTATTGGTTAGCTTTTATTTTTTCAATTTCTTTAATCAACGCCGGCACCACTTCAAACAAGTCGCCAACGATGCCATAGTCCGCCACGTTAAATATTGGGGCGTCCGGGTCTTTGTTAATGGCAATAATCACGTCGGATGACGTCATGCCAGCCAAGTGTTGTATCGCGCCGGATATACCGCACGCAATATATACTTTGGGTTGCACCGTTTTACCGGTTTGCCCCACTTGGTGCATTTGCTCAATCCAACCGTCGTCTACGCAGGCACGCGATGCACCAACGGCACCGCCCAGCGCCTCTGCCAATTCTTCAATCAGCGAGAGGTTTTCCGGTTTGCCAACGCCACGCCCGCCCGAGACGATAATCTCCGCCTCGTCGAGGTTAACGGTAGTTCCTGAGTCATCTTCAATAATTTCCAACGTTTTAGTGCGAATCATGTCGTCCGGTGTGCGGATATCTTCACGCACCACGTCCACCTTACGGCTTTCGTCACGTTCGCCTTTTCTAAACACGCCGGGGCGCACCGTACCAATTTGCGGGCGGTGGTCCGGGCAGAGAATGGTCGCCATCAGGTTGCCGCCAAAAGCGGGGCGTGTCCATGCCATGTTGCCGCTTTCCTCGTCGTAATCAAGCGAGGTACAGTCGGCGG
>CAYZSR010000087.1:0-3271 GCA_964479715.1 uncultured Oscillospiraceae bacterium | reverse complement strand
TGTCTAACCGGCAAGAAACACGCGGCCCAAGGTCGCGGCCGTTGTTGGTAGCACCAATTAAAATGGTGGATGGCTTGTGCTTTTCAGCCAGCTTTACAAAGGCGTTGGTGTAGCTGTCTGTGTTGTATTGGGCGTATTCTTCGCCTTCTACAACCAAAATTTGGTCAACGTTAAATTGGCTAACGTCTTTAATAACGTCGTCCACATCGTTGCCGATAATAACCGCAACAAGGTCTTCGCCGGCTTTTTCAGCCAGCTCGCGGCCGGGCGTCAACAGTTCCAGCCCAACCTTTTTCGCCTTACCTTGCCACGTTTCTATGTATACCCAAAGGTTTTTAATATCGCTCATTGTCTATATCCCCCTTAAATAACGCCGTCGTCTACAAGGTTTTCAACCAACTTGCTTACCGCTTCGTCGGTGTCCATACCCTCGTATTTAACGCCTGTTTTGGAAACTTGGGGAACAAACGACCGTTTAACCTTGGTGGGCGAGCCTTTCAGCCCAATTTTTGTTTGGTCAATGCCTTCCAAATCGTCCACAGTGATAACCGGAATTTCGGCACGGGTTGCCTTTCTACGTGTCATCAGCGTGCCGTAGCGCGGCTCGTACGGTAGTTTAACAACCGTTAGCACCGCCGGCAGCTCAAACTCCAGCACCTCAAGGTAGCTGTCCCCTTCACGGGTGGCTTTCAAGGTGTTGTCGCCCGCCATTTCAATGGCGTTTACGTAGGTGGCTTGCGTTAAGCCTAAATGCTCTGCAATTTCAGGGCCCACCTGGCCGGTGTCCCCGTCTATGGCTTGCTTGCCGCAAAAGATAAGGTCAAACGGCTCGCCGTTTTTCTCTTGCAGATGGCGAATAGATTCCGCCAAAATATAGCTGGTCGCCAACGTGTCAGAGCCGCCAAATTTACGGTCGCTCACAAGGTACGCTTCGTCGGCGCCCACCGCCAAGCAAGATTTAAGCGCTTCTTCGGCTTGTTTCGGGCCCATGCACAGCGCGGTAATGGTGCCTTCGCCAATTTCTTCTTTCAGCCGTACCGCCATTTCAAGGGCGTAGCCGTCAAAAGGGTTTACAATGCTGGGCACCCCTTGCCGCATAAGGCGGTTTGTTTCGGGGTCTATTTTAATTTCAGTTGTGTCAGGTACTTGCTTTACACATACCAATATATTCAAGTTACTATCTCTCCTTGCGTCGTTTTGCACCTCTAGCCAAGCAGAACTTTGCCGGCGATGATTTGTCTTTGAATTTCGGCTGTGCCTTCATAAATTTGCGTAATTTTGGCGTCGCGCATCAGTTTTTCAACCGGGTAATCGCGAGAATAGCCGTAACCGCCAAGTACTTGCACCGCTTCGGTGGTTACTTCCATCGCCACGTCGCCTGCGTAGGCTTTGGCAATAGCTACTTCGGCAGAGGCTTCTTTGCCCAGGCCGTCGTCCATCAGTTGGGCGGCGTGGTAAGCCATTTGGCGTGCTGTTTCAATGCCGATGGCCATGTCTGCAATTTTAAATTGAATGGCTTGCAGCATTGCAATAGGTTGGCCAAATTGTACCCGCTCTTTAGAGTAATCGGCCGCTTCTTGCATGGCGCGTTCGGCAATGCCAACCGCTTGCATGGCAACACTTGGGCGAGAGCGGTCAAGGGTGCTCATGGCGATTTTAAAGCCGTCGCCTTCTTTACCGATTAAGTTGCCCGCCGGAATGCGAACGTCTTCAAAGATAACGTCGGTGGTGTTGGAAAGACGCATACCCATCTTGTCTTCTTCGCTACCAATGGAAACGCCGTCTAAATCTCTCGGAATCATAAAGACTGAAAGCCCGCGTGCGCCGGCTTCTTTATCTGTAATGGCAACAACCGAGTAAATGCCTGCAACGCCGCCGTTGGTGATAAAGCATTTGCGGCCGTTAATAACGTATTCGTCGCCTTCTTTAACAGCGGTGGTGCTCACTTGGCTGGCGTCCGAGCCGGCGCCCGGTTCGGTCAGCGCAAAAGCGGCAAAGTGTTTTTCTTTAACAATGTCGAACCAATATTTGTTTTGCTCGTCGGTCCCGGCAATCATAACCGGCAGCGAGGCAAGGCTCGATGCGCCGATAGTGGCGGAAACGCCAAGGTCGCCGCGTGCCAATTCACCGGATACAACGGCGGTTTCAAGAATGGATAGACCGGGGCCGCCATATTCTTCAGGCATATGCACACAGTACATGTCCATTTCAACCAGTTGTTTGTAGATGTCCATGGGGAATTCGCCGGTTTTGTCGTAGTCGCCTGCAACCGGAATAATTTCCTTGTCTACAAATTCGGTAACCATATCTTTCAGGTCTTGTGTTTCTTCTGACAGTCTCATAATCTAATCTCCTCTTTGTGCTATTATTTTTTGTGCCAATAATCTAGTTTATAAAGCGAATTGCACTAATTATAGCATCTTTGTTAAAAAAGTGCCATACTAATCTGCTAAAATTATAACAATGTACCAAATTTTGCAAACTTAAATAAAAATTTAACAGTCTTTTCCTTAATATAATACTCTTTAACCATACTTATTTCGTCTATAACACACAAATATGTCTTTTCACTTTATTTAATTAGTATTTTGTTCTTTTTTTATAATTGACCTACTTCGTCCATAATACCCCTTTTAGGCGCCTGCCCGCCCCTTTTACACAAAGAAAAGCCCCATGCTTGAGGGCCCAAGCATGGGGTGATTGGATTAACGGGGGGAATCCCACTAATCAATGGTAAACGTATAGTTAAGAACGGCTTTTGCCTAGCGAAGAAGTTGCAGTACCATTTGCGGTTGCTGGTTGGCTTGCGCAAGCATGGCTTGGGCAGCTTGGCTCAGCACGCTGTTTTTGGTAAAGTCCATCATCTCTTTCGCCATGTCTACGTCGCGTACGCGGCTTTCTGCGGCGGTCATGTTTTCGCTTGATACACCAAGGTTTGCAATGGTGTGGTCAAGGCGGTTTTGCATGGCGCCCAGGTTGCTGCGTTCGGTAGAGACATAATCAATGGCAGTGCGGATGCTGTCAATAAAGCTAACCGCTTCATCTTGGTCTTTAATAATGTCTTTAATGGCGTCTTTGTTTTTGCTGAACAGGGCGTCTACAGTGGTAGCACGCACGTTAACAGAAATTTGGTCATAGCTGCCGGAGGTCGCGCCAATTTGCATCTTAAGCGCGGTGCCGGTTTTGTCGCCGTTCAAATCGCCGTTAAGCAATTTTAAGCCGTTAAAGTTGGTCGATTCAGAAATGCGGTCAATTTCATCGCACAGCTGGT
>CAYZSR010000086.1:0-6847 GCA_964479715.1 uncultured Oscillospiraceae bacterium | reverse complement strand
GAAAAACCCGCCGCCACCACCGCCGGCCGTATGGACTATGAAGCCGGCGACAACGTCATGATACTGGGCGGCTCTTTGGAAGGGTTTGTCGGGCTGGTTGATTCCATCAACAAAGACACCGGCAAAGTGCACGTTACCGTTTCCATGTTCGGGCGGGACACCCCCGCCGAGCTTGACTTAAACCAAGTTAAGCCTATTTAACCGCAACGTAAAACAACCGTGGTATAACCTGCCGCAAGGCAGTTTTATAAGAGGTGGCGTCACCGCCACCGGTGGGAGGGTGCACGCACAAGGCGCGCATCCGTCACAACCACAATTTTTTGGAGGTGCGAAATAATGGCACAAAAAGTAGTTGGCTTTATTAAGCTACAAATTCCGGCGGGCAAGGCAACCCCGGCGCCCCCGGTAGGCCCCGCTCTTGGGCAGCACGGCGTAAACATTATGTCGTTCACAAAAGAGTTTAACGAACGCACAGCGAAAGACGCAGGCTATCTCATTCCGGTAGAAATTACCGTCTTTGCAGACCGCTCTTTCACCTTTATCACCAAAACGCCGCCGGCGGCAGGGCTTATTAAAAAAGCAGCCAAGCTGAACAAAGGCAGCGGCGAGCCGAACAAGAAAAAGGTGGCAACGGTAAAACGTTCGCAACTTGAGGAAATTGCTGAAATTAAAAAAGAAGACCTCAACGCCGCCACGCTGGATGCCGCCGTCGAAATGATTGCCGGCACCTGCCGTAGCATGGGCGTCAAAGTGAAAGACTAAAATAAACAACCAACGTGGGAGGGCACCATGCCCGCCATACCACAGGAGGGACAGTATGAAAGCGAAACACGGAAAAAAATATAGAGAAGCCGCCAAATTGATAGACGTAGACAAACTGTATGACAGTGAAGAAGCGCTGCAATTGGTGTGCGAAGGCGCCACCGCCAACTTTGACGAAACCGTTGAGTTGCACGCGCGCCTTGGGGTAGACGGCCGCCACGCAGACCAACAGGTCCGCGGCTCGGTTGTGCTGCCACACGGTACCGGTCAAGATATCCGCGTCGTTGTTATCGCCAAAGGCGACGCCATTCAAGAGGCGGAAGAAGCCGGCGCCATGCTGGTTGGCGAAGAAGAACTTGCCAACCGCATTCAAAACGACGGTTTTATGGACTTTGACGTGCTTATCACCACACCCGACATGATGAGCGTTGTCGGCCGCTTAGGTAGAGTGCTTGGCCCCCGCGGGCTGATGCCCAACCCCAAAGCCGGCACCGTTACGCAAGACGTCGGCAAAGCCGTTACCGAAGCCAAAGCCGGTAAAATTGAATACCGCTTGGATAAAGCCAACATCATCCACGTGCCCATCGGCAAAGCGTCCTTCGGCACTGAAAAACTGGATGAAAACCTAACCGCCATTATGGGCGCCATTGCTCAAGCACGCCCCACGGCCATTAAAGGCCACTACATCAGAAGCCTAACGGTGGCATCCACCATGGGCCCCGGCGTTAAAATAAACGCCGCAAAATACCTGTAAAATAAATAAAGCCGCCACGCCGGCATCATTCACCAAATAAAGGTTGACAACGCCGACGCGGTGCGGTAAAATATTGTTCGTAACGCTGTTTTAAAGACAGTAGGAGCACCAAATGGTGCGTAACAGGTTTCCTTCCTACCGAGAAACAGGCGGCGCAAAGTTATTTTATTTAAGCTTATTGCGAGCCTCTTTCCCGGTTGACGGGAAAGAGGCTTTTTATATTGCGCGGCGGCCCTTGCCGCACGCTAAGAGAGGTGACATACAACTTGCCTAGTAACAAAATTTTAGACCAAAAGAAAGCATACGTTGAAGAACTGCATGATAAAATTAGCAACTCCACCGGTGGCGTCGTAACCGACTACATCGGTATCACCGTTGAGGACGACACCCAGCTGCGTAAAGAGCTGCGTGACGCCGGCGTGGATTATTTTGTTGTTAAAAACACCATGTTGCGTTTAGCGCTGGATGGCACCCCTTACGAGGAGCTTGAAAGTGTTTTATCCGGTTCTACGGCGTTGGCGCTTGCCGGTGAAGAAGACCCGCTTGCCGCCGCCCGTATTTTGTGCAAATACGCTAAAAAATCCAAAGGCGAATACGGCATTAAAATCGGTTATCTGGAAGATAAAATCATCGACCCTGATGAGCTGCAACAACTTTCAGAACTGCCGGACAGAGACGGTCTTTTGTCTATGTTGCTATCCGCCCTTACCGGCAACCTGCGTGGTTTGGCTGTTGGCTTGCAAGCCGTGGCCGACAAAAAACAAGAACAAGAAGGCGAGCCGGCCTAACAACCAACATCTGTATAACATTAGGAGGTCTATACAATGGCTGACAACGAAAAAATTGACAATATTATTGCTGAAGTAGAAAAAATGACCGTTCTTGAACTGAATGAACTGGTTAAAGCAATTGAAGAAAAATTTGAAGTATCGGCGGCGGCACCTGTTATGGTAGCCGGCGGCGGTGGCGAAGGTGGCGGCGAAGATGAACAAAGCGAATTCGACGTTATCTTGGCAGAATTTGGCCCCAGCAAAATGCCGGTTATTAAATCGGTCAGAGAAATCACCGGTCTTGGTCTGAAAGAATCAAAAGACCTGGTTGACAACGCGCCCAACCCAATTAAAGAAGGCGTTTCCAAAGCAGAAGCTGAAGAAATTAAAGCCACTCTTGAAGAGCACGGCGCAACGGTTGAAATTAAATAATTTTTACCACAATCAAAAGCCCCGCCAACAATGGCGGGGCTTTTTTGTGCGCTAAAGTGAGTGGTGCAAAACGGCAGTTCCCTTAAATACTGTGCCGGCTGTTATTCTGCCGCCTGCTTTTTGCTATGAATCAAGCAACACAATAAACGGTAAGCTCTGAGTTGTTTCGCTCTTTTAACTTTTTAGGGGTACACTAAAATTATCTTTGTAAACCATCTGGTTTTAGTGCTGCGCCTCTATTTTCAAAGCTGATTGATTTGGCTTAAAATAACTAATCAGGCGGCAAAAAAGCCACGGTACATACCATGGCTTTTTATTTGCTTCAATCGGTTTCACAGCCCGAAAATGCCCTGCACAATCAGCCCGAGTGCGGCGCCCAAAATAAACAGCAGCGCCACAACAAAGAGGTTTTGGCGCAGTTTTTTGTTGGTTTGGAAAAGCACCACCAAACCAACGCCGGCGTTGGTGCACAGCCCCGCTAAAATAGCGCCGAAGCTGATGGTGCCGTTCAGATAAAGCTGCGTTAACAGCACCGATGCGGCGCAGTTGGGTATCAAGCCGAACAGCGCCGCCACCACCGGTTGAAAAAGCCCCATTTTGCCCATTACGGCGGCAATGCGTGCTTCCCCCACCAGCTCAACCAGCAGACCAAACAAAAAGATAAAAAGCAAAATATACAAAAAGATTTGCGCCGTGTGCTTCAAGGCGGAAAGCACCCAGTGCGCGTCGTCGTCGTGGTTGTGGCAATCCACCTTTTCAACGTCGCCTGTGTAGCCGCCGCGCAGCGGGGTGCGCCGTATAATTTGCGGCACCACCACGTCGATAACAAAGCCGATAAACAAGGCATAGATAAGTTTTACAACAATAAGCAGCGCCAGCTCTTTGTAGCGCGAGGGGTAGCTCAGCATGATGGGTATCGCTTCGTCCGAGGTGGCAAGGTACACCGCCATCAGCGTGCCAAGGGTGATAACACGGCTGCCGTAAAAGTTTGACGCCATGGCGGAAAAGCCGCACTGCGGCACCGTGCCAAGCAGCGCACCGGGTATAAAACCCCAGCGCCCCCCGTGGGACAGCCAGCTTTCTATACGCGCGCTTTGGCTGCGCTCAATCCATTCAATAATCAGGTACGCGACAAACAAAAAGGGAAGCATTTTTGCCGCGTCTTGCACCGCGTGCAGCAGCACATGCCCTACCAGTTCTACAGTCATGGGTGGCCTCCAAAATATAGGTTGCGTCGGCTTTTAACAAAGACGGCTGAGTGATAAACGACGCTGGCGGTACGGCTGCCGTAAAGCGCGCTTGTAGGCCTGTGCGCTGGCAATAAAGCCGCTCGTTGCAGAGGGTTCGGCAAGGCACTTCAGCCAAGCGGTACACAGCGTACCGTGTCCTTAAAAAAGCCGATAAAATAAAGGCGGCAGCTGAATGCGCCGCCTTTATCAAGGCTATTTTTTTACAGTTCCCGTTGGGCGTCTTCCAGTTTAAAGCTGTCCCGCAGCTCAACAATGCGGTTAAAGGTATTTTTATGCTTGCTGTCGGCGTAAAAATAACCCATGCGCACAAATTGAAAACGGTCTTTGGCGCCGGCGTCGGCAAGTGCCGCCTCCATTTTGGCGTTGTCCCGCACAATAACCGATTCCGGGTTGACGTAATCTAAAAAGTCATCGTCGGTTAAATCCGCCACGTTATCTATCGTGAAAAGGTGGTCGTACAAATTAACGGTGGCGTCTACGGCGTGGTTGGCGCTCACCCAGTGGATGGTGCCTTTTATCTTTCTGCCGTCGAAGGTTTTGCGGTCGGCGTGGGTTTCAAGGTCGGCGCTGCAGCGCAGCTCAACCACGTTGCCTTCGTCGTCTTTAATCACTTCGTCGCAGCGGATAACGTAGCTGCCCAGCAGCCGCACTTCGCCGCCCGGCGTCAAGCGGCGCCAGCCCGGCGGTGGCTCTTCGGCAAAGTCTTCCCGCTCAATATACAGCTGGTGGCTAAAGGCAACGTCGCGGCGCGACGCCCCTTTTTGCGCCGGGTTGTTGGAAAGGGAAAAAGTCTCTTTCTTTCCTTCGTCGTAGTTGGTAAGCGTTACCGGCAGCGGGTCCAGCACCGCCATGCGGCGTGGTGCTTCCATATTCAGCTCTTCGCGAATGCAGTATTCCAAAAGCCGCACGTCGACAATGCTGTACGATTTAGAAACACCCGCTTTGCGGATAAATTCAACAATGGCCGACGGCGTGTACCCGCGGCGGCGCAGCCCCGATATGGTCGGCATGCGGGGGTCGTCCCAGCCGTCAACGTAGCCGCCCTCAACCATTTGGCGCAGGTAGCGCTTGCTCATGACGGTGTGCGTCATGTTAAGGCGGGCAAACTCAAATTGGCGGGGCTTGTTTTTAAAGCCGATTTTATTAAGCACCCATTCATACAGCGGGCGGTGGTTTTCAAACTCGATGGAACACAGCGAGTGGGTAATGCCCTCAATGGCGTCTTGAATGGGGTGGGCGTAGTCGTACATAGGGTAGATGCACCACGCGTCTTCTTGGCGGTGGTGCCGCGCGTGCAATATGCGGTAAATAACCGGGTCACGCATATTCATGTTGGACGACGTCATGTCTATTTTGGCGCGCAAGGTACGGGCGCCGTCTTCAAATTCGCCCTCTTTCATGCGGCGGAACAGGTCGATATTTTCTTCCACGCTGCGTTCACGCCATGGGCTTTCGCGCCCCGGCTCGGTAAGCGTGCCGCGCCATTCGCGCATCTCTTCTTGCGACAAATCACAAACGTAGGCATCGCCCTGCGTAATCAGTTGCAGCGCGTAGTCATAGCATTGCTCAAAATAGTCTGAGCCGTAAAAGACGCCGCCGTCGGGCACGGCGCCCAGCCACAGCAGGTCTTCTTCGATGGAGGTAACGTACTCTTCCTCTTCCCGCAGCGGGTTGGTGTCGTCAAAGCGCAGGTTAAAGGTGCCGTCGTATTTAACGGCGGTGGAATAGTTTATCCAGATGGCTTTGGCGCTGCCGATATGCAGGTAGCCGTTTGGCTCCGGCGGAAAGCGGGTGTGAATAGGGCGGTCAAAGCCCGCTTCCAAATCGGCGTCAACAATGTCATATATAAAGTTTGTATCCAGTTCAATTTTTGTTTCCATGCTCTCTCCTCACAGGTTGTTCTTCATGCTGTCCAACCGTTTAAGAACGGTGTCTTTGCCCAGCACCCGCATAACGTCAAACAAATCAGGCGCTTGTTGCCGCCCCGTTACCGCAATGCGAATAACCATGCTTACGTCGGCCACGTTGCCCAGCCATTGGTCGGGGCTGTTGCGAAACTCTTTCATATTGGTGGCGTAGCCCACTTGCTCGGTCAGCGTGCGCACGCCGGCAAAGTTGCCGTTTTCTTCGTCGTCGGGGTCGTACAAAGCCGCGTAGCCGTCTAAAATTTCAATGGCTTTTTCTTTGTCCACCCGCTCGGGCAGCGTGTAGTCGGGGTTAAACAGGCTGTCAAAATAAAAATCGAGATAGCTTTTCATCTCGCTGTAATAGGTGATGTCTTTGCGCGGTTTTTTGCCGCCGCGTCCAATATCCAGCGCCGCCACCACATAGCTTTCATGGGCTTGCAATAGCGTGTGGAAGGCGTCGTCATGGCGTGCCGCCCAGCCCAGCAAATCGTCGTACAGTTGCTGCGCCGTTAAGCGGCTTATCACACCGCGCGACACGTCGTCGAGCTTGTCGATATCAAACAGCGCGCCCGAAACCGACATGCGCTCTGCTGAAAACTTAAAGTCTTCCATGGCGGCGTCGGGGTGGGCGGTGCGCCACTCTTCAAAGTTGGAGTTCAGCAGCGTCATCAGGTATTCTTTCACCGCCGCAACGGGGTAGCCTTTGTCGCTGTAAAAATCCAGCGCCAGCTCGGGGTCAAGCCGTTTGGAAAGCTTGCGCCGTGAGCCGCCGTCCATCTTCATCAGGTGGGCGGTGTGCAGGTAGGCGGGCGGTTGCCAGCCCATCGCTTTAAACAGCTGCACATGAATGGGCAGCGTGGCCAGCCATTCTTCGCCGCGTACCACTAAATTGGTGCGCATCAGGTGGTCGTCCACCACGTGGGCAAAGTGATAGGTGGGCAGCCCGTCGGCTTTCAGCAACACCACGTCAAG
>CAYZSR010000085.1:5960-6908 GCA_964479715.1 uncultured Oscillospiraceae bacterium | reverse complement strand
CCACCGCAATAAGAAGAATGCCAAGGGTAACCGTTTTAACACCGCCTGCCGTGCTAACCGGCGAGCCGCCGATAAACATTAAAAGGCAGGAAAGGAGCAACGACGGCTCCGTCAATCCCGCTTGATTAATGCTGAAGTAGCCGCAGGTGCGCAGCGTAACCGATTGGAAAGCGGCGTTTAAAAATTTGCTTGGGGTGGAAAGTGCCCCAAGGGTTGTGGGGTTGCCCCATTCAAACGCCAAGAAAAACAGCCCGCCGCCAACAATCAAAAAAGCGGTGATTAAAAGCGTCAATTTATTATGCAGCGGTAGTAACACCCATTTTTGGAAAAGTGTCGACGTTGGTCTTTGCCGCCGCCCGAAGAGCAAATCTCCCCACACGGTGAAACCTAAGCCGCCACAGACGATAAGCGCCATAACAACAAGCATGATAAAAAAGTTGTTTTGGTAAGGCATTAAACTGCTGGTGCCGATAATGTCAAAACCGGCGTTGCAAAAAGAAGAGACGGCGTGAAAAATGCCCATCCACGCTGCTTTTAATGCACCGAGATTGGGCGTGAAAAGATAAAAACCGATGGTTAAAAGAATGGCGCCAATCCCTTCAAACAGCAAAGTAATGCGCAAAACATGCCTTACAAGCAGCACCATGCCACCCACTTTATCTTGGTTAAAAGCCGTTTGAACCAGCAACCTGTTTTCAAGCGAAATATTTTTGCGCAGCCAAACCATGCCTATTGTTAATACGGAAACGAGGCCTAAACCACCCAGCTGAATAAGCATTAAAATTGTTAGCTGCCCAAACAGCGTCCAATGTTCCAATGTATTTACAACCACTAAACCCGTTACACAATTGGCCGACGTGGCGGTAAAAAGAGCGTTTACAACACCTACACTTTCACCACTTTTGCTGGCGAACGGCATAGTTAAAAACAACGTGCCAACAGCTATCA
>CAYZSR010000085.1:0-5950 GCA_964479715.1 uncultured Oscillospiraceae bacterium | reverse complement strand
CAGCTATCATCAGCAAAAAACTTAAGGCAATCATACGGGAGGGGCTAGACGCTACCCGTTGCTTGCCTTTTTTAAAAGCTCTCGTCATTTTTAATTCCCTTCCTTATCCTTTCTGTATTTTCATTAATCATACTACTCTGAAAATGCAAATACAAGTGTTTTAAGAAATATTTTTTAGCTCAATATTGCTTGATAAGAGGCACTTTATCACTGCTGTTCTAAAAGCTATTTAGCAAACAGAATTCTCTTAACAAAAAGCTTTCCGGAAAACTATTAAAAGATTGCTTAAATCGACATTCATGTATGTAAAAATTGAGGATTGACGGTGCGTGCAATAAAGTGTGAAACTTATGGCACCCCTATTGCTAAAGCAATAAGCGTAGAGAGAAACAGGCAAAATACATGGGCTTAATAGCTAAGCAACGGGGGTAACGCTGTAATCCAGCTCGATGAACTCACCATATCGTGTTGTTTTTTCAAGGGTTAACGGTATGGTTTTATCGCCATTGGTAAATAGCGGGATACCGCTACCAAGTAAAACCGGCGCCACAGTAAGGCGCAGCCTATCTATTAACCCTTGGCGAAGCATGTAAGAAATCAGCTTCCCGCCGCCCACCACCCATATGTTTTTACCGGGTTGCTCTTTTAGTTGCGCCGCTGTTTTTTCGATATTTTTAGTCACCATGACGTTGTTTTCATCGTCAACATGGCGATGGGTAACCACAATAGAATGCTTTTCTTTGTAAGGGTACTCTTTTGCGTTTTCGGCAATCCAGTCATAGGTAGTGCGCCCCATAACAACGGTATCCACCGTGTTAAAAAAGGCTTCAAAGCCGGTATCTCCATCGGTTTGTACATCATCCAGCCAACTAACAGAGCCACTTTTTGTCGCAATATAACCATCAACACTTACTGCTAGATAAGCAACAATCTGCCTCATTTTACTCTCCTTTACAGCTTTCGTCGGGTTGTCTCTTCGGTGCCTCTTTATAGGCCGCCCAAAACCATTGCAGGGCAGCTTTTTCCGTTTGATTTATAAATGCTTCTTTGCCCGTGCCATAGCGGTTTATATTTTGTGGGTATTGCGCCGCTAGCTGCTTTTTAAGAGCGGCGTAACGCGCCGCAATGGACGGGTGAGCACGCAAATAATCTCGAAAAGCAATGTGTCGCAAAATAGCGAAGGAGCTGTCAAGCTGAAACAGGTGGATTTGATGGGTGCGACGCGCACCCCCTTTGCGGTAATAGCGGCGCACGCATCTACTTTATCTATATCTTTAACTACGGGCAGTAAATCAATAATTGGCTTTGCCGCAAGCCCCTCAACCGCTGTGCTGTCGATATGAAATATATTGATAGCGTTTTCCTGCAAGATATTTTTTATACGCGCCGATTCTTCATTAAACAGACTTGCCCATTGCGGGCGATACGCCACCACTTCTACATACATTCTATCACCTTTTTTGACAAACATACCCTTTTAACGGCGAATACTGTGCCGCAAAACACAGGGAGTTTTTCATTCTAGTACCACTTTAGTTTAAAATGACGATTAAAACAACTAAAGAGAGCGCTGCGGCGCTCTCTTTGTAGATTAAAACAATAAATCCGAATCATATCAAAAAACCAAAAGGCTTTGATAAGATTCGGATTTATGTGGTGCGGAGGATGGGACTTGAACCCACACGCCAAAAGACACATGCACCTCAAGCATGCCTGTCTGCCGATTCCAGCACCTCCGCATAACACAGCTCTTGTAAGCTGCGGTTATTATTCTACCAAAAGGTATTTATAAAGTCAACACAAAAGCAGAATTCTGCAAGGTATATTTAGTTTTCAGAACATTTGTTTTTAAAGCAAACCGTGGCGTAATAAAAACCACATAATGCCATTAAAATTCTTTATGGTGGCGGCTGTATTTAATTTAAGTTGCGGCAAGCACATCCTTACAAAAGCCATCCCCACATAATATATAATTTTTTCACGTATGCGCATCTATTTAACTCAGCAAATCAAATGCGCTGAAATAATTCACTCTTTAATTTTAATATCAATCACCTATTAGGTAGATCATTCTATATCAATTTTAAAATAGGTGCGGCGTTAATGGCACATTAATTTTGCTGATATTTTTTTACTTGCTTAAAACAACGCTAAAAATTCAGCATTGTGTTCTGCACCTGTTGCACCGTTTCTGCCTGTAATGTTTGGTGCAACAGCTTTTTACAATCATCATAATAGTGGCGATGCAATTCATGGCGGGTTGGCAAAATAAAGTTTGCGTCCAGCGCAAGGCCATCTATTTCCATACCTATTAAAAGAGGCAACAGGTTATTGTGCAGCGGCGTATCGCCTGAGACGCTGCATTCAACATCGTATTCTTTTGCTGTTTTAACAACTGTGTTTATCAGCCGTAACACAGCGGGGTGCAGCTGTTGGTTAAGGTGCGTAATATGAGCTTGCCCGCTTGTGTTCACCAGCGTCAGGTCAATTAAGGAATCAATAGTGATGTGGAAAAAATCTGCGTAAGGGGCCAGCGCATCACTCATCAGCGCCGCCGACGGGAGCGAAATAGCCACCCCAACGGGTAGCTCGGTATTAAAGGGAACGCCCTCACGCACCAGCTCATCTTTTACTGCTTGCACCGCTTTTTTAGCGGCTATTACATCGTCAACGCTGGAGACCATCGGCAAGAGCAACCGCACGCTACCATAAGCGGAAGCACGCAGTATGGCACGCAGCTGAGTTCTAAAGAAACTTTGGCGGCTCAAACTCATACGAATGCCTCTAAAGTCTTTTGCCAGTGTGTGCCGCGGGGCAGTTGCCGCACCCACATCGTATACCCCGTTATAGGTTTGTATTGTGACAGATTTTTCTTTTGCCTGCTTTAAAACGTTACGGTAGGCGTTGTATTGCGTTTCTTCGGTAACAAATGGGGTGTGCCGGTTGGCAAAGCGCTCGGTTTTCAAAACGCCGATGGCTTCGGCATCGGCAGCAAAGGCATCGGCGGCGTCTTCCACCCGTTTCACATCGGCGCTTAATTCAATGCGCTTGCCGTCGGCGGTAAGGCTGGGGCTGCCGTGGTAAGAAAGCACCTTTTCTTGCTCGGCGGCATAACGTTTAATCCGTCCGTGGATAATGCGCGCTTGCGGCTTGGTCGGCTCAGGCCAAATGTCGCCGCTGTGCCCATCCATACCAACCAGCGTGTTGTTGTTTATCTGCAGCCGTGCCTCGTTTGCCGCCACCACTGCCGGTATGCCAAATTTACGCGCCAAAATAGAAACGTGGCTGTGGTAGCCGTTTTTCTCACAGACAATGCCGTCGATACGGCTTAAATCCATGTTGGCAAGGTCGGACGGGGTTAAATAATCGGCAACGATAATGGTTGGCCTTTTAAGCTGTGTTGCTTTAAGTTGTGGTGCCCCCGCCATATCGCGCAGTAGCTGGTCTCTCAAGCCGACAATGTCTTCTGCACGCTGGCGCATATAATCACTTTCCAGCGCTAAAAAGCGGCGCACCACCTCGCCAAATCGCAGCATAACAGCGTATTCCGCCGTAATACCGCGCTCTTTAATAAGGCGCACAGTCGGCTCTATCAACTCGTCATTGTCAGAAAGCATTAAGTCATACGCGTCAAAAATAGACGCGTCGCTT
Organism: uncultured Oscillospiraceae bacterium; assembly: GCA_964479715.1. GTDB lineage: Bacteria > Bacillota > Clostridia > Oscillospirales > Ruminococcaceae > JAAYCI01. Next base: position 2,299 of record CAYZSR010000085.1, on the reverse strand, counting down.
GACCAAAAGTGACGCGTTATCTTTTCTTTCAGCTGTTTATTTTTCTCTCTAATACTTTCCAGCGCGTCTTTCAGCTGCTGTATTTCCGCCTCTATTTCGGCAGTTTTTTTAATTATTGGCGATGCAACAGCCGGCGTTTGCCAGTGTAGAGCGTGGGCGTAGCCTATCCCCGGCGAAACACCTATCCCCTTAAGCATACGGGCCTCCAGTCATTTTCTTTCTACTAAAATAATAGCACAACGGCAAATAGGGTACAACATCAAGAAAATTCGGCTATTAATTCTTTCTGTTTTATCTATGAAAAGTCTTGACAATTATTTATCTCAGCGATACAATATAGATGAACGATTAAATGATTGCTTAATCGTTTAGTTGTTCACCACATTAAATAGTATTTGGAGTGAGAGATTTGAAAAAGACATTCACATTAAAAAATTTTGGCTGCGCCAGCTGCGCCGCCAAAATGGAAAGAGCCATTAACAAAATGCCGGAAGTTGAAGAAGCGAATATCAGCTTTATCACGCAGCGTTTTACGTTGCAGGCAGAAGAAGCAAACTTTGACGAGGCGCTCAAAAAATCCAAACGCGTGATTCGCAAAATTGAGCCAAGAACACGCGTTGTATCATAAAGCACCGCCACCGACTTTTTAGGAGGAATTACTTTGGACAAAAGTCAAAAACTACAACTTGGACGTATCATCACCTGTTTAATTGTGTTTTTAGTTGCGCTGTGGGCTGCCCCGGAAGGTGTTCCCGGCTTAATTCTATATTTGGTTATTTATTTAGCCATCGGCTGGGATATTTTGTGGGAAGCTATTTTAAACATCCGCTATGGACAGGTGTTTGATGAAAACTTTTTAATGGCGGTTGCCACTATCGGCGCCATGATTTTAGGCGAATACAATGAAGCCGTTGCTGTTATGCTGTTTTATCAAACCGGCGAATGGTTTGAAGCTTACGCCGTTGGCCGCTCTCGCCGTTCCATCGCATCGCTGATGGATATCCGCCCGGACAGCGCCAACCTGCAAACAGCCCCCGGCCAGTATGAAACGGTAGACCCCGAAGTGGTTGAGACAGGGCAAATTATCGCGGTGAAGCCCGGCGAGCGTATTCCGCTGGACGGCGTGATTATAGAAGGCGCATCGGCGCTTGATACCTCCGCCCTAACGGGTGAATCGCTGCCGCGCGACGTGGTTGAAGGGGACGACATCAGCAGCGGCTGCATCAACCTGTCCGGCTTGTTGCTTGTAAAGGTATCCCGCCCCTTTGGGGAATCAACCGTTACACGTATCTTAGAGCTGGTGGAAAACGCCAGCAGCCGCAAAGCAAAATCCGAAAACTTTATTACCCGTTTTGCACAAATATACACCCCCGCCGTTTGTTTAGCGGCGCTTGCCCTTGCCGTTATCCCGCCCCTTATTACAGGGCAACCCTTTAGCGTGTGGGTTTATAGAGCCCTTACCTTTTTGGTTATCTCTTGCCCCTGCGCGCTGGTTATCTCAATACCGCTCAGCTTTTTTGGCGGTATTGGCGGCGCCTCAAGAAGTGGCATTTTGGTTAAGGGCGGCAACTACTTGGAAGCCCTTGCCCATATGGACACCGTTGTTTTCGACAAAACCGGTACGCTGACCGAAGGGCACTTCCGTGTAACCACTATTGAGCCCGTCGGTATAACTGACGACGAGCTATTACGCCTGGCTGCCAGTGTGGAGCAATTTTCCAACCACCCCATTGCGCAATCAATTTGTGCTGCGTATGACAAGCCGATTGAAAAACATTTACTGAGCGACACGCAAGATTTAGCCGGTCACGGCGTTTCCGGCGTGCTGGAAGGCGACACTATTTTAGCGGGCAACGCCGCTTTAATGGAAGAAAACAACATCACCTACGCCGATACGCCCGACACCGGCACGGTGGTGCACGTGGCTAAGAATGGCCAATACGCCGGCTATCTGCTTGTTGAAGACACGCCCAAATCCGACGCTAAAACAGCCATTCACCAGCTGAAAGAACTGGGTATTAAAGACACCGTTATGCTTACCGGCGACCGCAAGCAAGTGGGCGAAAAAGTGGCTGAAGAGCTTGGTATAGATGATGTGTTTACCGAGCTTATGCCGGCGGACAAAGTGGATAAAGTGGAAGAGTTTTTGGAGAACCCCGCCAGAAAAGGCACCCTTGGCTTTGTTGGCGATGGCGTGAACGACGCGCCGGTGCTTGCCCGTGCTGATATCGGTATTGCTATGGGCGGGCTTGGCTCAGACGCCGCCATTGAAGCGGCAGACATCGTCATTATGGACGAT
>CAYZSR010000084.1:4409-6942 GCA_964479715.1 uncultured Oscillospiraceae bacterium | reverse complement strand
TGCGCCGGGTTCTTTGGTGCGGTCCATAACGGCAATTTTCTTAACCGTTTCAGGAATCGCTTCAATTAAGTGTTTGGCCGAGAAGGGGCGGTAGAGGCGCACTTTAACAATGCCCACTTTTTCGCCTTGGTCAACCAAAAAGTCAATCACTTCTTCGCTCACATCGCAGAAAGAGCCCATCGAGATGATGATGCGTTCTGCGTCGGGGGCGCCGTAGTAGTTAAAGAGCCCGTAATCGGTGCCCAGTTTTTCGTTTACTTCGTCCATGTAGCCTTCAACAATGTCCGGAACGGCGTCGTAATATTTGTTGGATGCTTCACGGTTTTGGAAGAATAGGTCAGGGTTTTGGTGGCTGCCGCGCATGGTGGGGCGTTGCGGGTTAAGCGCGCGCTCACGGAAAGCCGCCAGCGCTTCTTGGTCTATCATCGCTTCAAGCTCGTCAAAATCCCAAACGTCTATTTTTTGAATTTCGTGGCTAGTGCGGAAACCGTCAAAGAAGTTGATGAACGGCACCCGGCTTTTAATGGCGGAAAGATGCGCCACCGGCGTTAAGTCCATAATTTCTTGCGGGTTGCTTTCTGCCAGCATAGCAAAGCCGGTTTGGCGGCAGGCGTAAATATCACCGTGGTCGCCAAAAATTGAAAGCGCGTGGGTAGCAAGCGAGCGCGCCGTTACGTTTATAACCGCCGGCAGCAATTCGCCCACCATTTTGTACATGTTCGGTATCATTAGTAGCAAACCTTGGCTGGCGGTATAGGTGGTGGTTAATGCGCCCGCGTTCAAAGAGCCGTGCACGGCGCCGGCAGCGCCACCCTCACTTTGCAATTCTATAACGCTTACCTCGTCACCAAAAATGTTTTTCATGCCCGATGCCGACCATACGTCGGTAATTTCAGCCATCGGAGACGATGGTGTAATGGGGTAAATAGCAGCCACTTCGGTAAACGCGTAACTTGCGTGCGCCGCGGCTATGTTACCATCCATAGTTCTTTTTTCTCTTGCCATGAATTGTCCCTCCAGGTAATAATTTTCCCTCTTACTTCCCATGCCCTAAACACATTACAATATAACAACGTCTACAAAAATATCGTCTGTCTTCGGCTTTGTCTTGTTGTAACGGGATAGTATAATACTAACATTACAGGCACGTTAAAGCAAGATAAAACAAATACCGTCGTACGCAATTTTTCGTCAAAAAACGCGACGTATCAATAAATGTCGCTACAGGTGGTACAGAACCAACATATTGCACAAAGAACTTTGAATACGACAGATTTTATTTGACAACTTTTACCCTTTTCTATAAAATATACCGTAAGATACCGATGCAGAAAGGTGGTTAAACGGTGGAAAATAAGAAAAAGAACGACGCACCATTCAACGAAAAAAAGATAGACGGCAGAACCGTTTTTTATGGCGACGTGTTTGATGTGTCGCTGGATACCGTAAAAATAAATAACGGAGCGACGGTGCTGCGTGAGGTGGTACACCACACCGGTGGCGCCGCTGTGCTGGCGGTAAATGACAGCGATGAAATTGCACTGGTGCGCCAGTTCCGTTACGGGGCGGGGCACGAGATGGTGGAGCTGCCCGCCGGCAAAGTAGAGCGAGGCGAAGACCCGCGCGCCACCGCCATAAGAGAGCTGGAAGAAGAAGCCGGCTACCAAGCCGATGAATTTAATGATTTTGGCAAAATACACCCAACCAGCGCCTACAACACCGAAATTATTCATTTGTATGTTGCAAAAAAACTGCGGTTTGTTGGCCAACATCTGGATAAAAATGAACTGCTGGAAGTGCACTGGATGCCGCTACACCAAGTGGTAGACTTAATTATGCAGGGTGAAATTACCGATGGTAAAACGGTGTCTGCTGTGTTAAAATATTTTATCAAACACACCAAATAGCTGTTAAAGGGAGAGAAATATTTTTTGTCTAAGATTATTTTAAGTGCAGACAGCACTTGTGATATTGGTCCTGAATTAGCGGAACGGTACAACGTTCAATTTTTTCACCTTTCCATCATTTTGGAAGACAAAAGTTATTACGACAGCGTAGAAATTACGCCGCAAGAAATATATGACACGTGGCATAAAAAAGGTGTTTTACCTAAAACCGCCGCCATTACCCCCGGCGAATACGCTGATTTTTTCAGCCAATGGGTTGAAGACGGCTACGAGGTGGTACACATTAACATCGGCTCGGCGTTGTCATCGTCGCACCAAAATGCCACCCTGGCCGCCAGCGAGCTGGGTAGCGTTTACACCGTCGATTCGGCCAACCTTTCCAGCGGCACCGGGTTGCTTGTTATTCAAGCCGGCGAGATGATTGCCGCCGGGCTTTCCGCCAAGGAAATTCAAAAAAAGCTTACCGCGCTGCGCGATAACGTGCGCGCCAGCTTTGTGCTGGACACATTGGAGTTTATGAAGGCGGGCGGGCGCTGCAGCGCCATCACCGCTTTTGGCGCCAACTTGCTGCGCTTAAAGCCCAGCATACAGGTAGACCAGTTTAGCGGTGGTGAAATGGGCGTTGG
>CAYZSR010000084.1:0-4399 GCA_964479715.1 uncultured Oscillospiraceae bacterium | reverse complement strand
CGTTGGCAAAAAGTACCGCGGCGCCATGGGCAAGGTGCTTAAAGAATATGTGCGCGATAAAATTTCCGGCCGTGATGGCATTGATTATGACCACGTTTTTATTACTCATTCCGGCTCTCCACAGCAAGATATTGATATTGTAAAAGAAGAACTGGACAGCCTTGCCTCCTTTGAAGAGGTGCATGTTACGCAGGCAAGTTGCACCATCAGCAGCCACTGCGGGCCGCGCACGCTGGGCATTTTATTTATGGTAAAATAACTGTTTTGTGTTAAAAATGGTCTGGCGAGTTCGATATACAATCTATTATAAAGCACTTTAAGACAGTTTTTTATGCATTATCTAAGAGCAAACACATAAAAAGACAAGGCATACCGTTTTTGATAGGCAGACGCCATTATTCTTAAAATAGACACGGCATTTTCCGCTCTAGTAGGCACCCCTATGCTGAGCGGCAGTATCTAACTTTTTAAAAAACAATAAGAGAGGCACCTTTAAAGGTGCCTCTCTTTTAATGGATTATTAAAATTTATATTTTTCGCCTGTGTTAAGCGTAGTCTATAAAAATTAGTAGTAAAACAGCGTAGGGCTAGCCATTTAATTATTGATAATATGTGCTATTTATAGGGTTTCTGAACAAATTTAGTTGTTAAAAAATTACTCTTTGCTTCTATTATATTAATTTTAACTGCTTTGAGTGTGACGTGTAAAGAAAGCTATAATCAGCTGTTACCTATAATTATATCTACTCTTTACTAACCACAAATCTGTGTTTTTCGCAACGCCTTATAGCCAAACTATATGGCTCAGTTTTTAAAGTGACACTTGTTGGTATCTTGTTTTCCTTATCGCCTTTCAAGCTGATTCATTGCGCCTTTTTACTATCCATAACAACGCTAATTATAATGGCAATAACAGCAAAAATTACCCCCGCTATGGGAAATATAACCCAACTTTTTGAAAAGCCCGTTGGACCTAAAAAACTATACGCTAAATAAATAGCCACTGCTAGCGGCCAAAATATTGCCGCAACAACACCGATGATGCCGTCTTTTTTTCTTGCTTCGGGCGCGTATTCGCCCCTTTTTAACAGCTTGTTATACCCTTGCGACGCACTGCCGCTTAAAACCATAACCCCCGTGCCGATGCCGATGCAAACAAGCAGCAGCGCCACACCGGCCGCCGCCATCAAATAATTGCCAAACAGTGCAAATACCAACAGCGCCATAACGCCAAGCAGTATCAACGTAATGCCCACTATTTCGCCTATTGTTTTGCCGCTTGTTAGGCTGTTTTGCGTCGTTTCTAAAAAAGCTTTGGCGCCATGGGTTAGCGTAAATTTTCCTGTTTCAATATATTTATACGGCTCAACCAAAGAGCCGCCATAAATAAACAGCCCCACCGCAACGGCAATAAAAAAGAGCAAAATAACCACGCCAACCACGCCATTAGCTAATAAAGAAGAAAGCGTTATAAGCAGCGCCGCACCCAGCAGCACCAAAAAAATACCGACTGCTGCAAAACGGCTGTTTTTCTTGGCTGCGGCTAAATAGGCATCCACAACCGGGGTATCAACCACAGCCACTTCTGCATGGTTACTCTCAGGCAGTGTAATTCCCATTTCTGCGGCTAGCTCGGCTATGTCACCAAATTCTGATATAACGATGCCTATTGCCTCGTTGTTGCTTTTACCCTCACTTAAAAGTGCCTCATACTTATCTTCCATGTGCGCCGTCATGTCCTTTTTCAGCGCCAACACATCGGGTGTTGCAGGCAACGTGCTAAATGTGTTGTCTATATAGGTTTTAATTGTTTTCATCGTTAGATATCCTCCCTAATAAATTCTTCCACAACTTTTTTTGTCAGCTTCCATTCTTGGCATTTTTCTTTGTAATACGCCTTGCCGCTCTCTGTTATTTTATAGTAGGTGCGTTTTCTGCCGCGTGTTTCATCGCCCGATAAGAGGTTATGTAGCCGTCTTTTTCAAGCCGTGCAAAAGCAGAATAGAGGGTGGTTTCTTTAATGGTGTACTTTTCTTTAGACACCTCATTTATTTGTTTTGATAGGGCGTACCCGTAAGAATCTTGCTGCCAAAGTAGGTAAAGTATCATTATATCAATGGTACCACGTATAATATCACTACTTATCACCTAAACCTCTCCTTTCGTCCCGTTGCAACTACTTTGTCTGTAGTAGTAAAGTTAGTATGGCAAAAGTACTACGTCTGGTCAAGTACTTTTAAAAATATATTTTTGCTCTCTATAGTTTGTTGCTAACAATGCCAAATTTCTAAGGTAAATTTAGAGGGCGTGCGACAAACTGCCCGCTAAAACGCTTTAACCAGCTTTAATTCATTGCCTATATATATAATTATAGAGCGCATCGTTTTCTGATAAGTGTATGCGCATAATTTAAAAATAGACACGGTACTTTTCGTTATAAAAAGACACCAATACAGTAAGCTTTAGCGCCCTTACTCTAAAGAATAACAACAAAAAAGGCACCCTAGGCGGGTGCCTTTTTTACTATTAAAAACTATTTATAAAAAGCTGTTAGTCTTCTTCTTTTTCGTCTGCCTCGTCATTTTCTTCATCTATTTCTTCGTCGGAAGAAGCGCCGTCTTCAGCGTCTTCATCTGCGTCGCCGTCATAGGCTTCATTGTCGCCGGCTTCTTCAGTAACAAGCACCAAACGGGCGCTGGTAACAAAGAACACCGCTAGTACGGCAAGCAACAGGCGAACAATAATCATAATCATTTGCAGCAATGCGGCGTTTGCCTCGGTGGCAAAAAACGTAAAGGGAAAGGCCGTTTGCAGCGTGTAAAAAATGGCGCCCGTTTGCGCTTGGTAGAAAAGCAGCTCATACAAAACAAATAGAACAGTGGCTAATACAGTGGCGCTACGCACTTTGTAGCTAATCTCTTCTTTGCTGGTAAAGAGCCAAGCGGCAAAAACAGCGGCACCCAAGCCGATAATAATCTCTGCCAGGTAAGAGAAGGGTAAATCTGATATGGCTACATAAGCAATAACGTATTTAAGGCTGTACATTTGAAACAAAAACAGCAGCGCATAAAACACGCCGGCGGTTCTACGCATGGTGGTTACAGCAGACGAATTTTTCATGGTTTCCTCTTTTCTTTCTTTTCACAATTATTTTTGGTGCGAAACATGCTTTGTAATTTATATCATACCGTGGTTGGCAAATCAATAAATAGATTATTAAGAAACTGATAATAATCTAACAAGCAGCCGGGCGAGGCGCACTGTTACGCCTCGTCGGTTGTTTCGTCGGTGTCTAAATCGTCTTCATCGTCATCGGCGGGCGGTTCGTTTAAAGAGTCTTCGTCTTCTTTTTCAAGTTGCTTTATTTCTTCTTCGCTTAAATCTTCACCGTCGTCCGCTTCGGGTTTTGCCGTTTCTTCATCGTCGCTGCGCTCAGTGCGCGCCATGGTTACAACACGGTCGCCTTCTTCAAGGCGCATAACCCACACGCCGCCGGCATAGCGGCTTTGCTCGGTAATGTCTGAGGCGTGCATACGGATAATAATGCCCTGCATAGAGATAAGCATAATGTCTTCGTCGTCGGTAACCACTTTAACCGCCGCCACGTCGCCGTCACGCAGGTTGATAACCCCTTTGCCGCCACGATACTGCGAGCGGTATTCGTCCAGCGCGGTGCGCCGGCCTTTGCCGTGCTCGCTGACGGTCATTAAGGTGCCACCCTCGCGCACTCTTGACACGCCAACAACGTGGTCACCTTCTTCAAGGCGAATGGCACGCACCCCGCGGGAGTTGCGCCCCATGGAGCGGGCGTCGTCCTCACTAAAGCGGATAACGTAGCCGTTGCGGGTGGCCACCATCAGCTCGTCATCGCCGGTGGTAATGCGACTCCAAGCGAGCGCATCGTCTTCTTCAAGACGAATGGCAATTAAGCCGTTGCGGCGTATGTTGCGGTATTCACTTAACGGGCTACGCTTAATATAGCCGTTTTGCGTGACCATGGTAACGTACCCTTCTTCGCTATCTTTAGGTATGCGCATCATGCTGGTTACCTGTTCGTCATCTTGCAGTTGCAGCAAGTTAACAATGTGGGTGCCTTGGCTTATTCGGCTGCCTTTGGCAATTTGGTAACCAATCAGGCGGTAGGCTCTGCCTTGGTTGGTGGCAAAAAGAATGTCATCGTGGCTTGAGGCAACAAACAACTCTTCAACAAAGTCTTCGTCTTTTTGCGTTAACCCGCTGACACCGCGCCCGCCACGCCGCTGAATTTGATATTCATCGGAGGGGATACGCTTAATGTACCCGGTGTGGGTAAGGGTGTAGACACATTCTTCCTCGGGGATTAAATCGGCAATATCCACCTCGCCGGAAATGACGTTGGCTACGATTTCGTCTGGCGCAG
>CAYZSR010000083.1:0-6955 GCA_964479715.1 uncultured Oscillospiraceae bacterium | reverse complement strand
CTGATTACCGCATACACAGCGCGCCACTCTCGGCGGTGAGATAATTAATAATTTGGCGTCATCTTACCACATATTACGCCCTTACCGCCGCTTAAATAGCTTACAAAACAATAAAAGTACACCGCACACAGCGCGCCGCCTTTCGTCGGCTTAAACGGTTTATAAAAACAACAAAAGCGCACCGTAAAAGGCGCGCTTTTTGTTTTTAAGCGGCGGGGTTTGCCCGTTAAGGCTGCGCCGTTTCACCATCATTCAGCGTTTGCAGCAGTTCTTTGTGGCGGGTGGCGGCATGCGGCGGCAACTTGGCGTTTTCAATGTCGGCGGCAAGCGCTGCCGCTTCGTCACTGCGGCCTAGGCGGTGCAACAGCTCGGCGCGGGTGAGCATATTTTGATAGCGCCCCTTTTTAGACCAATACTTAAAGCCGATGCTATTTGCCTCTTGCTCTTCTTCTTTAAGCCACGCGGCGGCGTTGCCGTCTTCTTCAAATTGTTGCTCGCGCTGGTCTACCCGCTGGGCGTAGCTGGTATCGGTTGTGTAGCGCACGATAAAGAGGATAATCGGCACCTGAATAACAAGTGACAACAACAGCAACAACGGCGCAAACGGGCTGATAAAATACAATATAACGGCAATGGCGATGAAAACACCGCCAAAGGTAACGATGTAACGCATAGTGTCCCCTTTGAAATATGTTTTTTGTGACGAAATAATAGTTTGAAATAGATGTGTAATTTTTGAACGGCGCGGTAAACAAACGCGGCCGACGGCTACCCGTCCATCCCCTGCATATCGGGCGGCATGCCGGGCGTCCAGTTTTCCGCTTGGGTGCGGTAGCGGGCGGCGGTTTCGGTGTCGCCCGCTTTGTCAAAACAGGCGGCAAGGCCTTCCAGCGGCCACCTGCCCACCGCCGTGGCAACCAGCTCCGGCGTAGCGCCGGACAGCGCCGCGGTGTACCAATCCGCCGCCGATTGCACGTTGTCTTCCGCCAAGAAATAATCGCCCATAGAACAGCAAATCTCCGCCGGCGGCTGGCCCACTAATTCGGGCGCGGCGTATTTCAGCAGCGTGTCGCCGTCAGCGGTGAGGGCGGCGTGTTTTGCCAGCACACAGGCGGCGCGGCGCATACGTTCAGCGCTGGCGGCGCCGTCAAGGCGCACCCGCTCAAAGTACGGGTGGGCGTTTTCAAAATCTTCTTCGCTGCCCACCAACAGCAGTTCACGGGCGTACATCATCTCCAGCCGCGCTGAAAAACGGGTGCCCGCCCGCACATGGGTCGCAAAAATCCCTAAATCGCGGGCGCTGTGGTCGCCGCTGGGGTAGTGGTAAACCGCCACATTGCTGCGGAAAACCACCGGGTCGGTGCGCAGCACCTCGTGAATGGGGTCGGCGTATTGAAAGCGGCGCAGCCGCCGAAACAGCTTGGGGCGGTATTCCCCCTCAAAATTTTCGGTGGTGACAAAATCATGGCGGTTGATGTACGCCATCTCCACCACTTCCACCTCGGGCAGCAGCGCCTCTTTCAGCTGGGCAAAGCGCCGCTGGTTTTCCGCGTCGATCATTTCGTCGGCGTCGGCAACGTAGATGTAGTCCCCGCTCGCTTTGGAAAGGGAATAATTGCGCGCGGCAGCAAAATCATCCACCCATTCAAAATGGTGCACCTCGTCGGTGTAGCGCTGCGCTATCGCCACCGTGTCATCGGTTGACCCGGTGTCTACAATAATAATTTCATCGGCAATGTCAGTCAGGCAGTCCAAACATTTTGCCAGGTTTTCTTCTTCGTCTTTAACAATCATGCAAACGCTAATGGTAGCCATGGTGTACCCCCAGTTTATGTTGTCGATACCATGGTAGCATATCAGCGCCGTTTATTAAACCGCCGTTTGTAAAAGAGACGGCTTTTCACCAAACTTTTATTGCGGTTTACCCGCCGCCGTGCTATACTTAAACCAGCCGCAACAAGCCCCACCCGCCGCCCGTCGGTTTGCGCCGCCGTGGCACGGCAACAGCGTTTATAGCGGCGCCATTATTTTTCTTTTTACTACCATGGCGGCATGGTAGTTTACTATGGCTAGTGAGTTAGCCATCCACAACACGGGAGGCATATAATGAAGCTCAGTCAACTGCGTATCGGCCAGGTGGCTTGCATTGAACAAGTGGGCGGTAAAGGCGCGCTGCGCCGCCGTCTTTTAGATATGGGGCTAACGCCCGGCACCAACGTGCGGGTGCGTAAAACCGCCCCGCTGGGCGACCCTGTCGAGCTGGAACTGCGCGGCTACTCGCTCTCAATTCGGCTGGCGGACGCCGCCGAGATAACAGTGGGCGATTGCAAAGATGACGAGGAGGTAACCCTATGACACACAACTTAACCTTTGCGCTGGTGGGCAACCAAAACAGCGGCAAAACCACTCTTTTTAACCAGCTTACCGGCTCTAACCAGCGGGTGGGCAACTTTCCCGGCGTAACGATGGACCGCAAAGACGGGCGCATTAAAGACCACGAGTACGCCGGCGTGGTAGACCTGCCCGGCATTTACTCGCTGTCGCCCTATTCTAAAGAAGAGATGGTTACGCGGGATTACCTCATTGAAGAAAAGCCCGACGCCATCATCAACATAGTCGACGCCACCAACATCGAGCGCAACCTCTACCTCAGCTTGCAGCTGATAGAGCTTGCGATACCGATGGTGATTGCGCTGAACATGATGGACGAAATGCGCACCAACAACAACACGGTGGATATAGAACGGCTCTCCGCCGAGATGGGCGTGCCGGTGGTGCCTATCTCCGCCAGCAAAAACGAAGGCATTCACGATTTGGTGGACACGGCGATTGAAACCGCCATGAAAAAACAAAAACCCCAAGTGGAAGACTTTTGCACCGGCCCGGTGCACCGCTGCATTCACGGCATTGGGCACATCATTGAGCACCGCTCCGACGTGCTGGGCGTGCCGCGGCGTTTTGCCGCCACCAAATTGGTGGAAGGCGACGAGCCGATGCAAAAACAGCTGCAACTGGGCGAGCGGGAACTGGTTACGGTGGAACGCATCGTCAAAGAAATGGAAGATGACCTCGGCACCGACCGGGAAGCCGCTTTGGCCGATATGCGCTACCAGTTTATTGAACGGGTAGCGGCAGAAACGGTAACCCGCAGCGGCCTTAGCAAAGAGCGCAAGCGCAGCATTCGCGCCGACGCGTTGCTGACCCACCGCTTTTTGGCCATCCCCATCTTTTTGGTGATTATGTTTGTCGTCTTTTGGCTTACCTTCGCCGTTATCGGCGAGCCGCTGAGCGACCTGTTGAACGACGGGCTGGACCACGTTATTGTGCTGGTGGAAAGCGGGCTGACCGCCCTTGCCATCAACCCGGTGGTGGTAAGCCTTGTCTGCGACGGCATTTTAACGGGCGTCTTTACGGTGGTTGGGTTTTTGCCGGTTATCGTTACGCTGTTTTTCTTTATGTCGCTGCTGGAAGACACCGGCTACATGGCGCGCGTTGCCTTTGTGATGGACAAGCCGCTGCGCAAGCTGGGGCTTTCCGGCCGCAGCATTGTGCCGCTGTTGCTGGGTTTTGGTTGCACCGTGCCCGCCACCATGGCAACCCGCACATTGCCCAGCGAACGCGACCGTGAAATGACAATTATCCTTACCCCGTATATGACCTGCTCGGCAAAGCTGCCGATATTCGCTGTTTTTTCGTCGGTCTTTTTCCCAAGGCATTCCGCTTTGGTGATGATGGCGTTGTACCTTTTAAGCATTGCCGTTACGGTGATTAACGCGCTTATTTTAAACCGGCTGCCCCGCTACCGCGGCAAGCCGGTTCCCTTTGTTATGGAGCTGCCCAACTACCGCCTGCCCAGTGCCAAATCGGTGGGTGTGCTGTTGTGGGAAAAAGCCCGCGGCTTTATTACCCGCGCCTTTACCGTTATCTTTGTCGGCACCATCATCGTGTGGTTTCTGCAAAGCTTTGACTTCCGCTTCAACCCCGTTGCCAACAGCGAAAACAGTATGTTAGCGCTGGTTGCCGGGTGGATAGCCCCCATCTTTAACCCTGTCGGCTTCGGTTTTTGGCAAGCAACGGTGGCGCTCTTTGCCGGCTTTATGGCAAAAGAAGCGGTCATCAGCACGCTGGCCATCTTGGCGGGCACCTCGGTAGAGGGGCTGCCTGTGGTGCTGGGTGCCATGTTTACGCCCCTTTCGGCGTTCAGCTTTATGGTGTTCACGCTGCTGTACACCCCCTGCCTTGCCGCCGTGGCAAGCGTTAAGCAAGAACTTAACAGCACCGCTGCCGCCGTCGGTTTAGCCGCCGTACAAATGGTGGTGGCGTGGCTGTGGGCGTTTCTTGTTTACCAAATGGGCAGCTTGTTTTTTGTTTAACCGTTAGAAAAGAGGCTTTTTATGAACGTAACTGATTATATTTTACTCGCCGTGGTGGCGGCGCTGTTTGTGCTTGCCGTGTGGTTTATCTGGCGCCAACGTAAAAAAGGCGCCGCCGGCTCGGTCGGCTGTGTGGGTTGCCCCCACGCCGCCAGCTGTGCCCACGCGCAAGACGCACAGCAACAAACCGGCACACTGCCGGAAGACTGCCCCGACCCACCCGATGACAGCACCCCGTAAAGTGCCCTTCCCCTTTAGCGGGTGCCACATAGAAAACACACCGCCCCGCCTACCTTGCTGTGTAGGCGGGGCGGTTTTTTATGGGGTGGCTTTATAAGAAGAGGAGCCTTGAGCGTATGAAAGCGGCGCGCGGCACGCAGGTCGCGGGTAAAGCCGATGAAAACAAAGACACACAGAAAACCAATGCGCCGGTGGTTTAAGGCGGATAATAGATAGCGGCGGCGACATTTTTAAGAAGAACGGTGCCTTTCGCCGCATTGTAGCGACGAAAAGATTCTCTGTTTTGATATGAAGTAGGCGACCTAACGACCTTAGGGCAAAACAGCGCACACAACCAACCGCGTGTACCACCTGAAAAATTAGGCGGCTGAAAACCGCCAAAAGCTGACGGCTTTGCAAACAGCATTTTATCCAAAGAAAAAGAATTTTTCTGTCGCCCGATACAAACAAACTGCAGGCAAAATATACAGCAAGCTAGGCAAAGAATGGATTCACCGCCAAAAGATAAGCTTCAAAGGTGGGGTGCCGCCCGTGCTCAGCAAGGGTTTTCTCGGCAAAAATAAAGAATCCCTCCGCCGCCCGATACAAACAAAACGCTGGCAACAATGATACGGCAACCTGGGCAAAAATGCTTCCACCGCCAAAAGATAGGCTTCAAAGGTGGGGTGCCGCCCGTGCTCAGCAAGGGTTTTCTTGGCAAAAACAAAGAACCCCGCCGCCGCCCGATACAAACAAATCACAGGCAAAATATACGGCAACCTGGGCAAAAATGCTTCCACCGCCAAAAGATGGGCTGCAAGGGTGGGGTGCCGCCCGCGCTCAGCAAGGGTTTTCTCGGCAAAAATAAAGAATCCCTCTGCCGCCCGATACAAATAAAACGCAGTCAAAATATACGGCAACCTGGGCAAAAATGCTTCCACCGCCAAAAGATGGGCTTCAAGGGTGGGGTGCCGCCCCTGCTCGGAAGGGCTTTCCACAGCAAACGCTTACCCCGCGCCAAAAAAGAGCAACAAAAAAGGCCGCCTCCAAAGGCAACCTTTACTCATCGTATAATAGAAGGCTAGTCGCTTGTTGCGTCGCCGTTTGTTTCGGGCGGAACAAATTCTTCCGCTCGTTTAAAGCGCTCGTCGCGGTGCTTGCGCTTGTAGCGGTACATGCTTTCGTCCGCCATGGCCAGCAGTTCGCTGGGGGCGTGCTCATTGTCGGCGTTTACTTCTACAACGCCGTAGCTTAAGCTGCTAAAGTAGGGGCTGCCGGCGCGCTCGGTGCGTTTTTGCATTTGGCTGCGCAGCTCTTCCATGCGCTCTTCCATCACTTCTTTTTCAATGTTTTGTTGCAACAGCATAAACTCGTCCCCGCCGATGCGAGAGACAAGTACGTCGCGTGAAAACTCTTCCAACAGGCGGGCGGCGGTAATGATGTACTCATCGCCCTCGCTGTGCCCAAAATTGTCATTCACATATTTCAGGTTGTCCAAGTAGACAAAGCAAAGGCAAAATTCTTTGTTGTCCATCACCCATTCACGCAGCACTTCAACGCCGTGCATGCGGTTTGCCAGCCCTGTCAGGCTGTCTTCATAGGCGTATTCTTCCAATTTATCAATTTTAGCGCGCTCGGCGCTGATGTCATCAAAAACAAAGGCAACGGCGTTCACTTCGCTCCAGTGCACCGGGTAGGTGTTGATGGAGAAAACATAGCGCTCCCCGCCCGTTTGAAAAGCGTATTCACGGCGGGTGGGGTTCTTTTGCTTTTTCACCGTGTCTAAATTGTCGGTTATCCAATCGGTAAGCACGTCGTCGTAAGGCTCGTTGTGGGTGGCCGCCAATTTAACCGAGTCACTTAAAAACAGCGCGTCGCCGTCAAGGCTCATAATAACAAGCAGTTCATCACGGCGGTTGGCAAGCCCTTCAAGCAAGGTGTAGCTTTGCTCCAGCGCACGGGTTTTGCGCTGGCTTACCTGAATTTCTTCAACCAACGCTTTTTGCCAGTCGTCCAGCTGCACAACCATTGTGTTAAACGCCTCTGAGACGCCCATATAGTCAATACGCTGTTGGTAATCGCCTTTGGCAACCTGCTGCGTTTGCCACGTCATGTGGCGCAGCGCCTTGAGGGGGGCGGCAATTTCGTTGGGTTGTTTCGGCGCCGGCACCTTGATGTCTCCGTTGGAAAGGGCGAAGGCGTAATCACGGGTTACATTAAGAATATGCCCGAAATATTGCAGCCCTTTGCCAAGGTTTTGGTGCTCGGCGTCGACTGTATCCAAATCAAGAGAGGCTTTTTTAGGCTCTTCCAACAACATTCTTAAATACCTTTAATCTAAGTCTCATACCAATTCTTGCAGC
>CAYZSR010000082.1:5750-7058 GCA_964479715.1 uncultured Oscillospiraceae bacterium | reverse complement strand
GCTTGCTTTGCAACAACGACATCACAACGCAAAACCCCTCCACCTTTTTGAAAGTACACAGCAACGCAACGGTGGTTATCGACGAGGGGCTGGCAATCGCCGCCGCCTGCCACAGCGGGCTTGGTTTTTTCAAAGATTTCACCGAAAACACCGTCCGCCGCTACACCACCGACATCGTGCACGACGAAGCCCACCACCGCTTTGTTGTCTACAACCAATACGGCACCAAGATGGGGCTTATCGGCTACAAAAAGACAGGCGACACGCTGCACGCCAACCACACCGAAGTGGACAAAGCCTTTGAAGGGCAAGGCGTTGCCGGGCGTTTGCTTGGCGCGCTGGTAGACTACGCGCGCCAAAACGGCTATAAAATTGTACCTGTCTGCTCTTATGTAGAACACGTCTTTAAACGCTCGCCCAAAAAATACGCCGACGTTACCGCCCCACTTAACTGATTTATAACAGCAAAAAGCCCCGCCAATTGGCGGGGCTTTTTTATTGGTCAGCTTAGCTGAAAGCTGTTTTCTTTATAGCGTGTGCGCTTTACAGGCATTTGTACGCCTTTGTTCTTGCGGCAGAGGGTGTTTTACATGCCCTCCGGCGCCGATACTTTCAGCATTTTAAGGCCGTTGCTCAGCACGTTTTTAGTGGCGAGGCAAAGCGCCAAACGGGCTTGCAGCAAGCCTTCTTGCTGCCCTTTAATGCGGCAGGCAGTGTAAAATTTATGAAAGCTGTTGGCGTGTTCCATCAGGCTGCGGGTAACGCGGGCGGGGTCGTAATTTTCAGCGGCAAAAACAATGTCCGACGGAAAAGATGCCACCAACCGTATCAATTCCCGCTCTTGCGGCGCTTGCAAAAGGTGCAGCGATTCAAAAGCTCGCTGCGCGTCAAAGGCAACGCCGTCTTGCGCCATCGCTTCAAAAAGCGAGCAGATACGCGCGTGGGCGTACTGCACGTAGTAGACGGGGTTTTCTGAGTCTTCGGCAACGGCAAGGTCAAGGTCAAATTCAATTTGGCTGCCCGGCTCACGCATATTAAAGAAAAACCGCGCCGAGTCTATGGGTACTTCGTCCAGCAAATCGGTCAGCGTAATCGCTTCGCCGGTGCGTTTGCTCATGCGCACCGCTTCGCCGTCTTGCACCAAACGGACAAATTGCATCAGCACAATGTCCAGCTTGTCGCCATCGTATCCGGCGGCGTCCATGGCGCCTTTCATGCGGGCGACGTGCCCGTGGTGGTCGGCACCCCACACGTCTATCGCGCGGCTGAAGCCGCGGTTAAATTTGTTTTTGTGGTAGGCAATGTCGG
>CAYZSR010000082.1:5376-5740 GCA_964479715.1 uncultured Oscillospiraceae bacterium | reverse complement strand
CTTTTTCAGCGCCGTGGGCGGTGGCTTTGTACCAAATGGCGCCGTCTTCTTCGTAAGCTTCGCCGTCTTTTAACAGCTCTTTTACGGCGCTGTCCACTTCGCCACTTTCATGCAACGTGCTTTCATGAAACCACACGTCGTATTCAATGCGGTATTTTTCAAGGTCCGCTTTCATGGCGGCGATGTTTTTCGGCAGCGCGTAGTCTATCAGCGCTTGCGCCAGCTTGGCGTCGTCCCATTGCAGCGGCGCATCGCCCTCTAAGTCGTAAAATTCTTTGGCGCGTTCTTTAATGTCGCCCCCTTGGTAGCCGTCTTCAGGAAATTTAACGGCGTCTTCACCGTGGATAAGCTGTTTGTAGCGCGC
>CAYZSR010000082.1:5025-5366 GCA_964479715.1 uncultured Oscillospiraceae bacterium | reverse complement strand
CGCAAGCGATTCACCAAACCGAATAATTTGGTTGCCGGTGTCGTTAATATAAAACTCACGGGTTACGTCGTAACCCGCCCACAGCATTGCTTCCGCCAAGCAGTCACCCAAAGCGCCGCCACGGGCGTTGCCAAGGTGCATCGGGCCGGTGGGGTTGGCTGAAACAAACTCAACGTTTATCTTTTCTCCGCCGCCGGTGTTGGTTTTTCCGTAGTCTTCGCCGGTGCTGCAAGCGGCTTTCACCACCGATTCAAACCACGCGTCGGCGTAATACAGGTTGATAAAACCGGGACCCGCCACTTCCACCTTGCCAACCATCTCGTCGTCATCAAGGCAGGAAA
>CAYZSR010000082.1:1689-5015 GCA_964479715.1 uncultured Oscillospiraceae bacterium | reverse complement strand
CATCGCCACGTTAACGGCGGCGTCGCCGTGGGCGGGGTCGGCGGGGGTTTCAACAACAAACTCCGGCGCCGGCGCGTCGGGCAAAAGTTCTTTATCCACCGCTTTTTTCAAAGCGGCATTCACCAAGCGGCGCACCGTGTCTTTGCCGCTTTGCAACATGTCTTTTTTATGGTACGCGCCGGCTTGCTCGCCAAGCCACGCGTCGCTGTGATTAAATGGCATCAGTTAACCTCCTGAACCGTTATCGTTACTTGGTTGTGTGAAAAATGCGCCTTGTCTGAATCCAGCGTGTAGCTGAACATCAGCCTGCCGCCTTCGTCGGAAAGGCTGTTCTCTATTGCGTCGGCGGCTACGCCAAGGCTGATAGCGCCGTAAGGTGTTTCATAATGGCAAATGTGGCGGCGCCCACGCTCTACAATAATTTCGCTTGGCATGGTGCCACTGCGCCGCATTTCAACCAAGGTGTCTTGCTCCACTTTAACGGTGGTGGTGTTGCCCTCGTAGCCGGTTGCCTCGGTTTCTTCGTAGCGGATGTAATAATTGCCGTCGCGGTGGATATACCGCCCACGGGTGGTTAAGCTGACGACGTCCGTCTCGCCGGCTTGTTCTATCTTTCCTTCTATATTAATAACGTAATTTTCTTTCATTATAGCCTCATTTTGCGGTGGTTGTTAAAATGTATCGATGTCGACCTTTTGCGGCGGCGCCGAAACCGCCTGCCCTAAAAACAGCCCGGCAAATTCTTCAAAGCGGTCGGGCTCGTCGCTTACATAATAAGCGGTGCGTCCTTGTTCGGTGCGGGTGGTTAGCGCGTTTTGCTCGGTTAGCTGACGGCGCAAAACCAGCGCCGCTTCTTTGCCGGGGTCAACCAGCTGGATGCCGTTGCCGAAATATTTTTCTATCACATCGGCAAGCAGCGGGTAGTGGGTGCACCCTAAAATAACGGTGTCTACCCCCGCCGCCTTAATGGGCGCAAGGTATTCTTCCGCCGCCAGCGCCGCCATCGGGTCGTCGCGGTCGGTGTAGCCGTACTCTACCAGCGGCACAAAAAGCGGGCAGGCGTTCGCCACCGTTTCTATCGATGGAACAAGCCCATGAAGCGCCGCGTCAAAACTGCCCGACGCCACCGTTGCCTCGGTGCCGATAATGCCCACCTTGCCGTTTTTTGTTCTGGCAGCGGCGGCCTTTGCGGCGGCGTCTACAACGCCGATGTAAGGCACCGGCAACGCGTCGCTTTCGCTTTTAGGAAAAACACTTGAAACGGTGCCGCAAGCGGCCAGCACCGTTTTTACATTTTTAGACAGCAAAAAGGCAATGTCTTGTTTGGCGTAACGGATAATCGTTTTGGGCCCTTTGGCGCCGTAAGGCACCCGCCCGGTGTCACCAAAATAGACAATGTCTTCTGCCGGCAGTATCTTTTTAAGCTGTTTCACAGCGGTTAACCCGCCGAGACCGGAATCAAAAACGCCGATGGGACGGTTGTTCATACCTCGCCTCTTTCAAGCGCCAGCGCAATTAAGCGGTCGCACAATTGGCTGAAGGGAATGCCGGTCATCTCCATCAGTTTGGGGTACATGCTGATGGTGGTAAAGCCGGGCATGGTGTTTACTTCGTTAATAAGCACCCGCTCGGTGTCTTCTTCAACAAAAAAGTCTATCCGCGCCAGGCCGGTGCAGCCCATTGCTTCATAAGTTTTCTTTGCCATGTCGCGCACTTCGTTCAACTTTTCTTCAGAGAGGCGCGCCGGCAGGTATTGCTGGCTGGCGTCGCCGCTTTGGTATTTGGCTTCGTAGTCATATATCTCGTTGCACGAGACAATCTCGCCCGGCAGGCTAACGGTAAGCTGCTTGTTGCCTAAAACGGCGCACTCCACCTCTTGCCCAACAACGCCCTCTTCAAAGACGATGGTGTCATCGTGGGTGCACGCCAGCTGCATAGCGGCTTGCAGTTCGTCGGCGTTTTTCACCTTGGTGATGCCGACGCTGGAGCCGCCCACCGCCGGTTTAACAAAGATGGGAAATTCCATTTTTGCCACCACTTCTTTGGCGATGTCGTCAAAATCGGGCAGTTCACGGCGGCGGAAGCTGAGCCATTTCGCCTGCGCCAGCCCGTTGCTGTCAAAAATTTGGTTGGCGATGCTTTTGTCCATGCACGCCGCGCTGGAAAGCACGTCGCACCCGACGTAGGGAATGCCGGAAAGCTCCAGTAAGCCTTGAATGGTGCCGTCTTCGCCGTTGCGCCCGTGTAACACGGGAAAGACAACGTCTATTTTTACCACATCGTAAACGCCCTGATGGTTGGTGATAATGCCGCGTGTGGTGCGGTCGGGCGAGAGGGTGGCGGGCACACAGTCGGGGCTTTGCTCCCAGCTGCCGTCTGCAATGCGCTCGGCGGCACCGGGAAATAACAGCCACCGCCCTTTTTTGGTGATGCCTATCTTATATATTTCATATTCATCTGCGTCAAGCTGTTCGGCAATGGCGGCGGCAGAAATACAAGAGATTTCATGCTCGCTTGAAACACCGCCGAAGATTAAAGCGACACGGGTTTTAGCCATAATTGCACTACCTTTCCATGTAAATAGCGTACTTTAGTATACCATAGCGTTCGCCAAAAGAAAAGACGGCGGCACCATGCCACCGCCCTGTTTTGCGTGTTTTAACGTGCTCTTTTATTGCCCAAAATAACAAGGCCAAGCGTGTCCGGCCCGGTGTTGGTGGCCACGGCGGCACCCAGCTTAAAGGCAGCAAGGGGCGGCGTTTGCCACGCCGCTTCGCACGCCGCCGCCAAATCGGCGCAGCTGGTGCTGTCGGTGCAGCCAACCAGGTATTGGGGTGGGTGGGCAAGGTGGGCGCTGGCGGCTTTAACCATGTTCGGTATCACTTCTTTGTCGCCCCGCACCTTTTTAACAACGGTACTTTCGCCGTCTACCAGCGATATAATGGGCCGCAAACCGAGCAGCTCGCCGGCAAAGGCGGCCGCGGCGGTAATGCGCCCGCTTTTTTTAATAAAACGCAGGCTGTACGCCCCCACGTATATTTCAACCCGTGCAAACCGGTCGTTCAGCCATTCCACCACCGCTTGCATTGGCTCAGCGTTGCGCAGCTTTTGCGCCGCCTCGGCAACAAACCAGCCGTACGCCATCGAGTAGGTGCGGCTGTCCACCAAAAAGATTTCCATACCGTCCGGGTGCGCCTCAAGGTAGGCGTCTTTCGCCATTTGGGCGGCGTTGTATGTGTTGGAGGCGCCGCTGTTGATAGCCACATAGAGCAGCTGTTCCACACCGGCGGCGGCGTAGTTTTTAAACAGCTCTAAAAACTGCGGAA
>CAYZSR010000082.1:0-1679 GCA_964479715.1 uncultured Oscillospiraceae bacterium | reverse complement strand
AAAGGAATGTGCGACGTGGCGGGAATGCCTTTGCTTTGGCGCAATATATCGTAATACTCATCAAAAGTGAAGTCTTCTCGCTCGGTGTAGTTTTTGCCGTCCACCGCAATGGAAAAATTAACAATATCTATGTGGTGTTCGGCGGCCATATCGGATGGTAAATCACAGGCGGAATCGGTTAAAACAACGGTTTTCTTGATACTCATACATCTCTCCAATTAAGGCCGGCAAGGCGCCGCCCATATTTAAACAACCGCTTTGCACCGCCCTATTAAAAGCGGCGCCAACGGGTACTTCAGATAAAGGAATCGTTCAGCTGCGCCAGCATCGGCAAGCATTTTTCATACATCACGCCGGCGCGCACCTCCCCTTTTTGCTGCATGGTGTAGCGGATGGCGTTTTCAACAAACTGAGACGCCTTCAGCGCGGCGTGGTGCAACGTTTTACCTTGCAGCAACACCGCCACCACCACAGCGGTAAAAATATCGCCGGTGCCGGGGTAGCTTTGCGGCAGCTGGTGCACCGGCAAAACAAAGTGCTCGCCGCGGCTGTCATCGTAGCCAACCACGCCGGTGCCCTCGCCGCTGGGTACGCTGGTAATCAGCACCGAGCGGGCTTGCTGCGTCAATTTTTCAAGGCGGGCAAGGGCGGTTTTTTCACCGTCTTGCAGCCCGTTGCTTTCACCCAGCAAAAAGGCGCTTTCGGTAAAGTTTGGGGTAATTAAATCGGCTTGTTGGCACAGCGCCGCCATGCCGTCTACCGTTTGCTGCGTTAGCCCGGCGTACAATGCGCCGTCGTCTGCCAGCGCCGGGTCAACCACTTTAATGGCTTTCGGGTATTGATCAAACGCCGCTTGCGCCAAGTTAAACTGCGCTTTAGAGCAAAGGTAGCCAACGTAAATAACATCAAAGGTTTGGCGTTCTTTTTCAAAATGCGCCAGCGCCTTAAAGCCGTAATCCGCCATATCTTGGTGATACACATCGGTGTAGCCGCCGGTGTGTGTGGAAAACACCGCCGTTGGCAGCGGGCAACATTGCGCCCCGCCGACCGATAAAATCGGCAGCGCAACCGACAGGCTCGCCCGCCCCACCGTTGTCATATCCATAATGCATAGTACTTTTTTTGGCTGCGCCAAATGGAATCCTCCTCCGGTTAAAAACAAAATCGATACCGAACTATTATACAACAAAACCGCCTTAAATGGTATGTACAAAACAAAAACAGTCTTAGGTAGCGGCTACCCAAGACGTTTTGTTGCCAGTCTTTTTATTTCCAGCGCACTGCAAAGCCGCCGTGCTGTTATAATACTTTGGATAAAAAGTCTTTTAAGCGGTCGTTTTGCGGGTCGTCAAAAAATTCTTGGGGTGGGCGTTCTTCTTTAATTAAGCCGTCGTCCATGAAAAGAACACGGGTGCCCACCTCACGGGCAAACGCCATTTCATGGGTAACCACCGCCATGGTCATGCCGCCCAGCGCCAACTCTTTCATCAACTCAAGCACCTCGCCCACCATCTCCGGGTCGAGCGACGACGTCGGCTCATCAAAGAGCATCACTTTCGGGTCCATCGCCAGCGCGCGCACAATGGCGATGCGTTGCTGTTGCCCGCCTGAAAGCTGGCTGGGGTACGCCATGGCTTTGTCCACCAGCCCAATGCGCTCCAGCAGTTCCACCGCTTTGT
>CAYZSR010000081.1:0-7112 GCA_964479715.1 uncultured Oscillospiraceae bacterium | reverse complement strand
TTGGTTAATGAGAAAGGCATTCCAGCAAGAGATGAAAAACTTAAATCTTCTTGTGGTAGAAATGGGCGCCATGTGCGAATCGGCCATTGCCAACGCCTACAAAGCCATTTTCGACGCCGAAGAAGAAAGCGCCGAACGGGTGGCTGACCTTGAAAAGAAGATTAACCGCAAAGAAAGAGAGATTGAGCACCTGTGCTACCGTTTGCTGCTTCTGCAACAACCGGTGGCAAGGGACCTGCGCCACATATCCTCCACCTTGCGCATGATAACCGATATGGAACGCATTGGCGACCAAGCGGAAAATATTGCTGTTATCGCCAGAGAGGGCACCTTTTTCACCCAAGACGTAGACAATATGGGTATCGTTAAAGAAATGTCTATTCGCTCGGTTAACATGGTTACCAACAGCATTGATTCTTACATTAAGCAAGATTTGCAGATGGCGCACGACGTGATTGAAGCGGACGCCGCCGTTGATGATTTATTCTACAAACTGAAAAACCAACTGGTTGATATGATTGTAACCGACCGTGAAAAAGCAGAGTTCGCGTTTGACCTTTTGATGGTGGCGCGGTATCTTGAACGTATTGCAGACCACGCCGTCAACATTGGCGAATGGGTGGTCTTTATCATCACGGGAGAGCACCCCAAACGCATTGACGAGGACAGCTAAGAGGAGAGTTACATGGCAACCGTTTACGTCGTTGAAGACGACGACAACATTCGTGAGCTTATCGTTTATACTTTGCAGGCGAATGAACACAACGCCGTCGGCTTTAAGGCGGCACCGCCCTTTTACAAGGCGCTGGCAGAGGCGGCACCCGATGTGGTGCTGCTGGACATTATGCTGCCCGGCGAAGACGGCTTGCAAATACTAAGCCGCTTGCGGCAAAAGGCGCCTTTTGAACGGCTCCCCGTTATGATGATAACGGCGAAAGACAGCGAGTATGACAAGGTGCTGGGGCTTGATTCCGGCGCTGACGATTATTTAGCGAAACCTTTCGGCATGATGGAGCTTGTCTCCCGTGTGAACGCGTTGCTGCGCCGCACTCGCCCCATCCCTAAGGATGACACGGCGCTAACGCAGGGGGCGTTAACTATTCTGCCCAGCCGTCACCAAGTTAAGGTGGCGGGGCGGCCGGTTGTGCTAACCTTAAAAGAATACGAGCTGTTGCATCTTTTAATGCGGCACCCCGGCCTTGTCTTTAGCCGTGGCCAGCTGCTGGACAAAGTGTGGGGCTATACCTACTCGGCTGAAAGCCGCACTGTCGACGTGCACATTCGCTCGCTACGCAAAAAACTGGGCAAACCCGCCGCCGGGCACATTCAAACGGTGCGTGGGGTGGGCTATAAATTTAGCGGAGAAGAGTTATGAGAAAAAGAGTCTTTTTAAGCATCGGCATTATCGCTGTGTTAAGTGTTATTATTTTTGCCGCCGCCACCGTCGGCATGCTGTATCAGCAAGCCACCAAAGACGGGTGGGAAATTTTGCAGCTCAGCGCGGATTATTTAGCGAACGGCTACCGGCAAGACGGCGTCGCTTTTTTAGAGGCATCTCAAAACGACGACATCCGCGTAACGCTTATTTTGCAATGCGGCACCGTTGTGTATGACAGCCAGCAAAGCGCCTTAACAATGGAAAGCCACCTGAATCGCACCGAGTTTGAAGAGGCGCAAAAGCAAGGTGTCGGCAAAGACCAGCGGCAAAGCATCACCAGTGCCGAGCGCACCCTCTACTATGCGTTGCAACTGGAGGACGGCAATGTTTTGCGTGTGGGGCGCGATTCCAAAACTGTTTTGGCTGAGGTGCAACGGGTTTTACCCACCCTTATTATTGTGCTGATAGTGACTGTTTTGAGTGCCGCCCTATCGGCACGCTGGCAAACGGCGCGCATTATCGAGCCGATAAACCAAATTGATTTGGACAGCCCGCAAAGCGGTAAGGTGTATGCAGAGCTTAGCCCGTTTGTCTACCGTATCAGGCAGCAAAAGCAAGAAATTGCGGCGCAAATGCAGCGGCTGGAGCAAAACAAGCAAGAGTTTTTAACCATCAGCCAAAGTATGCGTGAAGGCTTGATTGTAACCGATGCCGACTTAAATATATTAACCATTAATGAAAGCGCCCTTACCATTTTAGGGGCGGAAAGCGAGCAAGACGGCAATTTGCAGCTGCACCGCAACTTAACGCTGAAACGCGCCGCTGAACAAGCCGTTAACGGTGAACATGTTGAGGATACCATCACCTTGGACGCACGTATTTATCGTTTGTTGGCGGGCTCTACCGATGAATCGGGTGGGGTGAAAGGCGCCGTCATCTTACTTTTAGACGACACCGAAAAAATAAAGGCGGAGCAAAGCCGCAGAGAGTTCTCCGCCAATGTGTCGCATGAGTTGAAAACACCGCTTACCTCAATCTCAGGCTATGCCGAGCTGATTAAAAACGGCATTGCAAAACCGCAGGATGTGGCGCAGTTCGGCGGCAAGATATACGATGAATCACAGCATTTAATGCGTCTTATTCAAGATATTATCGGGCTCTCTAAACTTGACGAAAAAGATGTGCCGGCACAAAAAGAAACGGTGGAGCTTAGCGGTGTGGCGCGCAAAACCATGCAACGTTTTGAGCAGCAGGCAAAAGAAAAAGATACACAGCTTGAACTACAGGGCGACAAAGCCTATATCAAAGCGGTGCCCGCCATTATAGAAGAGGTGGCGTATAATTTAATTGACAACGCCATCCGCTACAACAAACCGGGCGGGCTTGTTACGGTAAGCACTGGCACGGCGCAGGGCGAGAGCTATTTACGCGTGGCAGACACCGGCATTGGCCTTTCCGCCGAAGAAAAGCAAAAGGTGTTTGAACGGTTTTACCGCGCCGACAAAAGCCATTCTAAAGAAATTGGCGGCACCGGGCTGGGGCTTGCTATTGTTAAACGCGGCGTGCTTTACCACGATGGACGTATTGAGCTGGAATCCACCTTAGGGCAAGGCAGCGTTTTCACGTTGTGGTTTGCCGAAGTAGCGGAGTAATTTGTTAAACCATCAAACCGCACAGCGCGCTTGGCTGTGCGGTTTTTAATAGTTAAAGTTAAAAAGAATTAAGAAGCGAGTGAAATAACGGTTAAAATCGCCTTATAACAGGCGGCTGCGTTGTACTTTCCACTTTATTATAGTAAAATAGTAGAAATTCAGACGATACTATTTTTTCAGGAGTGACATTATGCGAATTGCTACCGACATTGGCGGTACTTTTACCGACTTGGTTGCCGTTAAAAAAGACGGCACCTTGCTTACCTTAAAAGGCGATACCACCCCGCCGCATTTTGAACAGGGCGTTATTGAGGCGCTGCAAAAAAGCGGCTTGGACCCCACCGAATCAACCCGTTTTTTGCATGGTACCACAACCATTATAAACGCATTAACAGAGCGCACCGGCGCCAAAACAGGGCTTATTACAACCCACGGCTTTAGAGACGTGTTGGAGCTTGCCCGTGGCAACCGGCCGGATTTATTTAACATGGTCTTTAAAAAACCGGTGCCTTTTGTGCCGCGCTATTTACGCTGTGAAGTGCAAGAGCGGGTGGATAGCGCCGGCAACGTCATTCTGCCCCTTTCTGAAAGCGACGTTGAAAAAGCGGTAACCTACTTTAAAGAACAAGGGGTAGAGGCCATTGCTGTTAGCTTTATCAACTCCTACACCAACGACGCCCACGAGTTGCAAACGGATGAACTGGTTAAAAAACTGTGGCCGGAAGTGTTTGTTTCAAGCTCGGGCGATGTAACCCGTGAATGGCGCGAGTATGAAAGAACCTCTACCGTGGCGCTTAACGCTTATGTGGGGCCCATCGCAACCTCCTATATCGATGAGCTGGACCAGCACCTGCAAGAAATAAATCTGGGCGGCAAAAAATACATCATGCAATCCAACGGGGGCACCACCTCGTTTGACGCCGCCAAAAAAGCGCCCATCAACTTGGTTGAATCGGGCCCGGTTGCCGGTGTGTTCGGCGCGGCGGTTTTAGGCAAAGCGCTGGGCGAAGAAAATCTTATCGCTTTTGACGTGGGCGGCACCACCGCAAAATGCAGCCTGATAGATGCCGGCGACGTCAAAATAACCACCAGTTACCACATTGAACGGGACGATTACAACGCCGGCTACCCCATTATGGCGCCGGTGGTTGACATTGTAGAAATAGGCAACGGCGGCGGTTCCATCGCGTGGATGGACGAAGTGGGCAGCTTAAAAGTTGGCCCCCGCTCTGCCGGTGCGGTGCCGGGGCCGGTGGCCTACGGCAAGGGCGGCACCCAGCCCACCACCACCGACGCTTGCTTGGTGGCGGGGCACATTTCCAAAGACAGCCTCGACAGCGACGTGGACATGGCGGCCGTGGAAAACGCATTGCTTGAGCACGTTGGTAAACCGCTCGGCGTAGACGCAAAGCACGCCGCCACTGACGTTATCCGTGTGGCAGAGGCCAATATGTACAACGCCCTTAAGCTGGTGTCGGTGCGCCGCGGGTATGACCCGCGCGACTTTGCGCTGCTGGCTTTTGGCGGAGGTGGGCCGATGCACGCAGCGTCGCTGGCGAAAGAGCTGGCGGTAAAAAAAGTGATTGTACCGGTGGCGGCGGCAGTCTTTTCGGCGTGGGGCATGTTGATGACCGACGTGCGGCAAGACTACATTCAAACCAACATCAAACAGCTGCACCAAGTCACCGATGACGAACTGCAAACAATGTGGGGCGGCTTGCTGGATAGAGCCAACCGTGAATTTAAACAACAAGGCATTGCCGAAGCCGATTTTACGCTGAGCTATTTTGCCGATATGCGCTACTCTGGGCAGGAGCACACCGTTAAAATTTCAGTGCCGAAACCGCCGTGGAACCAAGCGGTACGCCAACAAATTGAAGAGGCGTTTCACAACGCGCATGAGCATTCTTACACTTTCCGTCTGCCCGATACAGCGGTTGAAATTGTCAACCTACATCTGGCGGGTTACGGGCAGGGCGGCACCGCCGAACTGCCACATTATGAAACGGATAGCACCACCGTTGAAGACGCCTTTTCGCACAAGCGTCAGGTTTATTTCACCTTTGACGGCTGGCTGGAAGCCGCCGTTTACAACCGTGATAAACTGCCGGTGGAAACGCCCTTTGAAGGGCCTTGCGTGGTGGAAGAAAAAACCGGCACCATCTTGGTGCACCCGGGGCAAACGGCGCATGTGGACAAATACGGCAACCTGATAATATTGTTAGAGGATGAATAACATGAGTAACCTAGATACCGTTACACTGGATATAGTTAAAGACTCGCTCATCGCCATTGGCGACGAAACGTTCTACGCCTTTGCGCAAACGTCGATGAGCCCCATTATCTATGAAACGCTGGACTACGCCTGCGGTATTGCCGGCGTAGACGGCCAGCTTTTAACGCAAGGAAACGGCGTGGCGCTTTTTATCGGGCTTATTTCGCCAATGATTGAAGCGATTATTGAAAAGTTTGGCAAAGAAACTATGAAACCGGGAGACGTTTACATGATTAACGACCCCTACATGGGCGGCGGCACCCACCCGTCCGACATCGGCATGGTGATGCCGGTCTTTTACGACGACGAGCTGGTGGCGTTTATCGGTAACAAAGCCCACTGGACAGATATCGGCGGCATGGCGGCGGGCTCTTTTACCACCGACGCCACCGAAGGCTTTCAAGAAGGCTTGCGCTTTTCCGGCGTTAAGCTGCTGGACGGCGGCGAGCTGAATGAAGCGCTGGCGGACATGATTGCCTCTAACGTGCGCTTTCCTGACATTGCCAACGGCGATATGTGGGGGCAAATTGCGTCGCTGCGCACCGGTACGTCGCGGCTGCAAGAGCTGTGTGAAAAATACAGCAAAGACACCGTGCTTACCGCTATGGACCGACTGATGGACCAAGGCGAGATTATCGCCCGCAACCGCCTTAAAGAAATGCCCAAAGGCGTTTTTGAGTGCGAACAATATATGGATGACGACGGCGAGGGCGGGCAGCCTAAAATAAAGGTGAAGGTAACCATTACCGAAGATGAATTTATTACCGATTTTAGGGGCAGCAGCCCGCAGGTTATCAGCCCGGTAAACACCGGCTATTCATCGCTGTGGGCAGCCGCCAAAGTGGCGTACATGGCGATTGTCGACCCGTCGCTTAACGTCAACGACGGTATTTTCCGCACCATGCGGGTGCACGCCGATGATGACAGCATCTTAAACTGCAACGCACCGGCGCCCACCTCCTGTTATTTTGAAAGTATGCTGTACGCTTTTGACACCATTTGGAAAGCGCTTGTGCCGGTTTTTCCGGAATATCTGGGTGCGGGGCATATGCTTTCCGTTTGCTCGGTTATTTTGGCCGGTAACCACCACGCCACCGGCGACCCGTTCCTGATTGTTGAGCCGACAAGCGGCGGCTGGGGTGCCAGCCCCGGCAAAGACGGTGAAGTGGGGCAGTTTTGCGTTGGCGACGGTGAAACCTACAACGTGCCCGTTGAAATGGCGGAATCTCGCTACGGGGTACGTATAGATGAATTCAGCCTCCACACCGACGGCACCGGCGCCGGCGAATTTAGAGGCGGTAGCGGCGCGGTACGCAGCTACGAGGCGTTGACCGATGGGCAGGAGTTTTCCGCCTTTTTTGGCCGCCACAACTACCCCGCTTGGGGCGCCAGCGGCGGGCAAGACGGCTCTTACAACTATTTTGAAATTCACCGCACCGACGGTAGCGTTGAAGGCCCCGCCGGCATTGGCGCACGCTCGGTTATGAACAAAGGCGATATTGTGCGCCTTATTACCTGCACCGGCGGCGGCTACGGTAACCCTAAAGACCGCGACGCTGAACAGGTGGCGCAAGACGTTAAAAACGGCTACATCACCGCCGCCCAAGCGCTACAAGATTACGGCGTTGAAGTGGATGATAAAACTTTCGAAGTGCTCAATAAATAACTGGTTTTCAGAATAACTAAAACAAAAAGCACCCTGCTTTGACAGGGTGCTTTTTTAGTTGGCTTATTGGCCATATTCATTAGCAGCAAAGTGGCGCATGTGGTCTATATCTTGCGGTGAGAGAGGTAAGTAATCGCCCCC
>CAYZSR010000080.1:0-7150 GCA_964479715.1 uncultured Oscillospiraceae bacterium | reverse complement strand
AATATACTTGGTTGGTAACGACCTGGGAAAATAGGTAGGTGCCGGCATATTTTATAGTTTAATTGCGCTTGACAATACGTTAAGCCCATGATAAATTATTAATTGTACTTACATATTCCTCAGTAGCTCAGTGGTAGAGCCCGCGGCTGTTAACCGCGTTGTCGTTGGTTCAAATCCAACCTGAGGAGCCAATAATCCCGCTAGAAGTAAATTCTAGCGGGATTATTTTATTTGAATGATCAAAGTGATGCAATAGATGGTGGAATTGTAAATATATGGAAAGGCATCCTTTCATTGCTCTATTATATATTGGGTCATGAGGCAAAGAGGGTTTGGGGAAAAGCTATGTGGGTCTCTTTAAACTGCAACATTATCTTCATCGCAACAGACTGCAACCGGCAAAGGGTTCGGCAAACACATTGTAGGCTAAAAAACCCACATAAAAGACGGTGCCATCGCCATTCATTTGAAATTTTCAGAGAACCCTGTATTATAGTGGGTAGCTATCTTTATTTGTTTCAATTGGTGTGAAAATTAAGATGGGTGGTATCTTTATGAAGTGGACGAGGAAAGAGCTAAAGACAAACGCACGGCAGACGATACGCAAAAACAACATCAACATTATTATAGTTTGCTTTGTTATTGCGGTATTGGTGTCGGGGTATTATCTTTCTAATATGAGCGACCGGCTGGCTTACAACACGCCGTCGTGGCAAGTTTCAGAAAGCGCGGCGGCGCTGGGACAGGGGGCGGCGCAAGAGATTGAGGCGGCCGTCGGCTTTGGTGACCGCTTGCTTGACAAGCTGTCTGAAACTTTTACCTTGCGTAACGCCACGCAAGGCGCCATCGCTACTGTTTTGCGTAACGCCGGCGGCTCACAGTCATTCTTTATCGGGCTGCTTAACACCATTAATAAGATTGTGTTTGATGGAAAAATTCTAGAAAGTACCATCATCGGTTTTGCAACGGTTGTGGTGCTTCTCTTTTGGATATTTGTACAAAACGTGTTGCTGGTGGGCGAGTGCCGCTTTTTTTTGGAAACAAAAGACTACCCTAAAAGCAACGTTAGCCGGGTGCTGTATATTTTCCGCGTCGGCAAAGTGCGCAACGTCGCTAAAATAATGTTTTTAAAATCGCTGTATATTCTGCTGTGGTCGCTCACCATTGTCGGCGGGGTGATAAAAAGCTACGCTTACCAAATGGTGCCCTATATCTTGGCGGAAAACCCGACCATTCAACGCAAAGAGGCCTTTGCGCTTTCGCAAGAGATGATGCGCGGCAATAAATGGAAAGCGTTTAAGCTGGATGTCTCTTTTGTGTTGTGGCATTTACTTTCGGTTTTAACGCTGGGCGTTGTCGGCTTTGTTTATGTTAACCCGCTGGTTAGTGCCACCCGCTCTGAGCTATATATTACGCTACGCAGCGAAGCGTTACACCGCCAGCTGCCGGTGGCGGCGCAGCTGGCGAAGGACCCGTACCTTTTACCTGCCACCCCGCCCGAAACAGCCCTTTACCCGACCGACCAGGATTGGCTGCCGGAAAAAGGCATTGAAATTCCCGGCGCGCTGGAGTATGACCGTAGCTACAATGTGGTGTCTCTTGTCTACATCTTTTTTGCCACCGCTCTTATCGGCTGGTGCTGGGAAGTGGGGCTTTATTTCTTTCAACAGGGGCAATTTGTCAACCGCGGCATGTTGCTTGGCCCGTGGCTGCCCATTTACGGCGTTGGCAGCGTGTTGATGATTGTTATTTTAAAGCCGCTCATAAAAAAACCCGCCGCATTTTTTGTCGGCGCTTTCGCGCTGTGCGGCGGGCTTGAATATTTT
Organism: uncultured Oscillospiraceae bacterium; assembly: GCA_964479715.1. Lineage (GTDB taxonomy): Bacteria > Bacillota > Clostridia > Oscillospirales > Ruminococcaceae > JAAYCI01. The sequence goes on along the minus strand of CAYZSR010000080.1, from coordinate 5,324 downwards.
ACATCGTGGGCGCTGGAAAAACTTTTTAACCAGCGTTGGTGGGATTACAGCGCTGTTTTCTTTAATATTAATGGGCGTGTCAGCTTGGAAGGCTTGCTATTTTTTGCCATCGGTGGCAGCTTGGTGGTCTATTTGATTGCACCGCTGGTGGATGACATTGTGCAGCGCATTCCGCCCTGTATAAAAAACAAAGTAGCAGCGGGGCTGCTACTCGTCTTTTTTGCCGATGTGGTGCATATGTTTGTTGCATCGCCCAACCAAGGGGAAAACATCACCTTTAAAACCCAGCAAAAAACCAAAAAATAAGCGCTACATTAAAAACTGAAAAGCACGACTAAAGACCGACGTTGCAAACATCATCATCCGCTTAATAAGCGGTACCGGCGTTTGTTCAACGTCGGGGTTTTTTATGTAACGGTTGTTTAAACCCACCTCCAACGAGGTGGCCATCTGCCGATGAATGGCATCGTTCAACTGCTCTGCAAAGGGCTCGCTGTCTATAATAAGCATTGTCTCGGTGGAAAGGTACATGCTGCGGTCGTCGGTGTTGAACGAGCCGACGGCGCTTATTCTATCGTCAAAAACCATGCTTTTGGCGTGGATAGAATCGTAATTTTGGTACTCAAAAATGCGTATGCCAGTGGCCAGAAACTTGCGCCGCTGGCTGTAATAGTTGGAAAAAGCCGGCAGGTTGGGCGACGAACCCATCGAGTTGGTTAAAAGCGTTACAGGTACCCGTGCGGCGGTGCGTTGCAATGTTTGCAGCAGGTGTTTGTTGCCGGTGTTGTAGGGGCTTTGCAGTAAAACACTGTGGTCGGCTTGGTCGGCAAGTTCCCGCAGTTGAAGCGCCACCCACGGCTCTTTTTTGCTGTTGTTGATGGGGTTGTGGATAAGCCGTGTGCTGGTAGCGGTTACGGTGGAGGCTTTATAGTCTTCCAGCGTTTTTACAAAAAACTTGGGGTTGCGTTTGGCAAAAGGCTCCATTGATTCAACCATTTCTTGAACAAGCCATGGCTCGTAGTTGCTTTTTTCCGCCTCGGTGTGGGGGCTGTTCCACAGCGTGTTAAGGTATTTTTGCGCCTGAGACACCACGCTGTGCCGTGTTTGGTCGGTGCTCCACACAAAGGCGTCACGGTCGTTGGTAATGGCGCGGGCGTACCCCGCCGGACCAAAGTATCGGTCGCCAATGTTGCGCCCGCCAAGCAGCAAGTATTGGTTGTCCACCACAATCATTTTGTCGTGCAACAGCGCGTGAAATTCCCACGGCTTTAAAAAGTTGGCGGGGTTGTACACACGGTAGCTGATGTTGGAGTGGCTGTTTAAAGCACGCAACTTGTCCCGCATTGATTTTTTAGGCGCGCCCAGTTTGCCGTCTATTAAAATGCGCACCGTAACGCCACGTTCAGCGGCGTGAAACACTTCGCCCAAAAACACATCGGTGCTGGCGCTGTCATGCATGGTGTGGTAAACAATGTCCAGCGTGCGGGCGCTATTTTGAATAAGCTCAAGCCGCACATTTAATGCGTCCGCTGGTGATTCAACCAGCACCACGCGGTCGTTGCGGTTGTGTTTTATTTGCTCATCTTTACTTTTATCCAACTGTTTTTTAGATTGGTGGCTTACGCGCTTGGGCAAAATATACGCCACGGTAGAGCCAACAACCAAAAACAGCATAAAGATAGAAAAGGTTTTTTTAATGCACTTCCACAAAAAAGAAGACCTGTCGTTTTTCAAAAAAGTGTCCTTTCATTTATCAAAAGCGGGCAGATGCCCGTTAAATAGCAACACGGCGCCACCGTTAATATACCTCTTATTCAACTATCATAACCAAAAAGAAAGAGGAATTCAAACAAATAGCGCGATTATTTGCATAAAATTCATAATAACGCTTGACAAACTGCACAGGCACCTGTATAGTACAGTTACACAGGCACCTGTTAAACAATACTATGAAAGAAGTGTAAAAATGGAACAACCAATGAACAACTTAACAAGACAACTTTTTAGAACGCAATCTTTGCTGCACCGCTACCACCGTCAATCAATGCGCGGGCAGCGCCCCGGCGGCGCCATGCGTGGGCAGGGGCGAGTGCTTGCAATTTTAGCAAACACGCCGCCAATCAGCCAAAAAGAGCTTGCGCAGCAGCTGGATATCCGCCAGCAATCGCTGAGTGAACTGATGCTTAGAATGGAAGAAAATGGCCTTATCAGCCGCTCGCCGTCTAAAGAAGATGGGCGGGTTGTAATGGTAGAGCTAACCGAAAAAGGCAAACAATTAGCCGATGAAAACAAAGCTAACTTACAATCAACCGAAAAGATATTTGACTGCTTGAACGACGAAGAAAAAGAACAATTTAAAAACTACTTAGCCCGCATTACCGACGCTTTAGAAGACGAGCTGGGCGACGATGCATGGCATGGCCCCGGGCCACACCACCATTCCGGGCACCATCACGGGCACGGTGGCGGACGCGGCAGAGGTGACGGCAGAGGCATGCCGAGACATGGCCGTGGCGGCCATGGCGGCAAGATGGAGGCACGGCACGGTGCCCCTCGTGGGCACGGTCGTCCCGGTGGTAGGCACCACCACGCTCAGCGTCCATGCCGTGCGTTTGGCTAATGGTAGAAAGGCTGCACAGCGGCGCGCCCGCTGTGTGGCCGGGCTTTAGCTGAAGGAGGCGAAGACCGATGAAAAAATTTGTAACAAACCGTTGCCGCGCTCTGCTGCCCGGTGTACTAATTGACTACCTGTGGCAGCTGACCCACGAAAGTGAGGCGCCGCGGCAAAAGTTTGTATTAACGGCTTTTCCCAACAGCCGGGGAGAGCGCCAAGAAATTGCTATCTACCGCGGCAACGAAAGCAGCTGGCGCAGCGTTTTTGGCTTTAATGCCATCGACGCCATTGTTAAGGTGGAACGCAACGAACAATTTTGGCGCATGCAACTGTCTGATTACAGCAGAAAAATCGCTGACAATCAGGTGGAAAGCATTGTTTTACATTAAAAACTTAACAACCAGCTGCAATTTAAATTAGGCAAGCCGCATTCTGCGCTTGCTTATTTTTTATGCCATAAGGGTGTACTTAACAAAAGGGCGATGGCGCGTCGTTGCGGTTAACAAATCAAACTGGACCCATTATAAGTGCACTATTTGTGCCTATACACAGAGCCAGACATAGCCTATACTAAACGCTACATTCAATATTAAGGGTGATTAGTGATGGGAAGTACCAAAAATAAAGACGTTGCAAACACATTTTTAAACGGTGTTATTATGGACGTAACCACCCCGCAAGAGGCAAAAATTGCCCAAGAGGCGGGCGCTGTGGCGGTAATGGCACTGGAAAAGGTGCCGGCGGACATTCGTAAATCGGGGGGCGTTGCCCGAACCACCGACCCCAAGCTGATTAAAGAAATTCAACAGGCGGTGAGCATTCCCGTTATGGCAAAGGTGCGCATTGGGCACCTTGCCGAGGCGCAAATTCTAGAGGTGCTGAACATAGACTACATTGATGAAAGTGAAGTGCTAACACCGGCAGACTCGGTTTACCACATCCCTAAAAAAGATTTCAGCACGTCTTTTGTGTGCGGGGCGATGAATTTAGGCGAAGCGCTTCGCCGCATTGAGGAAGGCGCCATGATGATACGCACCAAGGGCGAGCCGGGCACCGGCAACGTGGTGCACGCCGTAGACCATATGCGCAACATTATGGCGGATATCCGTGCTGTTGGCAGCTTAAAAGAAGACGAGCTTTTCGCCTTGGCGAAAGAGATGCGTGTTTCTTATGACCTGTTAAAACAGGTGCACACAAACGGCAAATTGCCTGTTGTGAACTTTGCCGCCGGCGGCATTGCCACCCCGGCAGATGCCTCGCTGCTTATGCAGCTGGGCGCCGACGGTATTTTTGTCGGCTCGGGGATATTTAAATCAAAAGAGCCGCTTTTGCGCGGCAAAGCCATTGTAGAGGCAACGAAACATTATAACGATGCCGCCGTGGTTGCCAAAGTGTCTGAAGGGCTGGGCGAAGCGATGGCGGGCACCGACGACAGTAAGTTAAGCGAATAAGTTATTTTCATAAAACACCATTAAAACAGGACAAAAATAAAAAGCGTGGTTAAAACCACGCTTTTTTGTTATTCAACTTTTTCAAACTGGTCTTTGTCGGCGCCGCATTCAGGGCACATGTAATCATCCGGCAAATCAGCCCATTTGGTGCCCGGCTCAATGCCGTTATCCGGCTCGCCGTCGGCTTCGCTGTAAATGTAACCGCAAACTAAGCAACGATATTGTTCCATAAATACTACCTCGTTTCATTTAGTGTGGTAACGTATACCCAGTATAAACACAAAAAAACACCTTGGCAATAGCAAATGATAAAGTTGCGACAAAGTGACAAAAAGCGACATACTAAAGGAGAGTTACGGCAACAAAAGTAAAATAGAGAGCTGAATGGTTGATGTATTTTACCACTTGATACCCCCTTTTAACGCAGCACGAAAAGGGCGGTATCCAAAGCGGTATTTTTTTGAGAAAGTCCATTTCAGATGCTTTATTATGGCGCTGGCAATATGTGCCATTCATAATTTAAGGGCTGGCCTTTAGCCCTTTAACAAATATAAAACGGCCGCCCCTACATATGAGTGGGCGACCGTTTTTATGTTGACCAAGACACAGCTTTGTACTAATTTCATAAAATAACAAATGGTACTTTTCTTTTATCGGTTCTTTTTCGGCGGTTTAGGCTTTGGCGGAAGCCGGTTTTTTAAAGTCTGCCGTGTCACAAATTAACGACACAATAATGCCGCCGATTAAGGCCCATAGCGCAGACCCAATCCCTAAAAGGCTCATTCCGCTGGCGCCTATGACAAGAGCCGCAAAGGCACCCATCTTATATTTGCCGCTTCCAAAGCCGACCTGAAATGAATTGATTAGTACGTTAATCATTGCAAGCCCCGCTAAAACATTAATAAGCTGGGAGGGGATAATGTTAATAAATGAAATGGCATAGCTGGAAAAGACACCAAACAACATCATAAGCGCCCCATTTATTACCGCGCCTGAATAACGGTGGTCTTTTTCTTCCCCGGCCTCTTCTGAAGAACAGATGGCCGTCATAGGTCCGGCTATGTTTACGTTGTGCGCGCCGAAAAAGCTGGCGGCGATACTGGCCGTTCCTGTAACAATCAGCATGGCGTTTACAGGTGGTTTATAGTCTTGCGCATACAGCACACCAATGGCCTGTGCCATTTCTGCCCCCATGACAATAGCGGCTAATGGAATTGAAATAGATAAAATAGCCGAGACGTTAAAGTTGGGCAGCGTAA
>CAYZSR010000079.1:0-7267 GCA_964479715.1 uncultured Oscillospiraceae bacterium | reverse complement strand
TTTTTGCAAATTTTATCCGTTTTTAGGTTCTTCAATTGACACAACGAATTAACGTCGCCATTATGTGCATTTCTTGTTCGCGCCGCTTTTACATGCTAAAGTATAGGTGGGTACAATTGTTTTTACGCAGCCGCCGCATTCAATTTTACTTACAAATTGAAAACCACAGGAGGAACACCAATGCCTAATACCCCAAAAACCGAAACACCCGTGCGTGAATCATTTATCTCGTACAATCTTTTCATTGTTATTTCAATTGTTTTGCTTGTTCTCGCTATTATTTTTTTCTCGTTTGGAATGTATAAGCGCCATGTCTACCGTGCGTATCAAAATGCCTACGTTGGTGGCGACGCCTACAATTACATTATTAACGGAACCTATTTTACAGGGTACATGGTGCTGTCCGGCGCATTGTTAATTTGCTCAACGTTATTCTTTATTCCGGGATACACGGCTTATTCTGATTATTCTAAAACACTTGAAACCACCGAAAAGGTTATAGAAGCACCGTCAGAAACGGTAGAAAAACCATGACAAAATAATTCGCCTTTTTACACAAGGTATTGATTTATTTAACCGCAGGTATGCTAATTATCACAAAGAAACAGATATCACAAAATCCCCACGTAAACAATCCGTTTACGTGGGGATTTTTGGTTGGCCCGGCAGGATTCGAACCTACGAATGCTAGAGTCAAAGTCTAGTGGCTTACCGCTTGCCGACGGGCCAATATTCTATAATAACCAATTTGGCTTAATAGCAGTAAAAAGCGAAGTATTCGCTTTTTAGTGGGGTGGATAGTGGGAGTTGAACCCACGGCCTTCAGGGCCACAACCTGACACTCTAACCAACTGAGCTATATCCACCATACATAGCGAACCAAGTGCCCTTTAAAGGGGCCCTTTCATGCACGCCTTAACGCAACCCGTTTACAGGGTAGCGGAGCTTATTTTAGCATAGAAAAAAAGTTCTGTCAACGGTATTTGCCCTTTGTTTTTGAAAAATAAAAACCGTGGCAAAGGGCGGGCGGTGGCGGTTTGTTTAATTACGCCTTGCTGCGCCGGTTGCTGGCTTTTATGTTCATTTCGCCGCGGTATTTCGCCACCGTGCGCCGCGATATTTGAATGCCGTCGCCTTTTAAAATAGCGGCAATTTGTTGGTCGCTGTACGGCTGCTTTTTATCTTCCCCGTCGATGATGCGCCGCATAATGGCCTGCACCGCGCTGGCGCTGGCGTCTTCGCCGGTGGTGGTTTTAACGCCCTGCACAAAAAAGGAACGCAGCGCAAAAACACCGTGGTCGCATTGCAGGTACTTGCCGCGCACCGCCCGTGAAATGGTCGATTCATGCAGTTCCAGCGCCTCGGCCACATCGCCCAGCGCAAAAATACGCAGCTTTTCCGGGCCGTCGATAAAGAACTCGCGCTGGTGCTCTATAATCTCACGCGCCACCCGCATAATGGTGCTCTCGCGGTTGCGAATCGATTGCTCCACCCACTGCGCCTGCTTGGTTTTTTCGTTGAGGTAGTCAATCGCTTCCTGGTCGTCGGTCGATTTGGCAAGCCGCATCATCTGCTGGTTGTAATGCAGTTCAAAACGCCCCATGCGGTGCGGCACCACGTCCAGCTCGCCCTCGTCGGTTTGCACCACCAAAATATCTGGTATAATGTAAACGGGCGGCTCGTCAATATCGTAGGCGCTGCCGGGGGTCGGGTCCAGCTCGCGAATACGGTTGTATGCCTCGCTCACAGCGCTTTCTTTAACGTTCAGCGCTTTGGCAACGGCGGCTAAATCACCCGCCGCCAGCGTCTCTAAATGGTCACGCACGATGGCGCGCTCAAGGGTGGCGCTTGGGGGCAGCTGCAGGTACAGGCACTCCGCCAATGTGCGGGCACCAACGCCCGACGGCTCCATTTTATGAATGGCGTCAACCACCATCTCGGGGCACAGTTCGCCGGCGCTTTGTTGCAGTTCTTTGTCGCTGGCGCGCAGGTAGCCGTTGCTGTCAATGTAGCGCACCGTGCGCACCACCGCTTCCCGCAATGATGGCGACTTTATAAAACGGCTTTGCAGCGCCAGGTAATCCGCCAAATTCAGCTCATGGGTGGTGCCCACTTCGTAGGGGCGGTCGTCGCTGTCCTTGTCATAATAAGCGGTGTTTTGGCGGTCGGTCCGCGCCTGTTGGTCCAGCCATTCCAGCTTTTTTTGGCGCAACGCGGCCGCGTCGTCCTCAAGGCGGTCTTGCAACTCAAGAACGGGGTTTTCCAGCGCTAAATCGCCGATATATTGGTCAAGCTCAATGTTATCCATCTGCAAAATGCGAATGGACAGCTCCATCTGTTGCGTCAGTTGCAACGTTTGGGTTTGTTTTTGTTTTTGCGCTTGCTCCAAACTAAAGCCTAGCCTCATCAACTTCCCTCACTTGTGCTGTGCGTTTAAAACGCTGTTAACATGCTTGTGGGCGGGGGTTTAGTGCGTTGGCATTGAATTTGCTTGTGTTATGTATAGTATACCTGTAAAATAGATATTTGTAAAATATGATACCGCCATTTTTACCAATTTATGGCGTCTTAAGGAAAGTGAAACCGATGATTTATCTTGAAAGCCCGTCCACCGACCCGCACTTTAACCTCGCCTTAGAGGAGTATGTTTTTGAGGCGATGAGCAAAGAGCAAAGCTATTTTATGCTGTGGCAAAACGCCAACGCGGTGATTGTGGGGCGCTACCAAAACACCGCCAAAGAGGTAAACCAAAGCTACCTGCGTGAAAACGGCATTAAGGTGGTGCGGCGGCTGTCCGGCGGCGGCGCCGTATACCATGATTTAGGCAACCTTAACTTTACCTATATAACCGACGCTAAAACGGCGCAAAACGGGCTGGATTTTGAGCTTTTCGCAGGGCCCGTTGCGGCGGCGCTGCAATCGTTCGGTGTGCCCGCCGAGGTTAGCGGCCGCAACGACATCACCGTGCACGGCAAAAAGTTTTCCGGCAACGCCCAATACCGCAAAGACGGGCGGGTTATGCACCACGGCACGCTAATGTACAACAGCCGTTTAGAGGTGGTTTCCAAAGCGCTGCAAGCCTCCCCCGATAAATTCAAAGGCAAAAGCGTTAACTCGGTGCGCGCCCGCGTTACCAACATTGCCGACTACATGCCGCATGGCGTGTCACTAAGCGAATTTAAAACGCGGCTTATCGGCGAAATGTTCCGCCACACCCCGCTGGAGCGGCACCCCTTCACCGACGACGAGCTGAACGCCGCGCGGCAGATACAAAAGAAACGGTACGATTTGTGGAGCTGGAACTGGGGCGCTTCGCCCGCTTACGCCGTTGAAAAACAGCGCCGCTTTGACGGCGTCGGCGACATTACCCTCTCGGTAGCGATTGAAAAAGGACGGCTGACGGCGCTGGCATCATCGGGCGATTATTTTGCCACCGGCACGACAAAGACACTTTTTGCGCTGCTTGACGGGTGCGAGCTGGAGCCCGCCGCCCTGACCGAGCGGCTGCAAAACACCGACATCGGCCATTTCTACCACAACCTTACCAACCGCCAATTTATCGATTGGATTACTGAATAGCCTCGGTTGCGGCGGCGTGAGAAAGCGCTAAAAACGCTCTATTCTGTTCAAATCCGCCGTTCAATGGTATGATAAAGAAAGACCGTATCACACTGTATTATATTGTTATATATAGGGGGCTTTGCAGATGGGCACCGTTCGCCTTGAGCAACTAAAGAAAACATACCCGGGCAACGTCGTCGCTTTAAACGACGTCAGCTTCACCGTTAACAGCGGCGAGTTTATGACGCTGCTTGGCCCGCCAAAAAGCGGTAAATCAACGCTGCTAAGGCTTATCTCCGGCGCTGAACCGCTGGCGAAAGGCGCCATTTATATTGACGACCAACCGCAACAAGAGCTGCGCCCCAACGAGCGGGACGTCGCCCTTGTCTTTCAAAACTACGCGCTGTACCCCCATCTTTCGGTGTACAAAAACCTTACCTTTGCGCTGGAGCTGCGCGGCACCCCTCCACAAGACATAAAAAAACAGGCGGCCCAAGCCGCCCATCTGTTAAAACTCAACCCTATTTTAAAAAGCAAACCCGGCAAACTTACCGACGAAGAACGCCAGCGCGTGGTGCTGGGGCGCGCCGTGGCGCAGCTGCCCGCCGTTTACCTTTTTGACGACCCCTTCCACGGGCTGGACGCGCCGCTGCGGCAAGCGATGTGCCGCTTGCTGACTGCCCTGCACCACCAGCTGGACGCCACCTTTATCTACGCCACCCAAGACCCCGCCGAGGCGATGGCGCTGGGTGAGCGCGCCGCCGTTATAAACCGCGGCCGCATTGAGCAGGTGGCCACGCCAAAGGCAATTCAAAAAGCGCCCGCCAGTTATTTTGTGGCGCAGCTTGTCAGCCGCCCAACGCCTAACTTTTTACGCGCCACGCTGCGCCGCACAGACAGCGGCTTTGCCGTGCAAATGGGCGACGACGTGGTGCCTTACACCGCCGCCGTGCCGCCACAGGCGCTGGCGCCCTATGTAAACCGCCCGGTGTGGCTTGCTGTAAGCCCCGCCGCCATCCGCGACGACAACGACTTTTTGCGCAAATACCCCGAGCGGCTGGTTACCGCCACGGTTGAAATCAGCGAGCTGATTGACGGGCGCATCTATATATACTTACATTATAATGGGGCGCCGCTGGTGGCGCAGATCAACCAGCCGGACAGCGGCTACCGCACCGGCAGCCGCGCCGTTTTCGGTATTGATACGGCAAACGCCACGTTGTATGACGCCGAAACGGGGCTTGCCATTCGCTAGCGCTGTTATTTCAGCATTAAATCGGTGGCGCCGGCGTTCAAACCCACCCGTTTTTCCACCACACGCCAATGGTGAAAACTGCCGCGCACCATGTTTTTAAGGCGGGTGCCCCGGTTGTAGCCGTGCGTTACTTCAACGCACTTAACGCTTTTGGGCTGGTGGTCGATAAACTTAAACAGCGCTTCTTCCGCTTCAAAAACCGTCATACCGTGCAAATCAATCGCCGCTGTCGGCACCGACGTCGGCGTGTTTTTTCTCTTTTTCTTTCGCGACCTTTGTGAGGCTTTCATAGTTTCTTCTTTCTCTTTTTGGTGTATTTGTCAAAAGGACGGCAAAAATTGCCGAAAAACTTGTTTTATTTCATTAACATGATACCATAACAGTGGGTGCTGCGCCAGCGGTCTTGCCGCGGCAAAACACCCCCGCTTGAAACGCTGACCACCCCGCTTTCAAGTATTTTTTTCGGGTCGCTTTTCGCAACTTTAACAAAACAACTACCATTTTATCCAATATTATGTTATAATGTACTTGGCTCGGCACGATTCATCGACTTATTTTTATTACCTGTGAAGGGGCGCTGACCATCACCACCCAGACTTTCAACGAGCAAAAATGGTTAACGCTGCACCACTACCCGGAAACACGGCGCGATTTTAAATACCGCGTTAAAGACAGCTGGGAGCGCAGCGACACCTATGATATTGACTATCAACACGTTCTGCCGGGGCGCGTTACGCCCGCGGAATATGAACGTATTAAGATTGATACCAAACGGCTTTACATTTATTCTAGCAGCATCATCATCCCGATGTCGATGCAGAAGATACATGAAAAAGCCGGTATTATGCTGTTCGATAAAAACGGCTGCCTGCTGCGTTTGTACGGCAGCAAGCAGTTTCATGAGTGGATGGAAAGCCTGTACATCAAAGCCCCCTCCCGCTGGACGGAAGAGCTCATCGGCACCAACGTGGTGTCGCTCGGCATAGATTTAGAGCGCCCCGTCACGCTGAAGGGCGAAGAAAACTACGCCCGCTTTTTAACCACGGGCGATTTTACCTACGTGCCCATTAAGCTGGAAAACGGCAGCCTTTACGGCGGCATTGTTCTGGCCGCCCCCTCCACCTTAAAGATGGACAACATGTACGCCCTCGCCGTGCTGATGGCGCGCAGCATTGAGTTGCAGCTTTTCTGGTTTGAAACGGTGGCCGCCTTTGGTGACAACACCGAAGACACCGGCATTCTTGTGCTGGACCAATCCAACCGGCAAAACCGGGTGCTGCTTTTCGGTGAAGAAGCCGTTAAAATGCTGGGGCTGCCTAAGCAAGACTATTTCTTTGACGAGCTGGAAGATATTATTGAGGACATTCCCGCCAACAAAGCCTTTTGGGACATCATTAAAAATAAACGGCGCGCGGTAGACCGCACGGTGCAGCTAAACATGCGCGGCACCGAGGTGGTTGTCAGCATCAGCTCGTCGCCCTATAAAGAGAAAAAGTTCCACATGCACGGCATCACCATCAACTTCAACTCCATTAAGCGTATCAACAAGCTTATTTCACAATACTCCGGCAACACCGCCCGCTACTTTTTTGACAACATCGTTGGCGACAGCGAGCCGATGCAGGCGATTATCCGCCGCAGCAAAACCGTCGCTTTAACCGACAGCAACGTGATGCTGCAAGGGGAAAGCGGCGTCGGCAAAGACATCATCGCCCAGTCTATTCACAACCATTCCAACCGCCACGCCAAGCCCTTTGTGGCGGTAAACTGCGCCGCTTTTTCAAGAGAGCTCATCACCAGCGAGCTGTTCGGCTACGAAAGCGGCGCTTTCACCGGCGCTAAAAAAGAAGGCGCCATGGGCAAGTTTGAGCTGGCGAACACCGGCACGCTGTTTTTAGACGAAATTGGCGACATGCCCCTCGACCTGCAAGCGGTGTTGCTGCGCGTGGTGGAAGACAAGCGCTTTCGCCGCGTTGGCGGCAACGAGTTGATAGACACCAACGTGCGCATTATCTGCGCCACCAACCAGGACCTGCAAACCAAAATAGAGCAGGGGCTTTTCAGAGAAGATCTTTTTTACCGTCTCGGCACGCTGCGCATCACCATTCCGCCGCTGCGCAAACGGGACGACGACGTACATCTGCTGGCGTCGCACTTTTCACACCAGATATGCACCCGCCTTGACCGCCCGCTGGTGCAGTTTACCGTCGGCGCCCAAGACTTTTTGAAACATTACGATTGGCCCGGCAACGTGCGCGAGTTGCAAAACCTGCTTGAAGGCGTTATCAGCACCACCGACCAATCGGTGATTGATGAATACATTCTGCAAGAGTTTATTGAAGAAACAGACGGCGCCCAAGACCGTGCCGACGTTGGCTTTATTAACAACGAGGGCACCTTCATCACACAAAAAGACATTGAAGAAGCGTTGCAACAAAACCACAACAACAA
>CAYZSR010000078.1:6433-7371 GCA_964479715.1 uncultured Oscillospiraceae bacterium | reverse complement strand
TTGATCACATCAACATGCAGGCGGCGTTTCAGCGACACACCGACAACGCCGTTTCTAAAACCGTTAACTTCCCGAACAGCGCCACCCGTGACGACGTGGCGCTGGTGTACAAATTGGCGTACGAGGAAGACTGCAAAGGCGTTACCATTTATCGGGACGGAAGCCGAGACAGCCAAGTGCTGAACGTTGGCAAAGACGCTAAAGACAAAGTGGGCGACGGCGCACCACAGCAGGCGTACGGCGAGATTACGCCCCGCCCCCGCCCCGCCATTACCTACGGCTTTACCGAACGGATGAAAATTGGCTGCGGCAACCTGTACGTTACCGTGAACTATGACGACAACGGCATTTGCGAAGTGTTTACCAGCACCGGTAAAGCGGGCGGCTGCGCCAGCCAAAGTGAAGCAACAGCCCGTCTGTGCAGCGTGGCGCTGCGTAGCGGTATGTCGGTACACGAGGTGTACGATCAGCTGAAAGGGATTCGCTGTCCCTCCACCATCCGTCAAGGCGGTATGAGCTGCACCTCCTGCCCCGACGGCATTGCCAAAGTGGTGATGAAGGTGCACAAATACATCGAGGCGCGCAAAGACGACCCTGAACTGCGCCTTGAGCCAGAACCGCTGACGCGGCAAACCCGTAAAAGCGGCAACCCGGGTAACCCCGGTAATCCGGACGACCCGAGCGGCACCTTGAAAAGCGGCGGCGTCGCCTTGGTGGACGCCAAAGGCAAATGCCCCGACTGCGGCTTTGCCGTAGAGCACGAGGGCGGCTGTGTCGTCTGCCGTTCTTGCGGCTATTCGAAATGTGGTTAATGGGGTACATTAATATAAATGACATCAAAAAAACAGGCGCGCACCGTTACGGTGTGTGCCTGTTTTTGCAATGTCCCACTCGGTGGGTGGAGTTCGGCGTTATAGCCAAAAAACCATTCCTTTTTC
>CAYZSR010000078.1:0-6423 GCA_964479715.1 uncultured Oscillospiraceae bacterium | reverse complement strand
AGTTTGTATAGCGCAAATTTGCTTTTTATGTTGAAAACTCTGTTGAAAGTGTTAAAAACTCGCGATTTTAGCGGGTTTTATCGCTCAGTTTGTGAACAATCCGTGAAATCATTAATAAACTTTTTGTTGAACTGCAGAGGGGCATCTGTTACAATAAACACACTTTAATAAAGGAGGCCGCCTTTGTGAAATGGATTTATCGGCTTGAATATAAATATGGAAAATACCACATACGCAATTTAATGGCGTACATTGTGGGGGGCATGGCACTTATTTATGTGGCGAACATGGCGATGCCGGCGCTGAACCTAATAAGCTGGCTGACGCTGGACCGTGCCGCTATTTTTAGAGGGCAAATTTGGCGCTTAATCACCTTTGTTTTTGTGCCGCCGCAAGGCCAGCCGTTTTGGCTTTTAATCGCCCTTTATTTTTATTATATGATGGGGCGGCTGCTGGAAGCCACTTGGGGCAGTTTTAGGCTGACACTCTATTATGTAATAGGTATACTGGGCACCATTGCAGCGGCGCTTATTACAGGCTACGGCGGCAACGATTATTTAAACCTGTCGCTCTTTTTGGCCTTCGCCACCCTCGCGCCGGACACCGAGTTTTTGCTGTTCTTTATCATCCCCATCAAAGCCAAGTGGATGATGATCTTTTACGCTGTTTTTGCCGTTTTAAACGTCGTCAACAGCTTTTTGTTCAGCTTTCCGCTGGGTATTGCGGCGCTGGTTTCCCTTGCCTTCAGTTTAATCAACTACTTCTTGTTTTTCGGCAACGATTTAATCAACCGTTTCCGTATGCGCCAGCAAATTAAGCGCAACCGCCGCAATTGGGACAACTGGAACCGGTAACTATGCAAACACCTTTTATTGATAGAATGGAAACGTTAGCGCAGCTAAACACCCGGTTTTTTGTGCCGGGGCACAAAGGCGGCCGCCATACGCGGCTGCCTTTTAGCGCTTTAATGGCCTATGATTTAACCGAAATAGACGGCGCGGACAATTTGCGAAACCCCAGCGGTCCGTTGCTGCAAAGTGAAGAAAATATGGCGAAGGCTTTTGGTAGCGGCGCCACCTTGTATACGGTGGCGGGCGCTTCCAGCGCGGTGCAGGCAATGCTGACGCTTTTTGTAAAAAACGGGGACAACGTTATTATGGCGAGGAACTGTCACGCTTCGGCGGTGACGGCCCTCGCTTTTATTGACGCGGACCCGCTGTGGCTTGCCGCCGAGGACGCCGCGGCGCTGCCCTTTTTAATAGAGAATGCGCTGAAAAACAAACCGGGCACCCCCGTTTTTTTAACCAGCCCCGATTATTACGGCGCCATGCAAGATGTTGCAAAGATAAGCGCCGTTTGCCGCCGTTACAACGCACCCCTTTTGGTGGATAATTCCCATGGCAGCCATTTGAAATTTATACAGCCCGACCGCCATCCCCTCACCCTCGGCGCTGACGCGGTGGCGGATTCCGCCCATAAAACGCTCTTTGCGCTTACGCCGTCGGCGCTGCTTCACCTTAAAGACGGCACTTTGAAAAGTGCCGCACGCGCCGCGCTGAACCTGTATAGTTCCACCAGCCCCGCCTACCCCGCGCTGATGAGCTTAGACTATGTAGCGGGCTGTTTGTTGAACGGTGAGCCGGATTATAATGACGCCGCCCGCCGCGTGGCGCAGCTGGCGCAGCAAACGGCGGCGATTGCCGGCCGCTGCGACGACCCGCTGCGGCTGGCGGTGGTGCCGTCAAAAGCGGGGCTAAAGATGGAAATGGTGAAAAACCGTCTGAAAGAAGTAGGCATTTTACCGGAGTATGACGACGGCGAGCAGCTTATCTTTATGATGTCGCCTTTTAACAAGCCGCAAGAGTATGAAAAATTGGCGGCAACCCTTAGCACTTTTGAAGCGGGTGCCACCCAGCCCCTTGAAAAACGGCAAACAGCGCTGCCGGCGGTGGCAACATCGGTGCGCCGTGCGCTGTTCGGCACCAAAGAAACGGTGGCGACAAAAGTGGCGGTTGGCCGGGTGGCGGCGTCGATTGAAGCGCCCTGCCCGCCGGGCACGCCGCTGGTTATGCCGGGTGAAATAATAGATGAAAGCACCGCCCGCCGGCTGGCCGCTGGTGGCATTTTACAGCTGGATGTGTTAAAATAAAATGAGACTGCGGCACCGCCTGTAAAAGACGATATGGGTGCTGTGCCGCCGGATAACTCGCAACAACAGGGAGGTGTTTGCATTGAAATTAATTCTCGCTGTGATTAATAAAGAAGATGCAAGACAGGTAAACAATAAATTGGTTAAAGAAGGTTTTTCGGTAACGCGCCTATCCACCAGCGGCGGCTTTTTGCTGGCCGGCAACGTAACATTAATGGTGGGTACCGAAGAAGAAAAAGTAGACCAATGCATAGAAATAATAGAAAGTCGCTCCAAAAAACGCACCGAGCTGGTGCCCAGTACCGTTAACTACGGCGTTGGGGCAACCACCCCCTACCCGCTGGAAGTAACGGTGGGCGGCGCCACTATTTTTGTGGTGGATGTGGAACGCTTTGAAAAGGTGTGACCGCCCATGCAGATAAACGCCTTTTTAGGTAACAAGCAAGCGGTAAACGCCATTCAAACCGCCATGCAAAAGGGACAGCTAAGCCACGCCCTTCTTATCGCCGCACCGGACGGGTGCGGGCGGGGCTTTTTAGCGCGGTGCATTGCGGCGGATTATCTTTACCCCGCCGGTGGCGCCGGCGCCGCCGCGGTGATGCAGCAGCAAAGCCCCGAGCTGATTGTGATTGAAGGGGAGGGGCGCTCCGGCAATATACCGGTGGCGCGGGTGCGTGAAGTGCGCAGCCAGATACACCATACTTCGCTGTCTGCCACGGGGCGTGCTGTTTGGATAAAAGACGCCCACAACATGGCGGCACCCGCTTCCAACGCGCTGCTTAAAGTGCTGGAAGAGCCGCCGCCCAACGTTCTTTTTATATTAACCACCCGCAACGCATCGGCGCTGCCGCTAACGCTGCAAAGCCGCTGCGTGCTGTATTCGCTGCACGCCTTGCCGGTGGCTGTCTGCCGCCAGCAGCTGCTTGACCAGCTGCCGGAAGAGCAAGACCCCCACTGGGCCGATGTCCTTAGCGTTTTATACAACGGGCGCCTTGGCGCCGGCTTGAAAACGCTGCATAGTGAAGAAAAAATGCAGACGGTGCAAGACGCCCTTGCGCTGGTACAGGCGGTGCAACAACACGATGAATACACCGTGCTGAAAATTTTATCCGCCTATGAAGGGCGCGCCGACGATGACCGCGCCCACAGACAAACGCTGCTGAACCATTTAACCGACGCGCTGGAAGCCTCTCTTCTAGGCACCGGCGGTGATTTGATACCGGCTGTAAGCCACGCCAAAGCGGCGGCTTGCCTGCCGGCGGTTGGGCAAGCGCAAGCTGCGTTGCAGGCAAACGCAGCCCCCCATATAACCTTTACATCGCTGGCTATTAAACTAAGCCGTTAACGCCTGCGTAGCGATGCTTACAACATATAGGAAGACAGATGAAAAAAATAATTAGCGTTCAATTTAAAGACACCGGGAAAAAATATTATTTTGACCCCGGTGCCGACCAGTACAACACCGGCGATTTTGTAATTGTAGAAACGTCCCGCGGGACGGAATGCGGCAAAGTGGTGCAAGGTGTGCACGAGCTGCCCGCTTGCCGTATCCCCAAGACACTGAAACCGGTGATGCGCCTGGCAGACGATGCCGACGTGCACCGCATGGAGCAAAACCGCAACGATGAAGCGGACGCCTTTGAAATAGGTGAAGAGCGTATTTTAGCGCATAATTTGCCGATGAAGTTGATTGATGTGGAGTACACCTTCACACGCAATAAAATTTTGTTTTATTTTACCGCCGACGGACGGGTTGATTTTAGAGAGCTGGTTAAAGACTTAGCCTGTATCTTCCGCACCCGCATCGAGCTGTGGCAAATTGGCGTGCGCGATGAAGCAAAAATGACCGGCGGCATGGGCATTTGCGGGCAAGAATTTTGCTGCAGCCGCTTTATGCAAAGTTTTGAGCCGGTTTCTATAAAAATGGCGAAAGAGCAAAACCTATCGCTCAACCCCAGCAAAATATCCGGCAACTGCGGGCGGCTGATGTGCTGCCTTGCCTTTGAAGAACCGGCGTACGATTATTTAAACAAAGTAACGCCGGATATCGGAAGCACTGTGAAAACGCCCGACGGCGTTGGCGTTGTAACTGAGGTAAACTTAATTAGCGGCATGCTTAAAGTAAAAATGGAACAAGAAGAGGTGGCGCAAAATTATTATAAGCGCACCGATTGTGAATACATCCGTGGCGGCAAACGCCCGCCCATCAAGCCCGACCCCGCCTATGAGCAGCTGAACGCCAACGGCGAAGAAAGCGATGACGAACCGCTTCACTAATTTTACTATAGAACACAGTTGAAAAATATTTTTTCTGTGGTAAAATAATGAACGGAGTGCCTTTAAGGTATTATCCGTTTGTCTATAGTAAAAGAAAGGGAGTTTAAGTAGTTATGGCTTTTGTAGTTCAAGATGACTGTATTGCCTGTGGGTCTTGCGAAGGCGTTTGCCCCGTCGATGCCCTGAGCATGGGCGATGACATTTACGAAATCGACCAAGACCTCTGCACCGAGTGTGGAGATTGCGTTGAAACTTGCCCCACCGGCTCAATTATCGAAGAATAAAGTTCAAGACAAGCGGGCACTTAGCGTGCCCGCTTTTATCTTGATAAAAGCCATTTGCAGTAAGGAGTGCCATGCCCGGAACATTATTTGTTGTTGCCACCCCCATCGGCAACTTGCAAGACATCACCAGCCGCACCGCTGAAGCCTTCGCCACGGCTGATTTTATCGCCGCCGAAGACACCCGCGTAACGCTGCGGCTGTTAAACCATTTAAATATAAAAAAGCCGTTGATAAGCTACCACGAGCACAACGCCCGCCAGCAAAGCGATGTTATTATCAGCCGCCTGCTGGACGGCGAAAGCGCTGCGCTGTGCAGCGACGCCGGTACCCCCGCCATTAGCGACCCCGGCGAAACGTTGGTTAAAAAAGCGCACCAGCACCACCTTAAAGTGGTGCCTATACCGGGCGCCAGCGCGGTGGTTGCAGCGCTTAGCGTATCGGGGCAAGACACCGCCCGTTTTGTTTTTGAAGGGTTTTTACCGGCAAAACGTAGCGAAAGGGACACGGCGCTGAGCGCCCTTGCCGACGAAACACGCACCCTTGTTTTTTATGAAGCGCCGCATAAGCTGGCGGGTACGTTAACCGCTATGGAAAAGCATTTTGGCGGCGAGCGCTCGCTTACCATATGCCGTGAATTGACGAAAAAGTACGAAGAAATTAACAAAACAACGCTGCAAGAGGCGGCGCTGTATTACACCGAAAACACCCCACGTGGTGAATTTGTTTTGGTGGTAGCGGGTGCCAGCCCGGCTGAAGAGCAAACGCTAACGCTGGATGAAGCGGCGGCGCTTGGCTTGCAGCAGGTGGCGCAAAACGGGCTTTCTTTTAGCCACGCCGCCAAACAAACCGCTCAGGCAACGGGGCACCCCCGCAGCGAAATTTATAGAAAAATGTTGCAAAGTAGAGATAACGCATGAAAATTTTAGTGTTTTCCGATACCCACGACCAAGCCGGCGGCGACATGGTCCCTTTTATTGAAGCTTTTGAAAAAGAGGTGGACGCCGTTATCTTTTTAGGAGACGGCAGCTACGACGCCACCATTATTGAAGACAATTTTCTCCGCCTGCCTTTTTATCGGGTGCGGGGCAACTGTGATTTCAGCAGTTATGACCCGCTTTCCGGCGCGGCGGCGTTTGGCGGGGTGGTTATCTTTTACACCCACGGGCACGAGTTTGGCGTAAAACGCAGCCTAGACCAGCTGTACCGCCGCGGCAAAGAAGCCGGTGCCGATGTTATTTTATACGGGCACACCCACGCCCCCCACTATGAAAAACGGGGCGACATCCATTTGTTCAGTCCCGGCTCGCTGCTTTTTCCGCGCGGGCGGGCACGGCGCCCTTCTTACGGGCTGATAACCATTGAAAATGAAGAGCCAACCTTTGAAGTGGTTGAGCGCTAACGCCCGTTGCTGCAAATGATAACGGGCAACAGAATAGAACAATACTATTTTAAAGACCTAAAGACCCAAAAATTTTAGGTGGCCGTTACGGCCGGAGAGGAGAGTTTATTTGGAAATACTGTTTGCGAAATTTAAAGAGGTGATTTTATCGGTGTTGCCCATCTCGCTTTTTGTGGCGCTGCTGGGCTTTACGCTGGTTCCAATAGAAGCTGAAATGATGGCGCGTTTTATCATCGGGGCGATTTTAGTCATCGCCGGTCTTGTCATCTTTCTTTTCGGTGTCTGATACCTTGATAATTTATCCTATGTGTGCA